>CAMJUL010000027.1 GCA_946408995.1 uncultured Clostridia bacterium | reverse complement strand
CACTGCACAGGTACAGGAGCAGCTGCAGCATGGAGGAGAATGTCTTCCGATATTCTTCCCGGCTTCCGATGTAGCGGTTGTCCCGCTTTTCCATGAACAGATCGTCCACCTGATCAACACGCTTCATGGCATCCAGCAGCGATCCGTCTCCAAAGGGCAGCGCGACCATTTTCGGCTGATCGCATTCCTCCAGGAGCATGGCGAACTGGAGATCCACGTTCCGGCTGAAGAGGTTGTAATCCAGGTGTGCAATGAAGCCCTTCATCGGATGCCGCTCATAGGAAAGCCCTTGCGTTTCAATGTACACAGCCCACTCCGGCAGATGATACAGGCAGGCTGTGGGAAGATCCCCGGTGAGCGGTTGGCTGATCAGCGCTTCATAGATTTCCGGGGCAAACCGGTAAATCCCTTTGCTGGCCCGCCATACGTACATGCTTCCAATCGTTATCATCTCATCCATGTGCGTGAGGTAGTAGGATTCCCCGTATCTGTGGGTGATCAGCAGAAATGGAAAGAGTGTCGGCATAATGCACCAGTTCGGTACGTTACGGATGAGGCCGAGGCCGCCTGATTTGGTGTTCAGGATTCTCTCCGGCTCTGCGTACACCTTTCGGAGATCTGTCCATAGATTCGGATACGTCCTGTTGAGTTGCCTGATCCATACATCAGGCGCGTAGAGTGATAATTCCTTTCTGGCCATAGTGATCCTCCTTTCGGCTCAAGGTCAGTGAGGATATATCGAATTGCTTTGATCAGCCCTGATCTTCGCGGAAGGTCAGGGCATTTTTACGATGTAAAACCCATAAGTTACGATGTAACGGTTGATTCCGCCTTTTACTTCTGCTATGCTGTATACGTGAAAAACTCATGGGAATCATCCATCTGAACGCATAAAAACGAGGGGATGCAGAATGCTGAACATTATTATTTTGGAGGATCAGACGGAACAGGCGGAACGCCTGTCCCAGATGCTGAAAAAATATGCGGAGGCCCATGAAGGTTTTTCCTATCAATTAAAGCTGTATGACCGCTCCATTCCCTTCCTTACTGAATACAAGTGCGACGCGGACATTCTGTTCATGGATATCCAGGTGCCGGATATGCTGGGCATCGACGCGGCCAAGCGCGTCCGGCAGATGGACAACCGGGTGATGATCATTTTTATCACCATGCTCACCCAGTACGCCATCGAGGGATATTCCGTAGGCGCGTTTGATTATGTGCTCAAGCCCGTGCACTACGAGGAATTTTCCACCAAGATGGACCGGGTGTGCCGGATGCTGGCCCATCAAAACACCTCCATGACCCTGGAGGTGCGTACCAAGGAAGAAATCCGCCGCATCAGCGCGGACGACATCACGTTTGTCGAGGTATCCAACCATGACGTGCTCATCCATACGGACAGCGAAATCATCCGGCAATGGGGCAACCTGAAAACCTATGAAGACAAGCTGGCTCCGGCGCATTTTATCCGCTGCAGCGCATCCTTTCTGGTGAACCTGAAATATGTCCGGGCGGTGAACGGAAACATAGTCATAGTGCACGGCCATGAGCTGCCCATCAGCAGCAGCAAACGCAAGGAATTTTTGATGGCCCTGGCCCAGTATAAAGGGGGAAGCCGATAATGACCTATATGCCTGTCTGGTATCAGCACGGACGCAGCGCGCTGCTGCTTTTGCAGTCCGTGATCGGGCTGCTGCTGGTAGCGTATCCCCTGAAAAGGAGGCCCGGGTTCCTGTGGCGTTTGCTGCTTGGCACGGCGGCGGGCTGCTTTTTGCAGTACGAAGCAGGCAAAATTATATACATTGTGGGCAGCACCCCGCTGGCCATGCTGTCGCATGCTGTGGTGACACTCATCGTATACTGCACGCTTATCGGCATCACCTGGCTGTGCTATGACGAAACGATCTGGACGGTCCTGTTCACCGCTGCCACCGGCTATCTCTTTCAGGATATCGGCGGCAGCGTGAAAACCCTGTTCAGGCAGATCGAATGGGTGAATGGCCTTTCCCGGCAGCCGGGCGGCGTACTGATTGTGGATCTGATGTGCTACGGCGTGGTGTATACCCTGCTGTATTTTGGCATGCGTCCGTTTGTCAAAGACCGGGACAGTTCTTTTGACAATAAGCTGAAAGCCATTTTCTCCGTGAGCGTGCTTCTCCTGTGCATCACGATGGCGAGGCTCAGTCAGGACAACCCGGACCGCAATCAAATGGCGGTTGTCGCAGAGGCAATCTTCCAGATTATCATCGACATGCTGGTGATTGCCCAGCAGTTCGGCGTGATGGAGCAGGCGCGGCTGGCCAGCAACATGGAAACCATGCGGGAACTGGTGCACACCCAGCGGGTGCAGTACGAGGCCAGCAAGGAAAGCGCCCAGCTGATCAATGAAAAATACCACGATTTGAAGCACCTGCTGAAGTCCTTCCGGGGCACCGTCCCCCAGGAGCAGTTGGATCAATTGAAGCAATCCATCGCCGCTTACGAGCGGCCCGCCAATTCGGGCAATGAAGTATTGGACGTGCTGCTGGCCGAAAAAATCGGCATCTGCCAGCAGCGTGGCATCGTGCTGACTTGCTCCCTGGGCATGACGGACTTTTCCTTCGTGGAGGAGCTGGACCTGTATTCCCTGTTCCAGAATGCCCTGACCAACGCCATCAACGCGGTGTCCGCCCTGCCGGAGGGGGTGGAGCGCTTCATTTCTCTGTCCTCCGTCCGGGATGGAAACATGCTCACCATCCACATGGAAAACCCCTGCGAAGACGATATTGCCTTTGTGGACGGCCTGCCCCAGACCAAGAATGACCCGGACTGGCACGGTTTTGGCATGAAGAGCATGAACCGGATCGCGGCAAAATACAACGGGATGCTCACCGCCGAACAGCGGGGAAAAATGTTCTTTCTGGACATTCTGCTGCTTGCGCCGGAAAAGTAAATTTTCCCATAATTACGATGTGAAAAAACCCTATTACGCGGTAGCTATTGCAAGCTGCCGCGTTTTTTGTTTATAGTGAAACCAACGAGAGGGCAAATAACGCCCGGAATAAAAAGGAGGACTGAAACCATGAAACGGATCGTATCTTTGCTGCTTGCGATGCTCATGCTTTGCTGCGCCGTGACCGCCCTGGCGGAAGGAAGAGAAGCGCCCGAAAACCGGAAGGACATCGTGACCAAACTGGACGGCGGCATCGAACTGCACTTCAAAAACTATCAGCCCAAGTTCTGGGAAGCACCCTGTGACAACGCCGGCACCATCGAAAAGGTGGAATACACCACCGACGTGTACGGCGAAACCATGAACCAGTGGGCCAACGTGTATGTGCCCTATGGCTATGACGCCACCAAGCAGTACAACATCATCTATTTCTTCCATGGCACCAATGAAACCCAGGAAAGCTTCATCTGCAATGAAAAAGCGAAAAACGTGATCGACAATGTGATCGATATGGGCCTGTGCGAGCCCTTCCTCATGGTGTTCCCCACCTACTATTACGAATATGAAACCCGCACTGTGAACCATCAGCTGTTCCCGGACGAAGTGCGGGGCGACCTGATCCCCGCTGTGGAATCCAAGTACAGCACCTATGCTCCCACCGTCGACGCCGAAGGCTTCGCTGCCTCCCGCGACCATCGCTGCATTTCCGGTTACAGCCAGGGCAGCGGCGCCTGCTGGAATGTTTCCTATAAAGTGCTGGATTGGGCCAAGTGGATCATGCCCATGTCCGGCAGCTCAGTCAACAACCTGGACCGGCTCAAGGAAGCTCTGACCGAATCCGGCATTTCTGCCAGCGACATCTTCGTGATCCTCTGCTCCGGCGGCAAGCGGGATATGGCCTATGAAGGCACCGTGGCCCTGGCCAACGCCATGATCGCGGACGAAGCGTTCAGCTTCGGCACTGACCCCGCCGTGAACAACTGCTTCGCAGAAATCTCCAACGACATGCACACCACGATCAACGGTCGCACCAATCTCTTCAACGCCGTTCAGGACGTGCTGTTCAAGTAAGACGCTTTTTTCTGCGGGGGCCGCTTCGGCCCCTGCTTTTCAATGCTTTTAAAGGAGGAAAGCGTATGAAAAAAATCATCAGCCTGGCATTGCTTTTCTGTCTGCTTTGCTGCGCCTGCCTGGCCCGCGGGGAGGAAGCGCCCACAATGCTGGATCAATCGGAGCTGGCAGGCATTTCCACCCATTACCTGCTGTACGACCGGGATTTCTACGAAGCGCCGGACGAGCATCCCGGCACTGTGGTCAAAATGAAGTACACCACCAACATGTACGATAAGGCATACAAAAAATATCTGAACGTGTATCTGCCCTATGGCTACGATGAAAACGGCACGGAAAGGTATCCTGTGATTTACTTCTATCACGGACGGGGCTGCAACCCGGATACCCTTATCGGCAACGAGGCCACCAAGAATGCCTTTGATCACATGATTTCTTCCGGCATCGTTCGGCCCTTTATTCTGGTGACCCCCACTTATTACTATGGCCGAGGCACCAATTACGATAGTGAAAAATTCGTACAGGAATTCCGCCAGGAAATAATGCCCTTGGTCGAAGGAACCTATCGCACCTATGCCGAAATTGCCGATGAAGCGGGCTTCCAGGCTTCCCGGGATTACAGGGCCATTTGCGGCTTCTCCATGGGTAGCATGGTCACCTGGAGCCTGTTCGGCAGTATGCTGGATGTAAGCGCGTATTTCCTACCCTTCTCCGGCGCTTCCGCTGATCTGGAATCCATGCACGGTATTCTGGATCACTATGACGGCAGATTTTTCATTTACATGGCCAGCGGCGGCCCCGAGGACGGCGCGTTTGAAGGCTGCGCCAGCCTTGCGCGCAGCTTCGCTGCGGATAGCCTGTTCAGCTACGGCCCCGATTTCAAAACCAATAATTTCTTCTATGTGGCTTCCGATAATATCCACCAGGATCTGACCAGCCGCTATTACCTGTACAACGCTTTCCTGGACGGATTGTTTCAGGAATAAACAATAACCATGGAGAGGAACACCGATATGAAAAAAAGTCTTGCGCTGCTGCTTGCTATTATCCTGCTGCTGGGCGTTTGCTCGGCCCTGGGTGAAAGTGTGAAAACCCCCTATGACGCGCTGGTATCGCTCATGCAGGGGAAATCCTTCACTCTGACCATGCGCGCCGAGGACGTGGTTGGCCTGGAGGATTACGTGGATCCCTTCGGCAGGGAAATCACCTGCTCCCTGCGTCAGGAGGGGGAGACCGTTCTGCTTACCGCCGCCAGCGCAGGAGATAAATATCTGAACCTAGCGGCGGATGCCGTCGGATATCAGGTGGAAACGAACCTGGTGGAAAACGGAAATATATCCGGTTCCTGGGCGGAACTGGGGGCCAACGTGACCTTCAAGGAAACTGACGGGGAAAAGGCCGTGAGCATCCGTATTTCCACCGCTGAGCACGCCAACATCAATTTTGATTTTTCCGTTACCGGTGAGGATGTGACCGATTATGTGGTGGACGCGGGCTTTCGGCTCATGAATCCTGACGGCACCTTCTGGAACATCTACGACACCATTACCGCCAGCGGCGGCGAAGCCACCCGGGAAAGCGTGATCAGCATCGTGTCTCCCGAATGGGCCATCGAAGGGGAGGGCGAAGAAACGGTGGAGGAAACGGACGGCGCTGTCATCCTCTCCCGCAGGGAAGCATACCTGGTCACCCTGGATTATGAAGAGCTCGGCGCCCTGACCTTCGTTTCCACGCTGGTGATTTCGGAATAAACTGAACCTGTTTCCCTGATTACGATGTGAAAACCATCAGTTACGATGTACGCCTTGTAATGAAAGCGCCCATTTGTTACAGTATAACCACAAAGACGACCTGCCAAAGCAGGTTGAGATCATGAAGGAGGATTTCCCATGAAAAAGATCGTTGCCCTGCTGGCTGCCCTGATCCTGGCCCTGTCTATGATGAGCATCGCTTCCGCTGAACCCATCAAGAGCACCTATAACCTGAGCGAAGTCAGCTTCATTGATCAGGTTGGCTGGTACTGGACCCGCGACCTGAGCCTGGTACTCCGTGACGATACCCACTATGAACTGTTCTACCGCGAATATGTGTTTGGTACCACTGATCCCGGCCTGAAGGGCAACAAGCTGATCGTGTACTCCGGCACCTATTCCTCCGCTGAATCCGCTGACGACGAAGCCTGCCACTTCGACATCACCCTGGATACCCTGGATGGCATCTACTTTGAACAGCATGGCAAATCCTTCGGCCGCAACGTGCTGGGCTATGCCATGGTGCTGGACACCTTCAACTGGACCGATGAAATGAGCGACATCGCTTTCCCCGATGGTACTGACGACGGCGCTGCCGATTTCGTTGCCAACCACAACATCGCCGGTACCGTGATCACCGTGGAAGACCTGCGGGAAGACCTGGACGACGTGACCTTGGAAAACAAGATCGTTGCCTGCTCCAACGTGGAAGAATCCATCAACGTGTTCAACATCACCGAATAATCCCCTTTGCCTGACCTGAATTCCTTGGGCCGCCGTGCGAAAAGTGCGGCGGCCTTTTTAGGGGCTCCGCGCCCCCAAACCTGCGCCAAAGGGCTTCGCCCTCTGGACTCCAATAAGCGATACTTCTTGATTTCTTTCTCAAGATAGATTCCGCTTGCTGCACTTTAACAACAAAGGAGAATTACAATGGCCAAGAACAACAAGCCCAAGGGCAAGCTAATATGGAAAATCCTGTGCGGCGTATTCGCGTTCCTGTTCCTCTTCCTCATGATCGCGGGCCCCATCGCCAACAATTACGCTTCCATCATCAACATGGTGCTGGGCATCGAGGGCAGCACCGTAGTGGGCGACGCGGCGGAGGATCTGCCGCCCCGCTTCGTATCCGACTATGAAAACAGCGAAGAGCAGGCCAAGGCCGCCGACCTGGTGTGCGAAAGCGTGGTCGCCAATGGCGCTGTGCTGCTGCTGAACCGGAACAACGCCCTGCCCCTGTCCGGCAGTGAAAAGGTGAGTTTGCTGGGCACCTCCTCCGCCCGGTTCGTCTATGGCGGCACCGGCTCCGGCGGGATGAAAACCGATAAAGCCCAGACCCTGAAGGACGCCCTGGAGCAGGACGGCTTCACCGTGAACCCCACCCTGTGGAGCTTCTATCGGGAAGGCGCGGGCAAGGATTACGGCCAGAAGAGCGCCGCCGGTTCCCTGAACAACTACATCTTCAAGAACGAAGAATTCGCCGTCAATGAAGCGCCCCTGAGCGCCTTCTCCGCCGCGGAATGGGATTCCGTTTCCCAGTACGGCGACGCCGCCATCATGGTCATCGGCCGGGTCTGCGGCGAGGGCAAGGACCTGCCCGTGGTGGGCGCCAGCGACGCGAACGGCAACATGCTCTCCATCAGCGCCGAGGAAAAGGACATCCTGCGCAAGCTGGCTGAGCTGAAAGCCGCCGGTTCCCTGAAGAAGATCGTGCTGCTGCTGAACACCGCCAACGCGGTGGAGCTGGACGTGATCGAGCCCGCCGTGTGCGGCGAGGACTTTGGCATCGACGCCTGCCTGTGGGTGGGCGAAGTGGGCCAGAGCGGCATCCGCGCCATCGGCGATCTGCTCAGCGGCAAGATCAATCCCTCCGGCCGTCTGGTGGACACCTACTGCTACGACAACACCACCTCTCCCGCTGTGCAGAACGCCTATGTGACCTCCTACACCAACGCGGCGGAAAAGGGCCTGGCCTTCGCCAAGACCAACAACGAATACTATGTGGTCTATCAGGAAGGCATCTACATCGGCTACCGCTACTACGAAACCCGCTATGAGGACGTGGTACTGGGCAACCAGAACGTAGGCGATTACGACTACGCCAAGACCGTGGCCTTCCCCTTCGGCTATGGCCTGAATTACAGCAATCTGACCTACGGCAAGCTGAACATGAAGGAGAACGGCGATACCTTCGACTTCACCGTGGATGTCACCAACCCCTCTGACCGGGATGCCCGGGAAGCGGTGCTGATCTACATGCAGAGCCCCTACACCGCCTATGACAAGCAGAACGGCATCGAAAAGGCAGCCGTGGAGCTGGTGGGCTACACCAAGATCGACGTGCCCGCGGGCAAGACCGTGACCGCCAACGTGTCCGTGGCGAAGTCCGAAATGCGTGCCTATGACGCCAACGGCGCCAAGACCTATATCGTGGATGCGGGCAGCTATTACTTCGCCACCGGCAACGGCGCCCACGAAGCCCTGAACAATATCCTCATGCAGAAGGCCGCCCAGAACGATACCCTGAACGGCGCTGTGGATACCGCCAAGATGGTGGGCGAAGGCCGGGCTGACCTGGCCGTGGTTTATAAGCAGGCCAAGCAGGACACCACCACCTACGCCACCTCCCGCACCGGCTTTGCCATCACCAACCAGCTGGATCACGGCGACCTGAACAAGTTCGACGCCGATACCGGCAACGATATCAAGTATCTGACCCGCGCCGACTGGGCAGGCACCATGCCCAAGGCTGACCTTTCCAACAACACCTACAAGGCCGCCGTGCAGATGGCCGCCAACGACGAGCTGGTGAAGGCCCTGAACACCATCATCGACTCGGAAAAGAAGGGCACCATGCCCACCCTGGGCAAGGAAGGCGAGCTGACCCTGGCCCACTTCATCGGCGTACCGCTGGATGGCTCCATCACTCTGCAGAACGGCCAGACCTACACCTGGGATGATCTGATGGATCAGGTGAAGTTCAACGAAATGACCAAGCTGATCGGTCAGACCTACCATGCCACCGCCGCGGTGAAGAGCGTGGGCAAGCCCGCCACCAAGGATGAAAACGGCCCCCAGGGCATCACCGCCACCTTGACCGGCGGCTCCTCTTCCACCAGCTACACCAGCGAAGATGTGATGGCCGCGTCCTTTGACCCCGCCATTGCCGAAGCCGTGGGCCGTTCCATGGGCAACGACTGCCTGATGGCCAACCGCAAGGCGTACTCCGGCATCTACGGTCCCGGCGCGAACATCCACCGCACGCCCTATTCCGGCCGCAACTTTGAATACTATTCCGAAGACCCCTTCATTTCCGGCAAGACCTGCGCCGCCGAAACCGCCGGGATCCAGAGCAAGGGCGTGTATGTGTACAACAAGCACTTCGCCTTCAACGATCAGGAAACGGGCCGCGACGGTATCTGCGTGTGGACCAACGAGCAGGCCGCCCGTGAAATCTACCTCCAGGCCTTTGAATATCCCATTGCCGACGCCAACGCGTACTGCGTGATGACCTCTTTCAACCGTCTTGGCGCGACCTGGGCCGGCGGTGATTACAACCTGATCACCAACATCCTGCGCGGTGAATTCGGCATGCCCGGCTTTGCCCTCACTGACTTCTCCAACAACAACAACTTCATGGACGTGATCCAGGGCCTGCTGGCAGGCGGCGACGGCTGGGACTGCAACGACGCCTCCAAGTGGACCGATAAGCTCAAGACCTATTCCGACGACCCCCAGGTGGTCACCGCCATGCGGGAAGCCACCAAGCACATCCTGTACACCGTGGCCAACTCCAACGCCATGAACGGCATGGGCTTCAACACCATCGTGGAAGAAGTGCACGGCTGGTGGCAGGACGCCATCACCTACGGCCAGATCGGTACCGGCGTGCTGGCTGTTCTGTTCCTGATCATCGCCATCGTGGACAGCAGGAACGCCAAGAAAAAGGCTGCGTAATTTACGGATCGGTTTGCAGCGTGCAGAGTATCGTTTTAGATATTGATTGTTCACTGCAAAACCAACGGACAAACATTTGATCAGTCAACAAGCATTGTCATTCTGAGCGTATCCGAGCGCGAAGAATCTCCTCTGTTGTCAGTTTCCGGAAAGCAGTGGCGGGAGGAGATTCTTCGCCACGGCCTCCTTCGTCGGCCTGCTCAGAATGACAAACGAAGCGGCTTCTCTGTATTCTCTATTTGATCGAAAACCACCATAAAAAGAATTCTCGAACCAACCGAAAGGAGAGTGCCCTATGAAAAAGTTCATTGCTTTGCTGTGTGCGCTGGTACTGGTTCTGTGCGCCATCCCCGCCCTGGCGGAAAGCCGGGAAAAGCCCGAGGACAAGAAGGTCATCACCACCGACGACGTGATCGGCGCGGAGACCGTGTTCAAGAAGTATGACAATAAGTTCTACGACGCCGCATCCACCCAGCCCGGCACCGTGGTGCGCCTGGATTACACCACCACCGCCTACGGCGCGGAGCAGCCTGGTTGGGTGAACGTGTACCTGCCCTACGGCTACGATGAGAACGGCACCGAACGGTACAACGTGATCTACTTCCTTCACGGCACCAACGAAACCCAGGACAGCTTCATTGGCGACGAAAAGGCCAAGAACGCCCTGGACAACATGATCGAAGTGGGCGTCACCGCGCCCTTCATCATGGTGTTCCCCACCTACTATTACGATTACGAAGCCCGCGCCATCGACATGGAAGCCTTCTCCACCAAGGAAATGCGCAATGACATCATGCCCGCCGTGGAAAGTGCTTACCGTACCTACGCCGAAACCGCGGATGAAGCGGGCTTCATCGCCTCCCGCGATCATCGGGCCTTCTCCGGTTTCTCCCGGGGCTGCTACGCCTGCTGGCATCAGTTCTTCCATAACCTGGACGTGGCCAAGTGGTTTATGCCCTTCTCCGCCAACATCAGCGCCGCGGACGAAATGAGCCTGGAAATGCCTGTGGAAGAACAAATCCAGATGCTGAAAGACGCTATGAACGCCCAGGCGGACTACAAGGACGACTTCTTCATCTATGCGGCCTGCGGCGGCAAGCGCGACATGATGTACGACGTGAACGCTGCCCTGATTGCTGCCATGGTGGCCGATACCGAGGATTTCAGCTACGGACCCAATCCCGCCGAGAACAACCTGTATTACAGCATTTCCGGTGAAATCCATCAGACCCTCATGAGCCGCTTCTACTTCTACAACGCCTTTGACGTTGTCCTGAAATAAAATAAAGAGAAATATGCCGCTGTCAATCCTGCTTAAAATAGCCGGGTTGACAGCTTTTTATTTGATCCTTCGATTTGGATAACTTCATTATGTCTGATCATTTTACCCTTTGCGCTTGAACAAGAATATTCAGTATAGCGAAACGTGTGCGTGGCGTTCCGCCGGATCGGGTTCGTCTGGATCGTGCTTCTCCTTTCTGGGTAGCTGTTCATCCAACTACTTAGCCATATTATGAATTATGGAAAAGAAAAGAAAACAAAAACTCAGCCGGAATGAATATGACGCAGACGCCAATCCCCAAACTACTCGTCTCCCTGGCAATCCCTTCCATCATCAGCATGCTGGTTACAGGAATATATAACTCTGCAGACACCTATTTCGTCGGGAAAATTACTACGCAGGCAAACTGCCGCAGTGGGACTTGTGTTCTCTGTTATGGCGCTGCTTCAGGCAGTTGGATCTTTTTTTGGCCATGGTTCCGGAAATGATTGATCCAGGAAACTGGGCGGCGGAGAAGTGAAAGAGGCAAATGAAATGGCCTCTACTGGTTTTGCACTGTCTATTGTTACAGGCGTACTTATCGCGGTTCCAGGCAATATATTTGCAGAGCAGATTGCAGTTGCTGCAGGAGCCACAGATAGGTAGTGATCGTGCTATCTGTGCTGCTTCTGTTTTATCAGAATTGAATCCCCATTATTCTGCACTGCTCAGCATTCCATTCCGTCCATTCAAGGTAGAGTTCCGAAAACGGCTTGTCGAAGACTGTTTCCATTGCGTCCGGATCAATGCTCCAGTTGTTGAATACGATATTTTTGCCGTATACGTCCACAAGATACGCGATCATGCCGGACGCCTCGCAAAGGGAAAGGTCTTCAGGCTTCAGGTTCTTATCCATTTCTTCCGTGCGTTCGAGTGTTTCGTTCTTAACGGCATAGTACCGTAGTCCGACCAGTCCGCCGCTTGCCGCAAGCGCGCCGAGCCCAATATTCAGTTTCCGGGGATCGATGCTGTTCTCCGCTTCGTCCCACGACTGATTCCACATTACCGGGGGATAACCGGCGATTTCAAATCCCATATTTTCGGACCGGCCCAGCCTGTTTTTGCAGACGAAATTGGCAACGTACTCCGCGATGCCCTCCGCCCAGAAACCGAATTGTGTGCGGGATTGGGCACAGTGCATAGTTAAATAGTGTACATACTCATGCAGCAGTGCGATACGCGCTGTATTCCATCCATTGAAGAGCTTGATGTAATTACCCAGTTCTCGGTAGAACGCATCTGACGTTTTTGAGGCTTCTGCTTTATTGCAGAAGTCAGTATAAATATCAATCGGTTGAATCTCATCTGGGATAAACCCTTTACGCGCCGCACGGGCATCGGCAAAGTCTGCTTCTGCATCATCAAGAATTGCATATAAACCTTGATAGTATGCATCTTCGCCAAGCAATTCGATATCTGCTTTTGAAATATACCATACAGCAAAAGGCGTCCGGATGATATAAGGACGGCTGTCTTTATTCCAGCCTGTGTTTTCTTCTTTTTGATATTTTGTCTGTTCTGCACAGCATATGGCAGGTAGAGAAAAAAGAATAGCAAGAAGAAACGCCAGAATTCGCTTCATATTATCATCCTCCGCAAATCCTTCTGATGCTCAGAAAAATCAAAAGCTTCCTGTATAATCCAAACTGATCCTGACAGGAGGCAGGATGTTGAAACCAGGAGTACCCCACAGTAAAATGGAGATCGCTGACCGGCCAAAGTTGGCGAACAACATAAAACTGGAGGGGGTACCAGCATGAATAATACTCAAAACCAGAAGATTGCGCAAGTGACAGGCACTTTGTGTCGAGGTGAACGATGTGATAGAAATCGGTGTGGCTTAAGGGCCGGAAATCGTGTATAACAATGGGGCGGCATCGAAAAAGCCACCTCGAAAATTTTTTTTCTCTGATGTTGCGTTTTCCAGGTTTCCTTGTGTCTAATAGGTGAAAGGTGGTGAGGTTGCCATGAACACTGTCAAGGGCCCGGACAGTAGAGAAGAAAGAATTGAGCACATGGTAACCCTGTACCAGCTTCCCCTGCTTCGAATGTGCATCATGTATCTCCATGATGAAGAATTGGCAAAGGACGCGGTACAGGAGACTTTCATCAATGCGTATCGGAACCTGGACAAATTTCGAGCTGAATCATCCGAGAAGACATGGCTGACGCGAATCGCGATCAATTGCTGCAAAAATATATATCGGACAGGATGGTTCAAGCACGTAGACCGTTCCGTTACGCTGGATAAGCTTTCAGACCGACAGGCTCCGGCTGACAAGGAAGACGACGAGATTACAGAAGAAATCATGAATCTTCCAATTAAGCTGAGGGAAGTGGCGTTGCTCTGTTGGCTGCAAGGATTGACATATGAAGAAGCTGCCGATGTCCTGGGCATTTCCCGGCAGGCCGTCGGCAGCAGGCTAAACCGTGCAAGAAAAAAACTGCGCTTTGCTTTGGAAGGAAGTGATGATCATGAACCTGCATGAGGAACAGGAAAGAGTCCAGAAAGCAGTCAGTAATTCTCTATCGCATGTGCAGGAAGATCCATGGCTTACGCAGCGGGTTCTTGCAAACGCGAAAGGAGAAGAACCTGTGAAAAGGAAAATTTCACTTACTCTGGTATTGAGCATTGTAGGAATACTTGCCGTGATGGGAACCGCATATGCTTTGTTTTCTTCCCAGGTAGCTGAGTTCTTTGGACAGCATTGGAATCATGAACTTGGCGCGCGACTTCAGGAGGGGAAAATTGCGCAGATTGGTGAATCTGTGACAGTTGGTGATGTCGTTATCAGTCTTGATGAGATTGTTTATCGGGATCGAGGCTTATATGGTGTTGGAACAGTACGTCCTGTTCACGAAGCGGACATACTCTTACCAATGGATTCAGCTGAAGCAATAGCTATGCTTCAGGAGGAGGATTTTACCCTGGATGAAGGAACGCAGGCCCTTATCGCCAAAGCAAAAGAAACCGGAGGGCGGATGCTGACAGCTAAATCCATGCCATTGAAGATCGGCGTCGATGAAGGAACCATGCTGATGCCCGGAACCATGGGGTTTTATGATGTTGCCAACGAAGATGGATCGTTGACCTACTCCTTTGAAGCTTCTGATGGCTTTGTCGTAAACGAGGGAACAACTTATCAGATTCAGATGGAGAGCATTGTTGAACAAATTGATGAAAAGGGCATGCCCGTCGATGGGACACAACAGAGGCACTCCTGGACGATCTCCTGCACCCCGGTCTTTATGAGCAATCCAAGTGAATCGCCTGATATTGCTACATCGAATGTGACTGTTCTGACGGACAGTGGATATGAACTGATTACCTCAGCAGAGTATCAGGAATCCGGCATGATGCCAGTATATCAGGCCATCGAGACAGATTTCACGAAGGACATTGATCCGGAATGGTTCAACGCGACCGGCATTGCAACCGGTGCGGGAACGGACTTTATTGAGTTCAATGATCATGCCATCCTGTCTGCCGCTCCGGAAGCACTGTTTTATGATGAATATCACGATAGTCACCAATCCGAGTCTTACTCAGGTGCAATCGTTCGGATTATCTGGGTCAGGAATTGGGAAGGTCATCGTGGAGAATTTAATCTGGAGAAGACTGAACTGACTGGTATTTCACTGGAAGATGCTCAGGGACAAGCTGAAACGTTAATCACGCAGTTGGGTCTTGATTGCAATCATTATACTTGTGAGTATATGCTTGACATGAGTCTTGACCGTATTCAGACCATGGGTGCCATTTATGAAAAAGCCATTGTAGACGGTGAACTAACGACAAATAGTGACCGGGTGCCTTATGACTATAGCGCCATCCCTGCAAGCGAGGAAGGATTCTATCTCGTGTATCGACCTGCTCAGATCGATGCTTCAGATGCGGAAGGACGTTACGGATTGCAGTTCTTCGTGAATAGCCGTGGTATCGTATTTGCGCATCTTCGCAATCAGTTTAATATGGGCGAACCCGTTGAGTCCCAGAAAAAACTGATTCCTCATGAAGAAGCAATTGCCAAATTCAACAAAGAAATCAATCAGTCACGTTATGGGACGGATGAGCAAACGATTACCATCCTGCGAGTTATTCTGACTTATGAACCTGTGCGTGCTGCCAATGCTGAAACTGGCATGGTGTTTGTCCCAACCTGGGCAATTGTTTACCAAGATCAGAAGGCATCCCAACAGGGATATGAACGGTATGCTTTAATCAACGCCATTGATGGAACATTGATTGACGCCTCGTTCCAGTAACTAAAAAGGCTCCCGCAAGGCTTATCACCCTGCGGGATTCTCTCTGTCTGCCCTTATGCCGCGATCCGCATGTACTGCTCGACACTGATGCGGAACTTGATCTCAACCTCGTAATCGTGGTTGATCTCGATCCGCTCCACCAGCCGGGCAATGATCATGTGCTTGGTCTCTGCGTTGGCCTCGTCGAAAGTGTCCGCCCAGGACAGCAGGTCTGTCACTTCCTGGGTGGCAGTCTGAGCGGCGTCCTTTTCCTTTTCCATCTTTGCCTTGGCCTCTTCCATCCGGCGCTGGGCGGTTTCCAGCTTTTCCTTGTACTTAGGCATGATCTGCAGCGGCGATTAACATGCCTGTATCGTAGGAGAAGATCGGCAGCAGAGTTCCGGTGCGATTCCGGACGGGATCTTTCAGAACTTCGGTATTTTTGGGATCTTCATGGATATGTCCGGTTTCGGCTGCCGGGAGTATGCTTGCCATAAATAGGGCATATGCCCCTGCGCGGCTTGTCAGAAAGCCTGCCGGGCTTTCTGCGGTCAGAGATCCCTGATGCGCCGGAAGAAAACCATGAGAAATCCGTTCGGGCCGAGGAACGGCAGAGCCGCGTCAAGGGGTTCCGCTACTTTGCACCCCCCCTCACGTCTGCGCCAACCGGGATTATGTGTTCGGTGGTTCTTGGCGCATCATGAGCAACACCGGCTGTGGTTAATACCAATCATGCTTTTCGCCACGATCCAACGCAGCGATCTGATCCATTTCTTCCGAAGTCAGGTCAAAGGAGAACAGGTCGAGATTCTCCCGGATATGATCCGGATTGGAGGAACCGGGAATCACCACCACACCGCGCTGCAGATCCCAGCGGAGGATAACCTGCGCGGCGGATAAGCCGTGTGCGCTGGCGATGGCAGTGATCGTTTCATCCGTCAGCAGTTCCTTTGTATAGCCCCGTCCGCCCAGGGGATACCAGCACTGCACCACAATGCCTTTTTCTTGAATGAAGGGCACGACTTCCTGCTCCTGATAATAGGGATGGATCTCGTTTTGCACCAGAGAGGGCATGATATTTACCTGCGGAAGGAAATCCGCAAGCTCTTCTATGTACCAATTGGATAGCCCGAGGGAGTGAATCTTTCCTTCCGTGACGTACTTTTCCATAGCCAGATAGGCTTTGACGTCATTGCTGCCAGGGTGATGCAGGAGCATCATGTCGATGTAGCCAATGTCCAGCTTTTCAAGCGCCATTTCGATGGCTGATTCGGGATCGCTGAACTGATTGGGATAGATCTTGGTGATGACAAAGATTTCCACGCGGGGGACGCCGTATTCCGCCATGGCCCGGCGGACGCCTTCGCCCACGGCTTCCTCGTTGCCGTACATGTAAGCCGTATCGATGAGCCTGCCGCCGTGTGCAATCAGCGCCATCACGGAGTTCAAGCAGGTGTCGTGATCCAGCGCATAGGTGCCAAGTCCCATGATGGGCATGGTATAGCCGCTGTTCAGCAATACGGTTCTGTTTTCAAAATCAAATACGCCCACCTGTGCTGCCTCCTGATTCGAACTCCTTTCGATACCGGTTTGCCGATCGGACGCATCCTGCGGCGTTGGGTCCGGGGTTTCCGCCGCACCGCAAGACGCTGTAAGGACAAGGACAGCACACAGCAGGAAAAAGCAAACCTTTTTCATCATTTGAGATTCTTACCGCCTTCATAAAAGATCAGAGTGAAGCTCCGAACTGCCTGATTTTTTCGAGCTTTTCAGTTGCCACCCCTTGCACACCCGTCTGAGCTGTGATAACCCCCATATCTTCCAGTCCCAGATAATCCAGGGAATCTCCCTGGTAGGAGAACAGGGCGCCATCATACATATCCGCGTCACCGGAAACCAGCAGCATAGCGACCTTCGCCAGTTTCATGGGCTTTTTCGGATAGAGTGCTGCATAGAATCGGTCAATGCAGCACTTCAATTGTCCGGTCAGGCCGTGATAATAAATCGGCGAAGCGATGACCAGCATATCCGCTTCACCAAGAAGGGGATACACTTTACCCATATCGTCCTTTTGTACGCACTGGCCGTTTCCTTTTCCGTGGCAGTATTCGCAGGCCAGACAGCCATGTACATTCATTCGGCAGATATCCAGCTCATCATATTCATGCCCGGCCTTCTCAAGCCCTTCGCAGAAGGCTCGGATCATCTGTTTTGTATGGCCCTTCGGACGGGGGCTGCCGTTCAGAATCAGAACTCTCATTTCAAATACGCTCTAAAGAAGCTTTCCAGCTTGTCAAAAGGAATGATATCCACCTGATCATACAGATCGGTATGTACCGCGCCGGGGATGATCATCAGCTCCTTGTTCTCGCTGTACTTGCTGTCTTTCACCATGGCGGCGTAGGCGTCACGACTGAAATAGCAGGAGTGGGCCTTGTCGCCATGCACGATCAGAACCGCGTTCCGAATTTCATGGGTATAAGTGAGCTGCGGCATGTTCAAAAAAGACATGCAGCCAATCTTGTTCCATCCGCCGTTGGAGTTGAGGCTGCGGGGATGATAGCCGCGGGGCGTTTTGTAATAGGCATAATAATCCTTCACGAAGAAGGGCGCGTCCTCCGGCAGCGGATCCACCACACCGCCGCCAAGCGCATAGCTTCCGCTGCGGTAATCCGCGATACGCTGGGCGTTCAGTGCCTGACGGGCAGCATACCGGGCGTCCTCGTCCATGGCGTCAAAGTAGCCGTTGGCATTGACGCGGCTCATGTCGTACATGGTCATGGCAGCAGTGGCCTTCACACGGGTATCGATCGCCGCTGTGTTCAGCGAGAGACCACCCCAGCCACAGATGCCGATGATGCCAATGCGTTCCGGATCCACGCTGTCGTGCAGAGACAGGAAATCCACCGCCGCCTGGAAATCCTCCGTATTGATATCAGGCGATGCCATATACCGGGGCTGACCGCCGCTCTCACCGGTAAAGGAGGGATCGAAAGCGATCGTCAGGAACCCCCGTTCCGCCATCGTCTGGGCATACAGACCGGAGCACTGCTCCTTCACTGCGCCGAAGGGGCCGCAAACGGCGATGGCAGGCAGTCTTCCCGCTGCTCCTTTGGGCATATACATATCCGCAGCCAGGGTGATGCCATAACGGTTTACAAAGGTCACCTTGCAATGATCCACTTTTTCGCTCTTCGGGAAAGTCTTGTCCCATTCCTGCGTCAGTACCAGCGCTTCTGTCTTCATCATGTTCCTGTCCTTCCTTTCACTTTGATCCTTTCTCCGTTTCGCGGATCAGCCAGTCCAGCTGATCCACTTTCCTCTGACAGCTGTGCAGCTCGTCCATCATCTCGCAACGGAGCACTCGCAGTCTTTTCCAGGCTTCGTCCCTGTGACCCGCATCCAGGAGCGCTGTCACGTAATCTGCGGTCTCCCTGCTCAGCCCGATATCGGTCATGCACTGCCTTGCAGTTTCTGCTTGCATTGTTTCCTCCGCCTCAGTTCTGTCCCTCAGGACAAACATATGATAGCATCTTGCCGGATTTCGTGCTAATGGTTATAATGAATATCGTGATATTCCGGATGGGCATTTCAAGGAGGGCAGGATGGAGATCAGAACGCTGCGCTATTACCTGGCTGTTGCGCGGGAGGAAAACGTGACGCGGGCAGCGGAACAGCTGCACGTGACCCAGCCGACATTATCGAAGGCACTGAAAGCACTGGAAGATGAACTGGGCAAAAAGCTGTTCACCCGGCACAGCTTTTCAATTCGGCTTACGGAGGAAGGCGTTCTGCTGCGCAATCGAGCGGAAGACCTGGTCAGCATGGCGGATAAGATCACGCAGGAGTTTGTGACGCTGGACGACATCACCGGAGGCGATATTTACCTTGGAATGGCTGAATCCTACCAGATCCGGATACTGGCGCGGGCTATCAAGGAATTCAGGCAGCAGTATCCGGAGCTTCATTATCACATCACCAGCGGTGATACCGAGCAGGTGACGGAGAAACTGGACAAGGGATTGCTGGATTTCGCCGTGCTGGCGGAAAGGCCGGATACAGTCAAATACGATTATTTGGTATTTCCGCAGGCTGATGTATGGGGGCTTGTTTTTCCGGCAGAGGATCCGTTGGCTAAGAAAAAAGCCATCACAGCGGCTGATTTGGTCGGTTTACCCCTGTTCTGTTCAGAACAAAGCTGGCGCAGTGACATCCCCAGATGGTGTGGGGACCAAATGCAGAACCTGCGTCTGGAAGGTTCCTTCCGGCTGTCCTACAACGGTTCCTTGTTTGCCAAAGAGGGGCTTGGGTACCTTCTGACCTTTGAGCATCTGGTCGACACTTCACCGGGCTCGGGGCTCGTATTCCGCCCGCTCACGCCCAGACTTGAAAACAAACTGTACCTGATTTGGAAGAAATACCAGACCCCTTCTCCGATTGCGGAACGGTTCTTAAAGCACCTCAAAGCAAGCTTCACAGCATGAAGGATCATTCTAATCTGCGCGACAGTGTACAAGACCGCCAATGGGAAACTGCTTCCCGTCGGCGGTCATTTGTTGATCCGGCACTGTAATACGATTCGACCTTTGGGCGCAGGAAGGGGAGCCCTTTAAGCGATTGGAGGGACCCCCTGATGACGCCAAAGGAAAAAGCCGCCTGTTCGCAATGCGGAAAGCGGGTGCGTGATCATCCTGTCCGTTCCAATCCTTGAGTGTGATGTCCCCGGACAGCGCAGCAAAGCATCCCTGTGAGTAACAAAGCAACAGGCCTCTTCGTGGGGATTGGCTTCCTTGCTTTTTCACACAGCTTCAGTAAGCTGTGGTTTCTGGCTTT
Organism: uncultured Clostridia bacterium; assembly: GCA_946408995.1. Taxonomy (GTDB): domain Bacteria; phylum Bacillota; class Clostridia; order Christensenellales; family Aristaeellaceae; genus RUG756. The sequence goes on along the minus strand of CAMJUL010000027.1, from coordinate 26,495 downwards.
GTGAGGATCTGATCCACAGAAAGTCAATGAAAGCATACGGAAGCGCTTACGAAGAGCGGCTGCGTTCTTTATACCGGCACGTTGATGGACATCCAAAAAGGAACAGGTGGCGGAAGCCCCCTGAAGCTGTGCCCATGGGGAGGTGCGGAGGCCCGTTTATAAGGACATCGTCCCATCTGTCCGGCGGTTCTGCCTCGACAGAGACGAAGTGAATTACCTGACCGTTGTCTTCGATACAGCGATGGATAGGACCATCCTGCCCGCGATTTCCGCCGAGGCCGTGATGGCAAGACACATCGTGATCATGGAAGGCCGGAAAAGAGGATCCTGATGGTATCCCTCCGTAAAGAAAGGCTTGCCTGATTTAAAACAGTCTGATCTGTCCGTCGATCCAGCTTTCCTGCTTTGCTTCGTGGATCACATCTCCCGGCATCAGGTGACCGATCAGCAGCGGGGACGCGGGATCGTGCTTGAGCATATTCTGTCGAACGGTCTGTGCGTCATAGTTTGCGTAGCAGTACCGGCACAGGTGGCCGCAGGTGTTATATGCGCCGATGTCGGCCCCCAGATAGCAGGCGCAAGCCTTCCGCGCCGGGGCCCGCTTTGGCGCTTTCAGCGGCTGGCCGATGGCCTCTTCGTACATGGACAGGGTCATGCATCCGCTGCAGTCCGCGCCGAACCGGGCCAGCTCGCTGCCTTCCGCGCAGGGGCGGATCGTCATGCCATATCTTTGCCCGATCTCCACAAAGGCTTTGCCCAGGGTCAGGCGGTCTTGCGCGCTGACCAGCCTCACCTCCGGGAAATTGCGCTTTGTCTTCTCATACAGATCAATAAAGCTGATGACTGCCGTATGGGTAAAACCGGACAGCGCTTTCGCCATGTATTCAAAGGCCCGGATATGCCGCTCCACCGGGTAGGTATCGCTGATGAAGACCGGATCGTACCGCCAGCCCATGCAGTTTGCGCCGACAATTTCCGCCACGCGCCTGAAGCTTTCAAGGACTTTCCGCTTGTCCGGGACATGCGGTTCGATTTCTTTTCCGTAGGGCGTGATCGTCACATACCAGAACGGATGAAAGGGCTCCAGCAGCTCCATATATTTCAGCATCGGCTCGGGGTTTTTGGTGCAGAAACCGATGCAGTCCACCACATCCGGTGTCAGGCGATACCTTGTTACGCTCTCTGGCTGATAGGGATTGCGGACCATCACAAAGCCTTCCTTGAGCCGGTTCGCAAACCAGTCCGCATAAAAGGCGGGAATGTCCGTCCGCTGGCCTGTATTGATGATCATGATTCAAGCTCCTGAAGGACCCGTGCTGGATCGCCGCCGATCACGTTATGGCGCCTGCGCTGAGGGGATACCGGGCTTTCTTCCATGTCCATTTGAACATGGACCGTATATAAATGGCGGTACACCTGATGCCGGAAGGGGTTTTTGCGGATGTCCGGCGTATGGACGCCCGCGCCGATCCTCACCGTTTCCGCATCCGATAGAGGCCGTTTCGATCTCAGGATCTTTTGTTCCATGGGTTCCACTCCTTGCCGTCCCTTTTTCTGACGGCTAATTCATTATATTCGCATTTGGCCTATCTGACCAGTACGCACTATAAGGAACCGGCCATCAATCCCGTATACCCAAAGAAAGATCATCGCTGCGCTTTCAAGGCTGCCGGACACTGTCTGTTTTTATTACACCTTGATAATGAACGCTTCTTTTGCTATAAACGCAAGAAGCTTCCAACGCTCCTTCGCCCATCATCCGGAGGACTCAAATGGGCGAATGCATGGTGGGCGATTCTGTTTCCACGATGATTAGACCGCACTGACACCGACGCGCAAGTTCGAGGCCTTCGCATATGCCCCTCAAATACGGGATCCTGAAACGGTTGGTCCAATGGATCGGCCTCAAGCGGAAATGGGTGGGAAAAAGCGTGCATCCATTTTCAAAACGTTTCAGACATCCGATCGACTGATCCTGGTCAGCCTGATCGGCACCCCTCCTGAACAGATAGCCCCCCGGTACCGCGTTGAGCCCCGAAGCCGAAAATACGCTGAAACGTACCGCAATGCCGAAATACTGGGGAGGCCCCTTGCCCTGGAAGAGCGCACCGACCGGCATCCTGGGGAGGGCAATGGCAGCCCAGCTCCCGATCCCCTTTGGAGCCTGCGAGGATCGTGCAGCCCGGCGAAACGATGGACAGCGTTACGACGGCAGCCGTGACCGCCATGTGCAGGAGGGCCTGAAAAGAGGCGCTTTTCTTTCCGCTGTCCGCCGGATGAAGCACTTCAACGGCATGGAAGGGTCCGCTGAGCCCGCACCGGTGACCGGCAAAATCAAAACGCAAAAAGGCACTGCGTTTTTGCAGCACCTTTCCCATCCTTGTTCCAATGGGCCTGCAGGCATCGTTCCTTGGGAAGACAAGTTTGAATTCAGCCGCCGGCAGGATCGCTTCCCGTATGTACACTGCGGTGATCCTTGCGGAAGAATAGCAGTTCGAACAGGCTCTTTTCATAGGGGATGAATTCTCCGCTGTCGATCATCCGGAGGATCTCCGCTTTGGACGCCCAGCGCACAGCCTGTACTTCCTCGGGCTGCAGTTTCAGGGAGTGGAGGTCCACTTCCTTCGTCAGGAGATAATAATCATCAAAACCATGCTCCCAATGAACGGTCAGCGACGGCCGGACGTCTGTCAGATCAAGCGACAGTCCCAGTTCCTCACGCGTTTCCCGTTCCGCGGCGGACCGGCTGCTGTCTCCTGCGATAGCGCTTCCGCCTACGCTGACGTCCCACAGGTTAGACCAGCCTTGCTTGAAGGGCTGCCGCTTCTGGATCAGCATCCTCCCGTTTGGATCGAAGATGCACACGTGAACGACCAGACGATAGAATCCGGAGGGTACCGGTTCCCCGCGCACCATGGTCTGCCCCGCTTTTTCACGGTCTTGTGTGTAGAGATCGAACAGCTCCATTTTTTTGAATCTCCCTCCTGTCTCATTTTTGACCACGATGGCAGGGAGCAGCCTTGAGCCTTTGGCAGCGTGGATCTGCCCATATACGGACAAACGCGCAAGCCTCAAAAAACGGGTGTTTTGACCGCCCGGAATCTCCTGCAGGCCGCCCTCCTGTGCAAACCCCGCTGCCGGGTTCGATTCAAACCGGGAGCACTGCGGGGGGGGAAAAAAAGGATCGTTTCCGGCTTGCAGGGCGTCAGGAAACGGACAAATGGAAAGGCCCTGCGCAGATCATGAAACATACTCTGCCAGCGCGAGGGCAATATCAAAATGTCCAACGTCATGCTGCCCGCCGTTGCGATAGTCCTTGCCTCGTTCATCCCACTCGGGAGCATCCAGCAGATCACCGCTTGTAAAGAATGCATAGAGCTCCAGCCCGCGGAAGGAACACATGGCCTGAACGCCTGCGCATTCCATTTCAACCGAAATGCACCCGTCGGCTTTGCGCTTTTCAAAATTGTTTCTTGTTTCCCGATAGAAAGAATCCGTTGTCCATGTTTTTCCCTGAACAAATGGGATCCCGTTTTCTTTCATAAACTGCGCCACGACAGCTGAATTGGGCACCGGAATATAATCCGCGGCTGGAGCATAGTGATAGGACGTTCCTTCATCTCTGTAGGCTTCGGTCGGCACCATCACCTTCCCATGGGCGATTTCCTTGTTAAGACACCCTGCGCCTCCAAAGAGAATGAATTTTTTGCATTTCAACTCTATCGTAGCATCTTCCATCAGACCGGTCGTGATCGGCGCGCCGACATAGGTTTTGTAAAATGCAAAACGCTTTCCGTTCCTTTTGATCAGATAGACCGGAGTCCTTCCGGTAGCGCACCACAGGGACGCGATTTCTTCACTGGCAGCTTTTTCGGCCACCTGTTTTTCGATCTCATAGGAAAAAGTGACGATGCAGGCGTCTGCTTCGACCGCGTCCGCTTTAGGGACAGGATTGATAATGGCCGGAGACTGATCATCGAAGGTATCTGTGATCATTGTAAATCAACTCCTCATCCTGAAATATGTTGATCCGAGCGCGCCCGTTGGTCATCCCTACAGATGATACCATAAATCCGCAAAACGAAAAAGGCCCGAAGGGCCCCTTTTCAGACGCCGGGGATCATGCCTGCTGTCGGAGGCCGGCTTTGGCGTTCTTTCCGGGGACCGGTCTTGGGACAAACGCCGGTCAAGGAAGCCCTCGCGGCCTTTTTTCCACCGGCGTTTTGACGACCGGGCGGTGCCCGGCGCCAAAGACGCGCTTCCTGCAGTAAGCGGAGGCGGCGGCCGCAGGCGGCCTGTGGACACTTCGCGGGAAGCGGCAAATTGAAGGGATCCGGGAGGATCGGGGAACAGGACGAAAACCCTGACGCGGAAACCGTGACGGAGAGCAGCGAGGGCATCGCTTGTGTCTCCGCTGCTGAGGGAGAAAATGCTGTCCTTGTGAAGGGACGGGTCTGGACAGCGATTCCGCCTGGACCTTGAACGGCGACAGTTCTGCGGCCGCCTTCAACGGCGAACCGGGCAATGTCGATCTGAATGGGGATACGCTGTCTATCAACGGTGTGGCCGTCAGGGAAGATGAGCCTCAAAGGATCCAATGAAGGGGAAGGGGAAATGGCCCTTGTTTCCAAGACAAAATGCAGGCAGAGGACGTTCAGGAGTCCTCTGCCTGTTCTTCTTTGGATCTTGTCGTCCCGCCTGTCGGGGAGGGCCGGGCTTCCCCGGCGCTTCATGGAAAGGACCACGGGACGATTGGGCCCTCGAAAAAACCCTCCGGCACGGGGATGGGTCGGGGAACGGAAAACCGCCTGTGACCCATGGCAAGCCTGTTATTTTGTGAGGTCGTTCAAATCCAGCACGACTTCCGAGAGCATGTTCGCGCCAAATGCAAGGATGTCGGAAGGGGCCGGAAGCCTCATTACATGTGTGAAGTCGTTTTCCGATGCGATCCGGACGGCACGGTCCATGTGATAATTGCTGCTGATCATCACGACCGGGTCCTGCGCAGAAACGATTTCGGCGATGTTGCGGAAGTTCTCCTTCGTCGTTTGCGCCTGGTCCTCAAGGATCAGCCTGTCTTCCGGCACGTTCTGCTCAAGCAGAATATCCCGCATGACGGCGGCTTCGGTCCGGCCGGACGCGTCTGCGTTTCCGCCGGTCAGAATCAGACGCGCCTGAGGATACCGCTCCAGGTATTCCCGGGCGGTGTCCAGCCTTGCCAAAAGGTCAGGCGCGGGTTTCCCGTTTTCCAAAGCCAGTCCAAGCACGATGGCATGGTCCGCCTGGCCGGCGGTATTGACCATGCCGCCGATGATCACTTTCCCACAGAAGAAGAGGATCACCGCGCTCAACAGAACGAGGACGGCGCGCAGGAGCCAGCCGACGGCCCTGAGGAAGAGGGACTTCCATCCGGCAAAGAGATCGAATCGGAGATCCAGCGCGAACGACAGCAGGATCACGCAAAGGCAGATCTCATAGATGAAAACCTTCTGATAATCCGCTTTCAGCACAACGGCGTCAATCCTGGCTGGCATCACAAAAGCGACATCGATGAGAAGAAGACCCACCAGGACCAGCAGAATGGTGCCGATGATCTTTCTGACGCGGGAAATCCGTTTTTCGGTTTTCATATTCTCATCCTCTCTCAAATCCTGAAGGTTCCAAGCGGAGACGTTTTTTTGGGAGGTATAGGACATGCGGAAAGGGCATGGACCCGGGACAGTGCGCCAAAGGGCGGAAGAGCCTTTGCCGCCTTGCAAACGGACCGGTTTTGGTTGACAAAACAGCGCCGGTATGGCACAATGGAAAAATACTACGATATAGGAGTTGTTGGTGTGGTCAAGAACGGCGGTTTCCTGGTCTCCAAGATCAAGCAGCTTGGAGACCGTCTCTTTGAAAAGGTGCTGGCTGAAAAGGGCATAGACGCTTTCAACGGCGCCCAGGGACGGATCCTGTATGTCCTCTGGCAGCGGGACGGCGTGCCGATCAAAACGGTCTCCGAAACATGCGGCCTTGCCATTACGTCCCTGACAACGATGCTGGAACGCATGGAGAGGCAGGGCCTGATCCGCAGGGAGACGGACAGCCGGGACAAGCGAAAGACGCTGCTCTTCCTGACGGAAAAGGCAAAGGAGCTGCAGACGGAGTATGAGGCCGTTTCCGATCAAATGAGCGCCATGTACTACAAGGACTTCACGGACGATGAGATCCGGCGGTTCGAGGATTATCTAAGGCGGATCCAGGCGAATCTGGAGGGAAAAAGGAAGCCATGAGCGCATGCATCAAGGACCTTATCCAAAACATGAACCTGGTGATCGGCTGCAACGTGGGCTGTCCGTACTGCTATGCCCGGAACAACGCGAAGCGGTATCGCATGACCGGGGACTTTTCGCAGCCGGAGTTCTTTCCGGGCAAGCTGAAAGGGATGGACAGACCCTGCCCCCGGAACTTCCTGCTGACGGGGATGAGCGACCTTGCGGTCTGGAAAACGGAATGGCGGGAGGAGGTCTTTGAAAAGATCCGCAGGAATCCGCAGCACCGGTTTCTGTTTCTGAGCAAACGGCCGGACCTGCTCCGTTTCAGCACCGATCTTGACAACGCCTGGTTCGGCGTGACGGTGACGAGGAAAGCGGAACGCTGGCGCATCGACGCGCTCCGGGAGAACGTGAAGGCGAAGCATTATCATGTGACGTTTGAGCCGCTGTTCGATGATCCCGGAACGGTCGATCTGTCCGGCATCGGGTGGATCGTCATCGGCACCATGACCGGCGCGCAGAGCCGGAAGGTCCATACGGAGCCTGCATGGGCCCGCTCCCTGACGGAGCAGGCGCACAAGGATCATATACCGGTCTTCTGGAAAGAGGATCTCGTTCCCATCATGGGCGAGGAACAGATGATCCAGGAGCTGCCGGAAGCATTCGATCGCGTATTGGAGGAACAGAGCGCATGGAACAAACGGAAATCAAAATAGGGTTCGTCCGGACCGGGAACATTATGACAAAATCCAGCGCGCCGCTGGGCGGGTATTCGGTCAATCCGTATGTGGGCTGTCCGCATGCCTGCAGATACTGCTACGCCAGCTTTATGAAGCGGTTTACCGGACATACCGAGGACTGGGGCGCCTTCATGGATGTGAAGGAATGGCCCGCGATCACGGATCCCGGGAAGTATGCCGGTCAGAAGGTGATCGTCGGGACAGTCACGGACGGCTACAATCCGCTGGAGGAGAAGTTTGGGAGGACCCGCCTTCTGCTGGAGCAGCTCAAAGACAGCGGCGCGGAGATCCTGATCTGCACCAAATCCGATCTCGTCCTGCGGGATCTGGACCTGCTTCTTGAGATCAACGGGCGGAACCGGCTGACGGTCTCCTGGTCGGTGAATACGCTGGATGAGGCGTTCAAAAACGACATGGACGCCGCGGTCAGCATCGAAAGACGCCTCGCGGCCATGAAGCGGGTCTATGAAGCGGGCATCCGCACCGTCTGCTTCATTTCGCCCGTGTTCCCGGGGATCACGGATATTGAGGCTATTTTTGAGCGCGCAAAAGATCAGTGCGACCTTGTCTGGCTGGAAAACCTGAACCTGCGCGGCGGGTTCAAGGCGGGCATCATGGGCTACATCGCCCAAAAACGTCCGGAGCTTCTCCCGCTGTATGAGGAGATATACAATAAGCGGGACCGGAGCTGTTTTGAGGCCCTTGAAAAGAAAGCGGAGGAAATGGCCAAGCGGCACGGCTGCCGCTTTGTCGACAATGAAACGCCCTATGAGCGGGTACCGCAGGGGCATCCCACCATCGTGGATTACTTCTACCATGAGGAGGTCCGGGGCACCGGCAACAGCGGCGTAAGAAACAAACGGTAAGCCGCCGTATCCCGGTTTGGACGCTGTCCGGGAGCGCCGGTCACCTGGCGTCCATAAAAGCGCGGATCTCGCGCATCCTCCCGCTTTGCCTTACGGAGAAGGGGCAGCGGCTGTCGCAGTGGCCACATTGGATGCAGTCGGCAGCGCTTTTTTCCAGCGTTTTGTAGTGCTCAACCGCCAGCGTGTCTCCGGCCTGTGCCAGATCGTAATACTTGTTCACCAGGCCGATATCGATCCCTGCGGGACAGGGCTTGCAATGGTTGCAGTACACGCATTTCCCGTTGGCCTGGGGCGGCGCGAAGGAACCGATGACGGAATAATCCAGCGCCTCCTCCGTTTGGGCTTCATACGCGAGCAGCTTTTCGATCTCCCCGAGGCTTCGCGCGCCGGGAAGCACGCATAATACGCCCGGCCGGTCCAGCGCATAGCGGATGCACTGATATTCTGTCAGCGCCCGGCCAAAAGGCGACTGCCGGGCGTCCAGCAGCTGCCCGCCGGAGAAGGGCTTCATCACCGTAATGCCGATGCCCTCTTTTTCGCACCGGCGATAGACCGCCGCCCGCTCGTCGGCGCTGCCGTTGGCATATTCCCCCTGCCCGTAATCGTAGGCGGGATTGATGGAAAACATCAGCATGTCAACATCCGCATCGTCCAGGATACGGTCAATGACCGCCGGCGTATGGGAGGAGAGCCCGATGCGGCGGACGATGCCCTGCTCCTTCAGCTTCAGTATAAAGTCGTAGACCCCGTTTTTCCGGTACGTATCCCAGTCGGAGAGCTCATCCTGGCAATGGATAAATCCATAATCGATATAATCGGTGCGCAGCTCTTTGAGCTGCTTTTCAATAGAGCGCCGGACGGTATCCAGTTTCAGGGACCAGCCGTAAGTGCCGTTGGAATAATCCGCTCCGAAGTGGATCTGGTAGAGGATGTTTCTGCGCACGTCGGCAAAGGCTTCCCCGTACATGGGAAAGGCTTTGCCGTCGCCCGCCGCCAGATCGTAGTAGTTGATGCCGCCCTCGTAAGCCCGGCGCAGGGCAGGGATGGCCTCGGAGAGGGGCGTTTCCGGCATATAGGCGGAGCCCAGGCCGATCTCGCTGATCCGGTCTCCGGTCTTTTTGCTGATGCGATATCTCATTTGTATCCTCCGGCTCCAGGTTCCCGGACGAACGTGACACGGGCCTCATGGAGCTTATCGTTTATTTAGAAAAACCCGGGAAAAAAGTATAACATGATTCGCCGCAGGAAGCAATAGAAGCGCGGCGCTGGGCCGCGGCCCACGCGGGCCTTCGCAGGGAGGCCAGGCGGCCGCCCCTGATACCCGTTCCTGTCTAAAGAAGCGTTCCTGTCTAAAGAAGCGTTCCTGTCTAAAGAAGCGTTCCTTCGGCGCATGCGAAGGTCCTGGGTTCAGGGGTCTTCCCCCGCTGAAGATGCCGGCGCGCTGGCTTCCATTGAAGGGGAGGCGGCTGAACCCCTGCCTTTTCGTCCGGCGGTCCCGGGGGCGGGATAAAGGAAGCGGGGTTTTTCCTGTGCCTTTTCCGTCGCTTTTGGGGCCCTTTTTTTGTTTTATACATTGACGAATCGGTTGAAATATACTATAATCAGGACAGAGTTTAACGCTAAACCTATTCACAAAGAACCGTTCACACAGGTTGATAAGGAGGTTTGAACATGAACAGGCTGTATCCGTGGCTTTCCTGCTTTCTGGCCCTGTGCCTTCTCGTCTGCGCCCTTCCCTCCGCGATGGCGGAGGAGGTCATTGACGCGGACCTGACCTGCACCATCACCCTTGGGAACTGGCCGGCGGACACGGCGCCCGAGGCGGAAAAGGCCCTGTTTGAAAGCTACCGGGCCGCCATGGCCAGGCAGTACCCCAATGTGACCCTGGTGCCGGATTACTATTCCTATACCCTGAGCAATTACGTCCCCATGGCCAAGGGAGGTACCGCCCCCAGCATCTTCCAGCCCCCCTTTACGGATCCCCAGCTGCTGATCAGCCAGCACCTGGTGGGGGACGTCACCGAGGCCCTGGAGGCCTTCGGCGTGCTGGACAAGTTCAGCCCTTCCTATGTGGAGATGCTTGCGGATGAAAACGGCCGCATCTACGGCCTGCCCAGGGACGGCTACGTTCTTGGCATGCACATCAACATCGCGCTGTTCCGCGAGGCGGGGTTGGTGGACGGGGACGGACTGCCCCTGTACCCCAAGACCCTGCAGGAGATGGCGGAATACGGCAAGATCATCAAGGAAAAGACCGGCAAAGCCGGCCTGGTATTCCCCGCCAGCGAGACATATGGCGGCTGGCTGTTTACCAACATCGCCTGGAATTTCGGGTGCGTGGGCGAAAGCGCCCTGGAATACCAGGATGAGGACGGCCGCTGGGTGTGCAATTTCACCTCGCCGGAGTGTGTGGCTGCCATGGAATTCATGCGGGACCTGAAATGGAAATACGACATCCTCAACGCCGACACCACCACCACGGACTGGGCTGGGGCCCATTCGCTCCTGGGGACCGGGGAAGCGGCCATGAACTTTGCCGCGGACGATTCCGTGGACCAGCCCACCGCCAACAAGGGCCTTCCGGTGGCGGATTTCGCGCTGATTCCCTTCCCGGCCGGGGACGCGGGGAGGTATGCCCTGGCCGGCGGCACCTGCTATATGTTCGCCCCCAACATCACCCGGGACCAGGGGATCGCCCTGATGGCTTATCTGAGGGTCATCGGCAAGCTGCCCTTCCTGGACGACGCCATCATCGAGGGCATGCGGGCTGATTACGCGGCCAAGCGGGACCGGGGCGCCCCTGTGATCCCCGCCATCAGCGCCTGGAATGACGAGGAATACAATGCCGCCAAGCAGGCCATCGTGGACGAGTACAGCAATGTGGATATGCGGCTGTATCAGGATTTCTTCGATTCCATTTCGGAGGGGACCATCACCCTCAAATCCGAGGAGCCCGTCTTTGCCCAGCAGCTGTACCGGGAACTGACGGCCGTCATCCAGCGGATGATCACCCGGGAAGGCGCGGACGTCATGAAGGCCCTGCAGAAGGCGCAGGACTCCTTCCAGGAATACCTGGACGACGAGATTAACGACTATTGATCAGGACATGCCGGTTCCGGGAGTTCCGGCCGGCATGCTTTTACGATATGGAAACTGATTCCGGGAGGGAGCCCCATGAGTGAAAAAAGCAACCGGGGCAGGCTGAGGGGAAGGACGGGCGAGACGCTCAAGTCCTGGCTGATCATGCTGCCCGGCCTGCTCCTGATGACCTTCTTTGTATGGGAGCCGCTGTTGGAAAGCATCCGCATGAGCCTGTATAAAACCAGGAACGTGGAGTTGGTGCGGTTTGTCGGGCTGGACAATTTTATCAGCGTCATGGGCAAGGACGATTTTACGCAGGCGCTGATGAATACCTTTTCCTACACCTTCTGGTCCCTGCTCATCGGCTTCGCCCTGCCCATCCTGCTTGCGCTGATGATTGGGGAGACCCGGCGCGGCAAAGGCTTTTTCCGCACCGCGGTGTACCTGCCCAACATGCTGCCGGGCCTTGCGGTCATCATTCTGTGGTCCGCCTTCTTTTCCGGGGAAAAATCCGGCGTGCTCAACATCCTCATCGGCAAGCTGGGCATTCCCCCCCAGAGTTACCTGACCAAGGCACACCTGGTCATCCCCATCCTCATTGTCATCGCCACCTGGAAGGGGGCCGGGGCCACGGCCCTGATCTATATGGCAGGCATGGCCGGCATCAACGCGGAGCTGTATGAGGCGGCGGCCATCGACGGGGCTACTGTCTGGCAAAGGATGCTCCATATCCTGCTGCCCGCCATCCGGAAGCTGGCCGGCACGCTGCTGATCCTGCAGATCATCTCCGTGTTCCAGATCATGTACGAGCCCATGGTGCTAACCAAGGGAGGGCCGGACAACGCGTCCCTCTCCCTGATGCAGCTCATGTGGCAGTACGCTTTCGGCGGAGCCATGAACTATGGCAAGGCTTCCGCCGTGGCCGTGACCGTTACGCTGATCCTGCTGGTCATGACGGGGATCTATTCCTACTTCAACCGCAAAGAATCCGATTGGGACTGAGAGGGGAGGAGCGAAGATGGCTGAGCAAACGCGCACCGGCGTCATCCGGGATTACGATATGCACGCCCCTAGCGTCCGGGTCGGATACGGCATCATTCTGTTCCTGTGCGCAGTGATGGTGGTGGTCGCCCTTTTTCCCCTGGTCTGGGTGATCCTGGCGGGGTTCAAGGACCTGAGGGAGTTTGTGTCGAGCACCCGGCTGCTGCCAGCGTCCTTTGACCCCAAGACCTATCTGACGACCTGGAATCAGCTTGGCATCGCAAAGAACTACCTCAATTCGTTCCTTTCCGTGGCGGGCAGCGTCGTTTGCGCTCTATTGTTCAACGGACTTCTGGGCTACGGGCTTGGCATCCTCAAGCCCAAGGGGAGCGGCGCGGTCAAAAAACTGGTGATGCTGTCCCTGCTGATGCCTACCACCATCAGTATCGTGCCCCTGTTCATGAATATCCAGAAGGTGGGATTGGGCAATTCCTTTGTTCCCCTGTGGCTGTCCTACGGCGCAAACGCCATGTATGTCATCCTGTTCGTGCAGTTTTTTGAATCGCTGCCCGCCTCCATCCTGGAGGCCAGCCGGATCGACGGATGCAGCCAGCTGCAGGTCTTCTTCCGGATCGTGCTGCCGCTGTCCAAGCCCATTTGCTCGGTGGTGGCCATTTTCGCGGTGAACGCCGCATGGTCGGATTTCCTTTTGCCCTACCTGGTGCTGCGGGGCGGCGAACTGCAGACGGTGATGGTGCGCCTGTTCGTATTCAGCACGGAACAGACGGTGAACGAGGACGCGATGATGCGTTCGGTGGTGTTCTCCATGATCCCGCCCATCATTCTGTTCTTTATCTTCCAGAAACAGCTGACGGAGAATTCCGTTTCCGTCGGCATCAAAGGCTGACGGGGAGGGAAGCGCATGGCGAAAGCGGCGGACAGGTATTTTGGCTGCGACCCCTGGAAGGTGATCGAAGAAGGATTTGACCCTGCCTACGCCCGGGTCAGCGAAAGCGTGTTTTCCCTGGCGAACGAAAACCTGGGGGTGCGCGGCTGCTTTGACGAGGGAGGCAGCGTGGACAGCCTGCGGGGAGCGTATACCAACGGGGTCTATGACATGGAGCCCCTGGGGAAAAGCTACCGGGGCATTATCGAAGAGACCCATTTCATGATCCCCTCCGCCGACTGGCTGAGGACGGAGATCACCGTGGACGGCGAAAGGCTGGATCTGGGCCGGGTCCGTTACAGGGATTTCAGAAGGGAATTGGACCTGAGGCAGGGGACCCTGACAAGGACCTTTCTGTGGCAGACGGCCTCGGGGAAAGAAGTCCGTATGACCTTCCTGCGGTTTCTGGACAGGACCCATCGGGAGCGGGCTTACCAGCGCGTCACCCTGGAGGCGGTCAATGGAGACTGCGAAGCAGTGTATACAGGGGGACTATCCTTTGACGTGGTTCACGAGGGATACGGAAGGTGCTTCTGGAAGGAACCTCGCGGAGAGGCCGGTCAGGGAAGGCTGGCGCTGCAGGCGGAGACCCTCCATTCCGGGCAGCAGGTGTTCGCAGGCGCGTTTTTTTCCCTGCCCGTGGAAGCCGACGCGCAGCGGGAAGGGAAAACGGTCCGCCTCAGCGCCCGACTGAAGCTGATAAAGGGCCGTCCTCTTTCGGTGGACCGGCGGGCCGTGATTCTCTTTGACGGTCTGAAGGGGGAAGCCCTGTGGCAGCGGGGCCTTCAGGCACTGGAGGAAAGCGGCAGGATCTCTCTGGAAGAGGCCCTGAAGGCTTCCCGGGACTCCTGGGAGGCGTACTGGCGTACCTCGGACATCGAGATCGCCGCGGAGGGGAAGGACGCCCTCGCCGAGCAGCAGGGCATCCGTTTCTGCATCTTTCAGCTGAGGCAGACCTACGCGGGCGGCAACGAATGCCACAATATCGGCGCCAAGGGCCTGACGGGGGAGGCCTATAACGGCCATGCCTTTTGGGATACCGAGGCCGGATGCCTGCCTTTTTACCTGTTTACCCAGCCGGAAGCGGCCAGGGACCTGCTGCTGTTCAGGTACAATACCCTTCCACAGGCCCTGGAGCGGGCAAAGATGCTGGACTGCCGGGGCGCCTGCTATCCCATTGCCACCCTGAACGGGAAGGAAGCCTGCGCCCTGTGGCAGCATGCCAGTCTGCAGCTGCAGCCCAGCACCGCCGTAGCCTATGGCATCTGGCATTATGTGCACGTGACCGGGGACGAGGAATTCCTTTGGGCCTATGGGGCGGAAATGCTTTTGCAGATCGCCCGCTTTCTGGCTAGCCGGGTGGAAAAAGGGAGCCGGACGGGACGCTACGGCTTTTATGGCGTGATGGGACCGGACGAATTCCATATGATGGTGAACAACAACGCCTATACCAACTATATGGGCATGCGGACCCTTGCCTGCGCGGCGGAAACGCTGGAACGCATGGAACAGGAGCGGCCCGAAGCTTATTTGGCCCTGTGCGGGAAAACGGGGCTGAAAAAAGAGGAGATGCGCCAATGGGCGTCCATCGCCGGGGAAATGTATCTGCCGGAAGGGGAAGGGGGGCTGTTTGAGCAGCATGACGGCTACTTTGACCTGCCCCATACGGATATCCACGCCGTCCCTGTGACCGATTTTCCCCTGTATGACCATTGGTCCTATGACCGCATCTACCGGTCGGACATGATCAAGCAGCCGGACGTGCTGATGATGCTGTATTTGTATAATTCCTCCTTCAGCCTGGAGACCAAACGGGTCAATTACGAGTTCTATGAGCCGCGCACCATTCACGAGTCCTCCCTGTCCCCCGCCATTCATTCCATTCTGGCGGCGGAATTGGACAAGATGGAGGCGGCGGTGGGCTTTTTCGGCTTTGCCACCCGTCTGGACCTGGACAATTACAACCGCAATACCCGGGAGGGGCTGCACATCACCAGCATCGCGCTGGCGTGGGTCAACATCGTGTACGGCTTTGCCGGGCTGAGAAGCGACGGGGAAGGGCTTGCCTTTGCCCCGCGGCTGCCAGCGCGCTGGAAGCGGCTGCAGTTTTCCCTCCTGTACCGGGGCCGGGTCATCCGGGTCTGTATGGAACCGGATGAGACACGCTTCACCCTGGAGCAGGGCGGGCAGCTGCCCCTGCGGGTCTATGGGCAGGAAGCCGTGTTGGACGATGCGGGGCTGCGGGCGCCCTGCCCCCGGCAAACGGACTGAAGCACACGCGTTCGGAAGGAGGCAGCCTTATGGACGTCTGGTCCCTGGAAAAATGCGGCTTTGACGCTGGGGAGGCCGTGGGCGACGGCAACCGGTTTTTGTGCGCCAACGGGTATATGGGTCTGCGGGGGGCCCCGGAGGAGGCGGGCAGGGACCTGTATGCCGCCGTGACCCTGGCCGGGGTATACGACCGGAACGGACAGGCCTGGCGGGAGCCGGTGAACGCCCCAAACGCCCTGTATCTGCGCCTGTTTTTCAACGGCAAGGCCCTGGCACTGGGGGAAACCCGGCCGATAAAGCACCGTCAGCGGCTTGATTACCGCTGCGGCCTGTTCAGCCGGGATACGCTATTCGATCCGGTACGCGTTGAAAGCGAGCGGTTCGTCTCCATGGCGGAGCATTCCCTCCTGGCCGACCGCTACCGGATGCAGGTCATTCAGGACGGGGAGATTACCCTGCAGGCAGGCATCTCCACGGACCTTTGGGACATCAACGGCCCGCATTTCAAGGGGTTCGACTTCCGGCCCGGCCCGGCCCTGCAGGTGAGGGCTGTGACCTGTGAAAAGGGCATCGAAGTGGCCGCGGCCCAGTGCCTGCGGACCGATTTTGAGACTTTGGAACGTCTGGAACAAAGGCCGGAGGGCCTGTTCCGCATGCTGACCTGTCCCGTAAAAAAAGGGCAGATCCTGACCGTGGAGGTATTTGCTGCGGTTTGCACCTCCCAGGAGGGGAAGGACCCGGCGGAGACGGCCCGGCAGAGCTGCCTGAGGGCCCGGGAGAGGGGATTTGAGGAATGCCTGAAGGCCCACAGGGACGCGTGGGAGGACATTTGGGCCTGTTCGGAGGTGACCCTGGAGGGGAACGGGGAAGCCGCGCGGGACCTGCACGCCAGCCAGTACCACCTCAACTGCATCGCGCCCCGGCACGCGCAAGACCTTTCCATCCCCGCGAGGGGGCTGTCCGGCCAGACCTATAAAGGGGCCATTTTCTGGGATGCGGAGATCTTCTGCCTTCCCATGTTTGTTTTTACCCAGCCGGAGATCGCCAGGTCCCTGCTGCGCTACCGGATCGAAACCCTGCCCGGCGCGCTGAAAAAAGCCCGGGAATACGGATACCGGGGGGCGTTTTACGCCTGGGAGAGCCAGGAGGGAGGCCAGGAAGGCTGTACGGATTTCAACGTGGTGGATGTTTTCACCCACAGGCCGGTGCGCACGTATTTCAGGGACCGGCAGATCCATATCAGCGCGGACGTCGTGTATGCCCTTTGGCAATATTCTGTTTGGACCGGCGACAGGACCCTGCTGGAGGAGGGCGGGGCCCGGGTTATCCTGGAATGCGCCAGGTTTTACCTGAGCCGGGCCAATGCCCACCTGGACAGGACTGAGGTGGATTACGCCGACGTCATCGGTCCGGACGAATACCACGAACGGGTCTGCAACAACGCCTTCACCAACCGGATGATCCTGTACTGCATCGAAAGCGCTCTTTCGCTCCGGGAGGTGTTCGGGGACAAAAAAGCCTGGTTTTCTTCCCTGCTGAAGGAAATGGATTATGAAAGGGAGCTGCCCTTGCTGGAGGAGCTGTGCGGAAGGCTGAGGGGCCCGAAAACGCGGGAGGGGGTCATCGAACAGTTTGACGGGTATTTTGCCCTGGAGGACTGCTCCCTTGACGCGGTCCGCGCAAGGCTCCGGGACGATCGGGAATACTGGGGCGGGGACCACGGGGTGGCCGGGACGACGCAGATCATCAAACAGGCGGACGTCCTGGCCCTGATGGCCCTGCTGCCGGAGGCCTTTGAGGACGAAGAGGTTGAAAAAAACTGGCAATACTACGAGCCGCGGACCGAGCACGGCTCCAGCCTGTCCGCCTGCATGTACGCCCTGACCGCCTGCCGCCTGGGCCTTCTGGACGAGGCCTGGCGCTTATTCAGACGCACCGCGGGCATCGACGTTACGGGCGGCGGAAAGCAGTGGGCCGGGGAGATCTACATCGGCGGCACCCATCCAGCCTCCAACGGCGGGGCCTGGATGATCGCAGCCCTGGGGTTCGCCGGCCTCAGGATGAGCAACGGCAGGCCGGAGATCCATCCGCGCCTGCCGGACCAGCTGACCCGCCTGACCTTTCCCGTCATCGCGGGCGGAAAGAAATGGACCGTCGACATCACAAGGGACGGGGGCAGCATCCTTCCGTCCTGAGGGAAAAGGCGGCTGAGGACACAAGAAAAACGACGGAGGCAGGGGACGGCCCCCCCGCTGCCTCCGAAGCTAAACTGAAGAAACATAACAGGCGTTCTCCGAGCTTGCGCGGGGGAACGCCTGTTGCGCTTTTTTGTTTGGCCGCGCTATGCCCTCAGGTCCCGGACGCTGCCCCGCTCCACCAGGCGTACGGGCAGGATGATGTTCCGCTGTGCAGGCTCCTCATGGCGAAGCTGGCAAAGGATCATGTCTGTGGCCAAAAAGCCCTTCTGTTCCGCGTCCTGATGGATGGTGGTCAGGCCCGGGATGGTCAGCTGGGCCAGATAGTTGTCGTCAAAACCGACGATGGATTTGTCCCGGGGCACCGTTACGCCCTTTTCATTCAGGCCGGCCATGATGCCCGCGGCCAGAAGATCTGCCGAGGCGAAGATGCCGGTGATGTCCGGCCGTCCGCCAAGGACACGGCCAAGCTGCTTGCCCTCCTCTACGGTGATCTCTTGGGTAAAGACCAGGTCCGGGTCGAAGGGAACGTCGAATTCGGAAAGGGCCCGGCGGTACCCGAAAAGGCGCTGCTCGATGACGCCCCCGGGCCGGATGGAGGGGGAGGTGAAGGCGATGCGGCGATGCCCCTTCTCAAGCAGGTGCCGCGTGGCCAGGTATCCGCCCTTTTCGTCCTCCAGGCCCACACTGTATACATCGGGGTGCTCCACATAGCTGTCGATCAGCACGAAAGGGATGCCCAGCCCCAGTACAGCGGTAAAAAAATCATCCTGGAACAGGCCCGTCAGCACCAGCCCCGCCAGGTTCCAGCTGTGGCTGATGGCGGCCAGGGCCCCGGAATCCTCCACGGCACGGACCATCACGTAAAAGCCTTCCTCCCGGGTGCGCTTTTCGATGCTGTCCACAAAGGCGCTCAGGAAAGGATCGCCCATGGTGCTTCCGGTGTTCTCCGGCGTCAGATGGGTGATGACCCCGATGATGGAGGAATGCTCCTTGGCCAGGGAGCGGGCGGACATGCTGGGCGCGTAATGCTCCCGCTCCAGGATTTCCCAAATCTTCTTGACCGTGGCCGGGGACACCCGGCTTGAGCGGTTGTGCACCACATTGGATACGGTGGTGATACTGACGCCGGCTTCCGCGGCGATATCCTTCAATGTGACCATGCGTCTCTCCGGTTGTCGAAAAAGGGTACCAGATACGGTAAGACCAGTATAGCCGGGAAAACGGGGGAATGCAAGATTTTCCCATAAGAAAGCGGGGGCGGCGCGCCGCCCCCGCGGGGGAAGGGATGAGTTACTCAAGCTCTGCCAGGTAATCCTTGATGGGCAGTTCCCAGGCCTTGCCGGTTTCTTCTGCGGTAAGGCCGGCCAGGATGGTTTCTGCGCTGGAGGCGTCGATGGGCGCGATCGGACCGGAGAAGGAGATTTCATCCAGCCAGATGACGTTCTTGGCAAAGGCATAGAAGTGGAAGGCGTTGGTCATGCCCGGGAAGCCGGAGGCTTCCAGATCGATGACCAGGTCCTGCCATTCGGTGGTGATGGTGGCTTTGCTGCCGTCGGCCAGCACCAGGTCGCAGAAGCGGGCGGAATAGAACTTGGAATCCTCGGGATGCCAGTACATGATCAGCTTGTTCTCCTCGCCGCCCTCAGCGCCCTTGATGCGGACGTTCAGGTACTTGCAGTAGGAGATGCCGTCCAGCGCCCACATGTTCACGGCTTCGCCCCAGTTGCCCATCCAGTCGGCGGCATGGGCATAGTAGTCGTCTTCGCTGTCATAGTCTTCGGGGTCAAAGGCCTTGGGCCGGTAGTCGATCTTGATGGCGCCCTCTTCATTCTTGGCGCGCAGGTTGGCCCAGTTGTCCCACCAGATGTTGGCGCCGTTGGGGGCCAGTTCGGGCTTGGCGTTGGGGTCACGGTCGTCAAAGTTGTCCCACAGGAAGGTGACGCTTTCCTCCGCCAGCGCGGGCGCGGCGAGGGCAAAGAGCATCAGGGCAGCCAGGAGAACGGCGAGAAACTTTTTCATGGGATTCCCTCCTTATGATTCGATTAGGTTTAACGCTAAACCTATCTGTTGGCCTCATTATAGCATCTTGCCCATGGCCTGTCAAGTATGGGAAAAAAATTTCCGGAATTTATTTGATTTTCCTTGATTCAGGCGGAGCCAGCCGTTATAATGGAATCAGTTTAACGCTAAACG
This sequence comes from uncultured Clostridia bacterium, assembly GCA_946408995.1. Lineage (GTDB taxonomy): Bacteria > Bacillota > Clostridia > Christensenellales > Aristaeellaceae > RUG756. The sequence continues at coordinate 6,965 of CAMJUL010000027.1, read as the reverse complement.
TCATTCCAAGGAGGATGCGTTCAGATGAAAGGAAAAACATGCTGCTTTGTCCTGGCGTTTTGTCTGGCCTGCCTTATTTGGGTCTGCGGGCCGGTCCGGGCGGAGGGCCCCACGAGACTTACCCTTTACGAGGGGCCAAAGACCATGCGGACCTCCGAAACGGCCGCGGTCAGCGTCAACGGGTACGACCTGTTCGTATACGACGTGATGGTCAACCACGAACATCTGTGGAACGCCAATACCCAGCCCGTGACCACTCCCATGGCGTATTTCGATTTTGAGGGGAGGGTGAATGTCCGCGTCCGGATGCCGGGCCTGGGAAGCCCGGTGGAAAGCGCGAAGGTGCTCCCCCTGTCCTTTGGGATCGAGCCGCAGGTGGAGGAGGGGACGGTCTTTTTCACCCTGACAGAGCCGGGGGCCTATACCGTGGTGTTCAACGGAAATGTGAACCAGGCCCTGCATCTGTTTGCCAATCCCCCGGAAACCGACGTGCCGGACCCGGAGGACCCCAATGTGTTCTATATCGGTCCCGGCGAATGGGTGATGGACGCTATCGTCCTGGAGGACAATCAGACCCTCTATCTTTCCGGGGGCGCCGTGCTGCATTCCATTATCTCGGTCCACAACGCGGAGAATGTGCGCATCTGCGGCCGGGGCCTGATCGACGGCAGCGATTATCCCGCCTGGAATCAGCCCGGATCCTACGCCCGGGTGCCCATCGACCTGGACCACAGCAAAAACGTCACGGTGGAGGGCATCAGTCTTGTGAACTCCAACTGCTGGAACTTCAATTCCTATTCCTCCAGAAACGTGACGGTGGACAATGTCAAGATCATCTCCGGCCGGCAGAACGGGGACGGATTCACCTTCCAGTCCTGCACAGACCATACCGTCACCAACTGCTTTGCCCGCACCTGGGACGACAGCCTGGTTATCAAAAACTATTCCGGCTCCACCCGGGGCATCACCTTCAGGAACGTGCAGATCTGGACGGACCTGGCCCAGTCCATGGAAATCGGCTATGAAACCGACAAGGGCCTGACCCTGGACCCGGAGATCAGCGACGTGCTGTTTGAGGACATTACTGTGCTGTACAACTTCCACAAGCCGGTCATCAGCATCCACAACAGCGACGACGCCTTCGTGCACGACATCACCTACCGGAACATCACGGTGGAAAACGCCCTGATGCAGGGGGACAACGGTTTCAACAAAGAACTGATCGAAATGACGCTGCAGAATTCCGCCTGGTCCACGGTGAAGGACGAGTTCGGCTCCATCGACAGCGTCCTGATCGACGGGCTGACCGTTCTGAATACGGCGGACGGAAAGGTGCCCGCCTCCAGGCTCGCGGGCCAGGGGGAGGAGAACCGCATCACCAACGTAACGCTGAGGAACGTGACGGTGCTGGGCGCCCCCATCCGGGATCTGAAAACGATGAAGCTCCGTTTCAACGAATACTGCGAAAACATCGTCATTGAATAGGAGGTGTCGGACATGAAACGAACCGTCTGCGTCCTTTGCGTCCTGGCGCTGTTGTGCCTTTGCTGCCCCGGCCTTGGGCAGGGGATGGAAGACCCCGAGACCATCGTCACGATCGTTACCGCCCCAGAGCAGACCAGGGCGGAGCGTCCGCCCTGCTTCCCGGACCCTGCCGAGCAGTTTATTCCCCTGCCGGAGGGGGAGAACCTGGCCCTGGGGAGGCCTGTGGTTTCCGGCGCCCATACCGATGTCTATGTGGACCGGAACGTCAACGACGGCAAAACCGATACCTATTGGGAAAGCAAGGGCTTTCCTGCGGAGATCACTTTTGACCTGGGGGGCGTTTTTCACGTGCGCACGGTGGCCGTCTGCCTGAACCCCTCCTCCATTTGGGAGCCCCGCATACAGGAGATCGCGGTGCTGGTGAGCACGGACGGCGAAGCCTTCACCGAGGCGGCGCCGGCGGAAAAATACGGCTTCGACGCTGCGACGGGCAACCGGATCCGCATTGATTTTGACGCGGCGGAGGCGGCGTATGTGCGCCTGGTGTTCACCATGAATTCCTCCTCCCGCACCGGCGGGGCCCAGGCGGCGGAGATCTGCGTTTTTGAATGAGCGCTTACGTATGCGAAGGCTGCCGGAGGCGATCCGGCAGCCTTCCTTTGGAAAGGAATAGGTGTATGAACTACAGGGGAATCATTTTTGACCTGGACGGGGTCCTTCTGTCCACGGACGAATACCATTACCGGGCATGGAAGGCCCTGGCGGACCGGCTGGGCATTCCCTTTGACCGGGAGCGCAACGGCCTCCTGCGGGGCGTCAGCAGGATGGAAAGCTTGGAGATCCTGCTTGAAAAAAGCGCCAGAACTTATTCGGAGGAGGAAAAGCAGGCCTTCGCGGCGGAAAAGAACGCCCGGTACCGGGAGCTGCTGTCGAAGCTTACGCCGGCGGATGTCAAAAGCGATGTGCGGCAGACCCTTCTGGACCTTCGCGCCCTGGGACTGAAGCTGGCGGTGGGTTCGTCCAGCAAAAACACGCCGTACATCCTGGAGCGGGTCGGCCTGCAGGATTTCTTTGACGCGGTGGCGGACGGGAACGGCATCACCCATTCCAAACCCCATCCGGAGGTTTTCCTGAAGGCAGCGGAGGGGCTTGGGCTTCCTCCTGCCGCGTGCCTTGTGGTGGAGGACGCCCACGCCGGGGTGGCGGCGGCCGAAGCCGGCGGCTTTGACTGCGCGGCGATGGGGGACGCCCGGGAGGATCCCAGGGCCCGGTGGCACCTCAAGGGGGTTCCGGACCTCCGGGGCTGCCTGTGAGGAGCACAAGACATATATTTGTATTAGCTTAATAAGCCATTATGTTATTACAGCCTGCCTTGACGGCAGGCTTTTTTCACAAAAAAGCGTTCGGCAGCGCTATTTGGACGGGGGAAGGCCCAGCATCCGGCCAGGCTGTGACGGGGAGGGGGTGAAAGCATTTTGTCAACAGGATCAGAATACGTGCAAAAAAGGATGGACGATCCGCCGTGCATATGGTAGAATAGACAATAAATGTAAATTGGTCGAAAAACAGGTGCATTTCTATAAAAAGGAAACCGGGATATAAACGGCGCATGTCTATGTCAGGAATGGAGGGGCTGCTCTTGCGGCTCAGCCCAGGCAGGAGCCGGATCAGGGATAAAGGACCTGAAGAAGCGGACCGGAATTCCGGCAGCTCACTGCACGGACAAGGTGCAAACAGACCGATCAAAACAACCTAAAGGAGGAAAAGAAAATGAAAAAATGGGCGATCGTGTTGGCGACTGTTTTGCTGGTGACCCTTGCTGTACCGATCATGGCAGGCAGTGAATCCCTCTATAATGTGATCGATTTTAAATTTCATCATTACAAAAATGGGATCGGTTATGGGAACTGCCCCGTTTATACAGCGCCAAGCCTGGATGCGTACCGCTGTTCAAACGGAAAAGCTTCCGTATCTACGAATTCCGATATTTGGGTAGGCGGCTTTGAAGTGGGCAGCGGGTGGCTCCTTGTCCGATACGAGACCAGCAACGGGGGTGTCCGGGTAGGGTATATTCCGCCAAGCTATATTCAGGGATTCAAGACGAGCATTGACCGTTTGAAATTCAGCTATATAGCGCAAACGGCAGCTTCTTCGATCATCGTTACCGACAATCCGCTGAATGCAAATACATCCTTTGCAATGCTTTCCCCGGGGCAGCAGTACCATATACTGGGCAAATATACCTATTATGGAAACTGGTGGTATATTGAATTTTATGTTAACGGTCAAATTGCCCGTGGCTTTATCAACCGGGACACGACAGCGGTCAATAACGGGAGCGGCACTTACTCGACAGACATAGGCTCGCCTTCATCTTCTCCATATGGCGGAAGAAAAATAGGCGAAGTCCGTATATCGGGAGATGCGCGTCTGGTCCGTCAAAACGCGGGAACCGAATATCCAATGGTTGCGCGGGTCTCTTATCCGGGGCAATATCCCTGCTATGATGAGAAGATCGGTACCAACGGAGCCCGGTGGTTCTATATCTATGTCGATGGCGTGTGGGGATGGATCGCTGAAGGGGCGGCTTCCCTGTACAGGTAAAATCCAACCGATACGATGGACGTGCATCTTTAGGATGTTCAGCCTGCCTGGGCGGCAGGCTTTTTGCGGTGCGTGGGGCGGCGGAGCCGGAGGAAAGCCGGATGACAGAGGGCTGACCAGAGGGCAGCGGCCGGCCCTTTTTTGTGATTTCAAGTATTACGATTGTGTGAATTCACATTTTTTTATTGCGGATCCGAATCGCCTGCTGTATATTTATTGTTGATGTAAACGCACCAATAGAGCTGAGTGAGGGAAAACGTATGGAAATCAGTTATAAACGTCTCTGGAAAATGCTGATCGACAAGGACCTGAAAAAGAAGGATCTTTCGGCAGTTGCCGGGATCAGCCAATCCTCCGTGGCCAAAATGAGCCGCGGCGAGCCGGTCAACATGGAAATCATCCTGAAGATATGCACGGCGCTGAACTGTGACATCTGCGATGTGTGCGAGGCTGTACCGGCCAAGGCGGCGGAGTGAAGAGAATACAGGAGGAGTCCAGCCATGGCAGAATTTGCTCCCGGCATGCGTGTGCTCATCCGTGACGAAGAATGGATGATCCGCAAGTGTGATCCTAATAGTTTCAACACCTACACACTGCAATGTGTTGGGGTGTCTCCTTTGGTGCGGGATAAAACCGCCTATTTCCTGAGCGATTTGGAAAAGATCACGGTGATCGATCCCGCAAAAACCACTTTGGTTCCGGACAATTCTGCCCGGTTTACCCGGTCACGCCTTTTTCTGGAAAGCCTCTGGCGGCAGAAGATCCCGACCGAAGCGAAGCTGCACATTGGCCATCACGCGGTGATGGACGTGATGCACAAGCGGAAAATCGACATGGCGGACGAGATCTTTGTGATCAACGTCGACGGATACATTGGAGTAAGCACCCGGTCCGAGATCGCGTACGCCATGTCGGCAGGGAAGCCGGTTCATTACCTGGAATCAACGGCGGACGGCCTGGCATATCCACATAGTATTGCAAGGCTGTCAAATTTGAATTAGAGGCTATAAGGGGGGATAAACATGCCGGTATCTGCTTGGGTAGACTTTATAAAGGAAAAGCTGGAATGCCCTTTGAAAAAGACAGAGATCAGACGCTTGATTATTGAGAAATGTACTGAAGGGATATTCTGTAATTGTTATAGAATAAACGATGAAGCAATCTGGGAAAAGATTATTCAGAAATACGCTGTCTGCAGGCAGCGGGTAAAAGAACTGAACATCAAAAATACCACCGATATTTTAAGCTGGTATGATGAAAGGCTCTACTTGGACATGAGGAGAACATATGGACATACTTCTCCTGGAAGACGGTGGTAAGCGAATGAATGAATCATTTGCTCATTGAGCACTATGAAACATGAATATGAAGTACCCATACTGCCGTGCAACAAGCAATTGGGCAAGACGCGTCCGGGCGGCTGGGACCTGTGTTGGAATGGGATCCCAGCCCACAGAAGGACATAAAAGCGCCTTTTACCAAAAAAGCCGGTGCAATTTTAGAAATATCTTTTCAGGAGGATGCTGTATGGCGACGCAGGTGTACACCTTTCATATGGCTTACGCGGGGCTGGAGGAGCGGATCTGGCGGGATGTGGAGGTTTCCTCCCAAATGAGGCTGGATCAGCTGGGGTATGTGGTGCTGGCCACGTTTGAAACCCGGGCCTATCATCTGTTTTGCATCAAATTCCGCGGCAGGGAGTACCACCTTCCTGAAAGGGAAGCCCCGGGGGAGGCGCTGGACCTTGCCGAATTCACCCTGGAGGACCTTGCGCCCGGGATCGGCGAAACGATGGAAATGACGTACGACTTTGGCACCGAGCAGGATTTCCTGCTGACGCTAAAGGCCAAACGCGAGATGAAGCGCGGGGAGGCGCGGCACTTCCCCTGGGTGACGGCCATGAAGGGCCGGGGCATCATTGACGATCTGCCCGTCTGGGAATTGGAGGAACTGATCCGGCAGATCGACACAAACGGGAAAACGGACGAGCCGATTTATTACAGCGCGGACAGCGCGGCCCTTTCGGCTCCCTGGGATGTCAACTGGGAGGATCTGAAGGTGGAAAATGCCCTGCTGAAAACCGACACGGCGGCCATCGGGAAGGGCTATGCGCCGTTTTGGGAGGACAAACGGCGGAAGAAGCGTCCCGGAAACAGTCCAAGCGGCAAAGCGGCAAAGCCGGCGCCGGGGAAGGCGGAGCCCAACGGGGACGAACTGTGCAGCGCGTTTTTCAGGGCCGTATTGGGGCAGGAGCCGAACGCCCTGCGCAAATGCTTCCGGAACGACGCCGTCATCGAATGGCCCTGCACCAACGAGCGCTTCAATGTGGAGGATTATATCCGGGCCACCTGTGAATATCCCGGCGCCTGGGCCGGGGAGGTGGACGATGTCCTTTCCGCCGCGGGGCAGGACGTTATGATCACCCGGGTGTGGCCGACGGACCAAAGCGCGTCGTACCACTGCGTCAGCGTGATCCGCCGGCGGGGGGGCAAGATCGCCGCGCTGACGGAATACTGGGCAGATGACGGCCCAGCCCCGCAATGGCGGCGGGAGATGGGGATCGGAAAGCTCCTCCGGGAGACGGCCCAATAAAGGAGGACCTGCCGGTCCCTTCGCAGGAGACGCTGGGTCCGGCTGGCAGAGTAAAGGACAGGCGCTTTTCCCGTGGAGAAGGAATGGATCAAACCGCGCCGAAAGCCCCCTGGGACCCAGGGGGCTTTAAAAACGGATCCGTCAAAGGATTTGCTGTGAGATAAGCCGGATGACGGGGTGGAAGAGGCGCCGTTCCCCTGCATCCGGGGAAACGGGAAAGCTTATTTACGCGAGCTTGTGAAAAAAACTCTGTAAATAGCTGAAAGGCATCGGTCTTCTGTGAT
>CAMJUL010000026.1 GCA_946408995.1 uncultured Clostridia bacterium | reverse complement strand
TTCCGTCAGCTTCGCTGACACCTTCCCCAAAGGGGAAGGCATTACCAGGGCCGAGGCCTGGCGGAAACAGCGGGGATGCCCGGAAAGCGGATGGAGAGGGGACAGCGCCGAAGCCTTCCCCTTTGGGGAAGGTGGCCTGAAAGGCCGGAAGAGGTCCTCGTAGGGACGGGGAAACAGGCTTAAACCCTTTTCAAGGGAGGGCCTCGAACCCGGCACAGCGGGGACCTCTTCCGTCAGCTTCGCTGACACCTTCCCCAAAGGGGAAGGCATTACCAGGGCCGAGGCCTGGCAGAAACAGCGGGGATGCCCGGATCAGGGATGGAGACTGGATCGTGCCGAAGCCTTCCCCAAAGGGAAAGGCAACACCCGGGCCGAGGTTTGACAAAGTCTCCCTCATCGCCGGGACGGACGCTTTCGAAGGAGACATTTAGCAAATCTTCAGTCGCCGGGCGGCTGTCGAAACCAGATATCCGATCGCTCTCCACCGGGGGAAGGCTTCAGCAGGCCCCTGCGAGCTCTCTTTTCCGATGACCGTGAGGACGGGTCAGGGCCCCTGCGGAAAAGCGGTCCAATCAAAAGCGCCGCCGCGATTTGTATCGCGGCGGCGCCGGGCTTTTAAGGGGCTGACGCTCAGTCCAGGATGGAGGTCATCTGCTTGACCAGGCCCTGATGATAGGCGCTGTTGTAGTTCAGGTCGTTCATGCTGGCGTCATATTCAAAGCGGACGCGGCAGCACATATACAGGACCAGGTTGGTGTCCCCGCCGAACTGCTGGCTGATGGAATAGGGGGTGTTGGTCTTCAGGGCATATTTGTCCATCAGTTCTTCCGGCTCGTACTTGGTCAGGTCGGTCATCTTGTTGACGATGGTGAAGAATTCCTCCTGGATCTGTACGCCGGGATTGTTCAGGGTATAGCTGAAGGAGACTTCGCCGTTGAGGACGCTCAGGGTGCAGGTGCCCACGATGTAGGCGTCGTTGACCACCAATTCGTAGGTCTGCATGCCCTCGATGGAGGCGTCAAAGGGCGTGAACATGTACCAGGCGCTGTAGGAGGGGTTCAGATAATTGCCCACATCCTTCAAACGCAGGCCGAAGGCGCACAGGGTGTCCTTCAGGCCAATCTTGGGGATGATCTGGGTCTCGACCTGATGGCAGTTGGCGCAGGTGCGCTGCAGAAGGCCGGTGGACGTGCTGGTGGCGGGGATGGTCACTTCCCACTGGCTCCAGTTGTGGCCGAGGGCGGGGGAAACACGGGATTCCACCTTGCCGCAGAGGGGGCAGGTCCGCTCCTGGGTGCCGGAATGATCGCAGGTAGGAGCGAGGACGGTGACCCAGGACGACCAGGAATGTCCATAGGCGGGAATGGTGCGGCTGTTGGTTTCGCCGCACTGGGTGCAGTACTGGGTGGCTTTACCGGGCGTGGTGCAGGTGGCCATCGTCGTGTAGGACCAGTCGGACCAGATATGCCCGGTGGGGGGCGTGTTCATGGTCTCCGTATAGCCGCAGACGGTGCAGGTACGGGTCTGGGTGCCGCCGGAAGTGCAGGTGGCGGGGGTGACGATCGCCCAGGGACCGAAGGTGTGACCCTTGGCGGGCAGGTTCTGGGATTCGGTCAGGTTGCATTTGGAGCAGGTGCGGGTCTGCATGCCGGGGGCGGTGCAGGTGGGGGCCTGGACGATGGTCCAGCCGCCAAAGGTATGGCCCGTGGCCGGGATGGTCTCGGTCAGGATGTCATCGCCGCGCAGGCAGGTGCGGGTGCGGACGCCGGGGGCGGTGCAGGTGGCGGGGGTGACGATCACCGGATCCCCGTACTGGTGGCCCAGAGCGGGAATGGAAGAAGAATGAAGCACTTCCCCGCAGCGGGTGCATTTGAGCCCCTGGATGCCGGCGGAGGTGCAGGTGGCGGGCGTGATCACCGCGTAGGAGCCGCTGTAATCATGGCCCATGGCGGGAATGCTCTCGGTAGAAGAGGAGATGGTCTTCCCGCAGTGGGAACAGAGAACATCGATCACCTTGATGCCGGAGGCCGTGCAGGTGGCCGGAAGCGTTACGCTTTCCTTGGTGCTGCCTGCAATGTGGCCGATGGCCGGGATCACAACCTCTGTGCCGCATCCCTCGCAGCGCATCAGGCCGGGGGTTTCACAGGAAGGCGCTGTGATGGTGACATATTCGTGCGTATGGCCTTCTTCCGCCGACGCCAGGGAAATCCCCGTAAGGACGGTCAGGACCAAAGCACAAAGAAGCAATGCTTTGATATGCTTGCGCATAAACGTTCCTCCTTATCGATTAATGCCTTTCGGTACAGAATAAATATAGGTCAAACCGGAGGGTTTGTCAATGAAGCGGGGCGGGGATTGTTGGGCTATCCTTTTAACTTTTTATAACACTTTCGCAACGTTTATGAAGGATGTGTGACGGTGCGTCAAAGGGCGGCGGCCTCGGTCCTGCGGGCGGGGACTTTGCGCCTTGCCACCGCCCCGGCGCTGTGCTAAAATAGGGAAAAACAGCAAGGAGACGGTTATGGGAGACGCGTTGAACAGGGCCCGGGCCCTTCCCCGGGCGGCGGCGGCCGGGTTTGCCTCCTCAGGCGCCCTGACGGGGCTTTGCATGTGCCTGGCGCTGTCGGCCGGGTTCACTCTGATTTCTGCCCTGCAGGCTTTTTTGGACCCCGGGGCGGAGCTGCTTTTCCGGAGCCCGGCGCTGTTTGACGTCCTGTACGCCATTGCCGCGGTCTTTCTGGCCGCGAGGCTCTGGCGGGTCAAAAGCGACGTGCGGGGGGAGAATACCCAAAAAGCCTCGGTGGCGTCGCTTGTGCTCTTCGGGGTGCTTCTTGCCGGGACGGTCTACATCGGGGTGTTTTATTTCAGCGTCTACACCACCCTGGAGGCGATCCCCCCGGAGGAGCTTCAGGCCAGCGGAATGACGGAGGCGGACGTCCGGCGTCTCTGGGAGATGCTGCCGCTGTTCGTGTTCCCGCTGGGCATCCAGGTGCTGCAGGCGGTCTGCTTCCTTCTGTTCCGCTTTACCCTCAAACGGGTGGCGGAATTGTTCCGCGGCCTTGCCCAAAGCGGCGGGGCGGTCCGGGCCTGCTTTGTGCTGAGCGCCCTGACGGCGGGTTTCTGCGTCTGTGAGGGGCTTCTGCCGCTGACGGCGGGGGCGGATTTTGTCAGCGCAGGGATGAACGTGGTGTTCGCCCTGGCGGACGCCGGGGTCTTCCTGTGCATGGCTTTCCTTTGCCGCGGGACGGCGGCGGGAATGCGGGGCGCCGCGGCCCCGGTGAAAATGCCGCGTCAGTAAAGAACGCCCGGGGGGAGGAGAAAGGACGCATGTCTGAAAAATACCAGGCGCTGTACCGGGTATGGCGGCCCAGGACGTTCTCGGAAATGGTGGGGCAGGAGGCCATACGCAAAACGCTGCGCAATCAGGTGCGGACGGGCCGAATCGCCCACGCCTACCTGTTCTGCGGCAGCCGGGGCACCGGAAAGACCAGCGCGGCCAAGATCATGGCCAGGGCCATCAACTGCCTGGATCCCCGGGACGGGGACCCTTGCGGCGAATGCGAAAGCTGCAGGGCCATCCTGGCGGAGCAGTCCCTGGACGTATACGAAATGGACGCCGCCTCCAACAGCCGGGTGGAGGAGATCCGCGAATTGCTGGAGAAGGTGGACTATCCGCCCCAGTTTGGCAAATACAAGGTCTATATCATCGACGAGGTGCACATGCTCTCCAACAGCGCCTTCAACGCGCTGCTCAAGACCCTGGAGGAGCCGCCGTCCTACATGGTGTTCATCCTGGCCACCACCGAGCCCCAGAAATTGCTTCCCACCATCCTCAGCCGCTGTCAGCGGTTCGATTTCGGCCGCATTCCGGAAAAGGACATCGTCGCCCGCCTCCGGCAGGCGGCGGAAAAGGCCGGCGTCGAGGCGGAGGACAGCGCCCTGTACGCCATTGCGGAGGCGGCCGAGGGCGGCATGCGGGACGCCTTTTCCATCATGGACATGTGTATGGGCGCGGGCGGGGCCGTCACGGAGGCCGGTGTCCGCACGGCCCTCGGGAGTGCGGACCGGGGCGTTCTTCTGGAATTGTGCGGAAAAATCGCCGACCGGGACAGCGCGGGCTGCCTGCGCCTGACGGACACCGTCATGCGGGAGGGATGGGACGTGCAGGTGTTCCTCAAGGACCTGACGGCCCTGATGCGCCGGATGATGACCCTTCTGCTGTGCGGCGCGGACGCGGAGGAGGAGAATGCCGGCGGGGAACGCCTAAGAAAGCTTAAGGCCCTGTCGGATCGGTTCAGCGTGCCCTGGCTGATGCGGGTGCTGGAGATCCTGCAGAAGGCGGAGGGAGACACCCGTTGGGCGGCCTCCCCGAGAAGCGTTCTGGAGATCGCGGTGCTTTCCTGCTGCCAGCGGGCGGGGGAGGAGGACCTGCGCGCCCTGCTGGAAAGGGTGGCGGACCTGGAAGCGCAGGTGGAAAAACTGAAAACGGAGGGGGTGCGCCTCCCTGCGGAGGCGGCGGCGCCGTCAGGCGCCCCGGCGGAAAAGAACGCTCCGCGGCCAGCCAAGCGCCCCCGGCCCACGGAGAACGAGGTCTGGAAAAAGGCCATGCAGAAGATGCGGGAAAAGGACCCGGAGATCTACGGGTTCCTGGCAACTATGACCTACGGCGGCTGCGTGGAGCACGACTACCGCCTTCTGCTGCCTCCCGGCGGGGCGGAGAGGGCCATCCTTCAGGAGAAAAACGCCCTGGAAACCATGGAGGCCTTCCTCCATGAAGCCGGGGACCCGGACGCGCGGTTCGAGATCCTGACCCTGGGCAGCCGGGAAAACGCCGAATGGGACAAAATGGTGGACCGGAACGAAAAAATGCTGGCGGACCTGGTGGGCAGGGACAAACTGATCGTCACTTGATCCCAGTTGGCTTCCGGAACGGAAGCGGAAAGGAAAACAAAATGAACGACTGTCTTTTCTGCAAAATCATCGCGGGGGAGATCCCCTCGACCAAGGTATGGGAGGACGATACCTGCTATGCCTTCAGGGACATCCATCCCCAGGCGAAATGCCATGTGATCCTGGTGCCCAAATGCCATGTGACGGACGTGTGCGACGCGGCGGAGAAGCTGGACGACAAGGTGCTGGCCCATATGCTGCGAGCCGTCAAGGACATCGCTCGCCAGGAGGGTCTTGGGGACGGCTTCCGCATCATTTCCAACTGCGGCAAAAACGCCTGCCAGAGCGTGGGCCACTGGCACATCCACGTGGTCGGCGGGGAGCCCCTGTCGGATAAAATGGCCTGAGGACGGCAGGGGAGGAAACGGCGATGAGAGTGCCGCTGAAAGCGGAAAACGGGAAGATTCGCCTGGGAGTGCACGACGGCAGCTTCCATCCGGACGACGTGCTCTGCGCGGCGCTGCTGATGCACCTTTACGGGAAGGACGCGGTGGTCATCACCCGGACCCGGGACAGGGAGAAGCTCAAAAAGCAGGATTATGTCCTGGACGTGGGGGAGGAGGACCTGGTCACGCAGGAGCGGGTCTGCCTGGATCACCATCAGAAGGATTCCCTGGTCCGGCCGAACGGCGTCAAGGCCGCCGCCTGCGGAAAGCTGGCGGACCTTGTGTTCCGGGACGAAGAGGACAAGCTGAAGCTTCTTCGGGAAGTGTTCCTGGACGCGGTGGAGGCGGAGGACAACGGGCAGGATCTGGGGCTTGCGCCGCATCCCTTCAGCTTTGTGGACGCGATGAACCTGACCTGGCGGGAGGATCCGGCCCGGGGGGACGGGCAGTTTGATCTGGCCGCCCGGATGGCGCTGACCGTGCTGGAGAGGCTGCTGGAGACCGCGGAGGCGCGGCTGGAGGCCGAAAGGCAGGTCCTCGCGGCGCTTGAGGACCGCGGGGAGGACGCGTCCCTTCTGATCCTGGACAAGCCCTATCCCTGGAAGGAGACGGTGATCGCCTTCAACGCGGCCCATCCGGAGAGGAAGGCGATCCTGGCGGTCACCCCGGACAGCCTGGGCCGCTGGCGGGTCCAGACGGTACCCGTGGGGAAAGGCACCTTCCGATCGGAAAAGGATCTGCCTGCGGAATGGGCTGGTCTGAGGGAGGAGGCGCTTGAGGCGGCCTGCGGCATACGGGGGGCGGTGTTCTGCCATACGGCCAGGTTCCTGGCGGTGTTCACCACCCGGGAAGCGGCCCTGGCCGCGGCCAGGAAGGCCCTGGAGACGCGTGAATAAGCCCATCTGGACAAAAAAAGGAGGAAGCTTTGCGCTTCCTCGCTTTTTTTGCCCAGATGGGGGTCCGGATCAGACCGTCATCTGCTTGGCGATCAGGATAGGATAGGACCTGGGGGCGATCAGGCGGCTGTTGGGCCGCACGAAGGTCTGCTTGTCCAGGATGCAGTTGTCCAGTTCCGCGCCTTCGGAGACGGTGCCGTCCTGCATGATGATGGAATTGCGCACCACGGCGCCCTTGCCGATGTGGACGCCCCGGAACAGGACGCAGTTTTCGACGGTGCCTTCAATGATGCAGCCGTCCGCCAGCAGGCTGTTTTTGACGGAGGAGCCGGGGAAATAGCGGGTGGGCATTTCATCCCGGAGCTTGGTCAGGATGGGCCGGTCGGCGGGGAAGAGGTTGGCGCGCACCTCGGGGGAAAGCAGGTCCATGTTGCAGTCGAAATAGGCCTGAACGCTGTCCAGATGCCAGGCGCGGCCGGTGCATTCAAAGCCCTTCACCTTCATGGTGTGGTTGGAAATGGCGTTCATCAGAAGGTCCCTGGTCAGGTGGTACTGGCCGCGGGAAACGGCGGTGTCCACCATCTCGATCAGCTTTTCCCGCTCCATGCAGAAGCATTCCATATAGGTGCAATCCAGGCGGGGGGTGGCGGGATCCACTTCGATGGCGGTGACGGTCTGATCCGCCTCCACGTGCAAGTAGCGGCCGGTCTGGAGGCGCTTCATGCCCGGATCACGGGTGTACAGCAGGGTGATGTCCGCGCCGGAGGCTTCGTGGGCGGCCACCATGTCGTCATACCGGGTGGTGTAGAGCATGTGGGTGTCGGTGACCACCACGTATTTTTCCTTGCTGCGCTGCAGGTAGTTCAGGTTGGAATGCAGGGCGTCCAGGAAGCCCGCGTACACGCCCACGTTGTCGGAGGTCGTGAAGGGGGGCAGGATCACCAGACCCGTGCGTTTGCCGTGCAGGTCCCATTCCTTGCCGCTGCCCAGGTGGTCCATCAGGCTGTTGTAATTGCGCTGCATGATGACGCCCACGTTACGGATGCCGCTGTCCACCATGGAGGACAGGGGGAAGTCGATCAGACGGTAGCGGCTGCAGAGCGGCACGGCGGCCACAGCGCGCACGTTGGTCAGCTCCCGAAGCTGCTGGTCTCTTTCGCCGGTGTAGATAAGGCCCATAATACTGCTTTTCATAATGCCCTCTCCTCCTTTCAGCCTTCGTACTGCTCGCCGGCGGCCACCTTGGTGCCCTCCGGAACCACAACGCCGATCCCGACCACGGCAATGTTGCCGGTTTCCTCACCGACCACGGAGCCGCCCAGGATGTCCGCGTTCTCAGCCACGATGGCGCGGCGCACCACCGCGCCGGAGCGGATGTGGGCGCCGGGAAGGATCACGCTGTCCTCCACGACGGCGCCGCTGTCCACCCGGACGCCGGAGGAGAGGATGGAGTGATGGCAATCGCCGCAGATCACGCAGCCGTCGGTGACAAGACAATTGTCCACCACGGCGGTTTCGCTGATGTACTGGGGCAGAAGGCCCAGGTTGCGGGCATAGACCCGGAACTGCTTGTCATGCAGGTCGATCTCCGGCACCGGGGCCAGCAGGTCCATGTTGGCTTCCCACAGGCTCTCGATGGTGCCCACGTCCTTCCAGTAGCCGTTGAAGGAATAGGCGCTCATGCGCTGGCCGTCCCGCAGCATGGCAGGAATGATGTTCTTGCCGAAATCGTTGGAGGAATTGGGGTCGTTTTCGTCTTCGATCAGGTATTTGCGAAGCTTTTCCCAGGTGAAGATGTATACGCCCATGCTGGCGTTGTTGGATTTGGGGTTCTTTGGCTTCTCTTCGAATTCGATGATGTTGTCGTCCTTGTCGGTGTTCATGATGCCAAAGCGGCTGGCTTCGTCCCACGGGACCTGGCGCACGGCGATGGTGCAGTCGGCGTTGTGGGCGATGTGGTGCTGCAGCATGGCATCGTAATCCATTTTATAAATGTGGTCGCCGGACAAAATCAGCACATAATCCGGGTTGTACTGGGCGATGAAGGGCAGGTTCTGGTAAATGGCGTTGGCGGTGCCGGAATACCATTCGCCGGAAGCGCCGGTCTGATAGGGGGGCAGCACAAAGACGCCGCCGTCCACCAGGTCCAGATCCCAGGGCGTACCGCTGGCGATATAGGCGTTCAATTCCAGGGGACGGTACTGGGTGAGGACACCCACCACGTCAATGCCGGAATTGGAGCAGTTGGACAGCGGGAAGTCGATGATGCGGTATTTGCCGCCGTAGGGAACGGCCGGCTTGGCCATATGGCGCGTCAGGATTCCCAGACGGCTGCCCTGACCGCCCGCAAGCAGCATGGCGACACAGCGCTTTTTGTGAAGCATGAGAAGGACCCCTTTCAAATTGATTTGGAATGGTATGTTATCCGCAGCGCGGCCGCGGAAAAACGCGGGAGAGGGTTACGGCTGCCGTGTCTCCGGGCCGCATTTGAGCCTTCCGCCCAGGGTCCGGAGCTTTTCGGGGATGCTTTCGGGGCTGACCGCCTGCTGCACGGCCCGGGGCGGTTCCGGGAAATCCTTGAGCCGCTTGACCTTGAAATAGACGCAGGCAAGGGGCGGGAGCAGCACGGTGCAGGATGCGGGCAGATCGTTGCAGGGGGTGTTTTCCGCCCGGATGGGGGCGCCGTTGTACAGGCCGGAGCCGGCGAACTCGGCGCTGTCGGAGGAGAGCAGCTCGGTCAGTTCACAGTTGAAGGGCAGGCCGATGCGGTAATCCTCGTAGACCACCGGGGTGAAATTGACGCAGCAGATGACCGGGGTATGCCTGCCCGCGGAGCGCATGAAGGCCACCACCGAGCGGTCCCGGTCGTTGACGGAGAGCCACTTGAACCCCTCCCAGGAGTCGTCCCGGGCATGGAGGGCCGGCATGGTCCGGTACAGGCGGTTGAGCTCCTGCACGTAATGCTTCAGCTCCGGATGCTTTTCGTACAAAAGCAGGAACCAGTCCAGCTGGTCGTCATCCTTCCATTCGATGAACTGGCCGAACTCGGAGCCCATGAACAGCAGCTTCTTCCCGGGATGGCCGGTCATGTAGCCGTACAGGGCCCTGAGACCCGCGAACTTCTTCCAGATGTCCCCGGGGTTCTTGTCCAGCATGGAATGCTTCCCGTGACAGACCTCGTCGTGGCTGAAGGCCAGGATGAAGTTTTCAGCGAAAGCGTACATCAGGGAGAAGGTCAGCTTGTCGTGGTGGTATTTGCGGTAGACCGGGTCCATTTTAATGTAGGAAAGCATGTCGTTCATCCAGCCCATGTTCCATTTGAAGCCGAATCCGAGGCCGCCCTCGTCCACACGGCCGGTGACCTTGGGCCAGGCGGTGCTTTCCTCGGCGATCATCATGATGCCCGGGAAGCGCCAGTACATCATGGTGTTGAGCTCCTGCAGGAAGGAGATGGCGTCCAGGTTCTCGTGTCCGCCGAAGATGTTGGGCAGCCATTGGCCCTCCCCCCGGCAGAAATCCAGGTACAGCATGGCGCTGACCGCGTCGCAGCGCAGGCCGTCGGCGTGGAACCGGTCCGCCCAGAAGGCCGCGTTGGACTTCAGGAAGGAGCGGACCTCGCCCCTGGAATAATCAAACATCATGGTGCCCCACTGGTTCATGTCGGACCTGCGGGGGTCGGGATGCTCATAGCAGGGGCTGCCGTCGAAGCGGCGGAGGCCGAATTCGTCCCTGGGGAAGTGGGCGGGGACCCAGTCCAGGATAACGCCGATGCCGTTCTGGTGGAGCCGGTCCACAAAGTCCATCAGTTCTTCCGGCGTTCCGTAGCGGGCGGTGGCCGCGTAGTAGCCGCTCACCTGATAGCCCCAGGAGGCGTCCAGGGGATGCTCCATGACCGGCAGCAGCTCCACGTGGGTGTAGTTCATTTCCTTGATGTAGGGGATCAGCTGGTCGGCGATCTCTCCATAGCGGAGGATCCGGCCGCTCTCGCCCCGGCGCCAGGACCCCAGGTGCATTTCATAAATGTTGACGGGGCTGTGCAGGGCGTCCCAGGTCCGGCGCTTCTCCATCCATTTGGCGTCGTTCCATTGGTAGCTGTCCAGGTCGTGGATGCGGCTGGCGGTGTTGGGACGCATTTCCCACTGGAAGGCGTACGGGTCGGATTTGTAATGGGTCTGCCCGTCGGCGCCCTCGATGACGTATTTATAGGCGGTCAGGCGTTCGGCCGCCTCGGGATAGGCGTATTTTTCCGGGTCGCTCTCCACGCTGAAGACGCGGGCGTCCACCTCGGCTTCCCAGATGCCGTCCGCCTGTTTTTCCAGGGGGATGCCCGTTTCGTTCCAGGTACAGAATTCCCCGGTCAGGCTGACACGGCGGGCATTGGGGGCCCAGACGGCAAAATGCCATTTGCCGCTTTCCGGGACCGTATGCGCGCCAAGGTAGTGATAGGCGCAGTCGGAAGTGCCCTGGTGGAACCGGCTGCGTTCGGCTTCGTCCGGAGCTTGGTATCGCATGAATATCGGACCTCCTTTGAGAGGGGATGGGAAGAGGGGAAGCGTATCTGAGGAATAGAAGAGAAAACCGCTCCGCTTTTTTAGCAAAAAACGGTTTGTACATCATCCGCACTCATCTGAACCAAGTATACCACAGGAACGGGAAAAAAGCCACAGATTTGAACAAAAAACCCTTTGACGCCGGGAAGGGGAGGGACAGGAAAAGGGGCCGTGAGGCGTGTCTGCGCCGTCCACGGCCCCGTGGGATAGGCAATCTTTGCTTTCTCAGTCTTCCCCGCCTTCCGACGGAGCGCCGTCCGCGTCTTCCTCCGGAAGGGAGGCGCTGAACAGCTCCGCCCTCAGGCGGGCGGCCTCCTCCAGGCGGGGATAGGGTACAAAGAGGCGGTAAAGCTCCATGTTGACGTTGGAAAACAGTCCCAAGCCCCCCTGGGTGGCGGCAAAGACGCTGGGGATGCCGTTTTGTTCCAGCACGTCCCGGAGCATGTCGCAGTACACCCGGGGCTCCTCCGAGAGCAGGCACCAGTCCTCCGCCCGGGGGGTGCGTCCAAGAGAGCGGCAGTCGGGGCATTCCGGACCGTCAAAGAGCCGCCGGCAGCGGGTACAGTAACGCATTTTTCCTCCTTTACGGGTCAAGGGTTCCCGGGGCGGCATCGTTTTGCCCGAGCAGGCTCAGGTACAGATCCTGGTAGACCTGGGCGGAATGGCTCCAGGAATAATCCCCGGTCATGCCGCGCTGCATCAGAAGGGCCCAGATGTCCTTGCGGCCGCGGTAGTAGCTGGCGGCGCGGCGGATGGTGAAGAGCATGTCGTGGGCGTTGTAGTTGAAGAAGGTAAAGCCGTTGCCGTTGCCGTTTGCCTCATTGTAGGAGAGCACGGTGTCCCGCAGGCCGCCGGTCTCCCGGACGATGGGCACGGTGCCGTACCGGAGGGAGATCATCTGGCTCAGGCCGCAGGGCTCAAACTGGGAGGGCATCAGGAACAGGTCGGCGCCGGCGTAAATGCGGTGGCTCAGCTCCACGTCCATGCGGAACCGGGCGCTAAGCCTCCCGGGATACCGCTGCTCGGCCCAGGAGAAGAGGTCCACATAGCGGCCCTCCCCCATGCCGAGTACGGCCATCTGCACGTCGTCCTCCATAAGTTCGGAAAGGATCCGGTCCACCAGGTCCAGGCCCTTTTGGTTGCTCAAACGTCCCACCATGGCGATCAGGGGAACGTCGGGCCTCACGAGCAGGCCCAGCTCCTTCTGCAGCTGCGCCTTGCACTCCGCCTTGCCGGAGGGGTCTTCCGCGCTGTAGCGTGCGGCGATGCGATCGTCCTGCGCCGGATCCCAGTCCCGGGTGTCGATGCCGTTGAGGACGCCGGTCAATTGGGCCCGGCGCGCTCGGAGCAGGCCGTCCATGCGTTCGCCGTAATAGGCGGTCTGGATCTCCTCGGCGTAGGAGGGGGAGACGGTGGTCAGTTCGTCCGCGTAGACCAGGCCGGCCTTCATGAAATTGGCGCAGCCGTAGCATTCCAGCTTGTCGTTGGTGAAATACTCGTCCCCCAGTCCCATGACGTCCTGCACCTGCTTGATGCCGAAGATCCCCTGATACTGCAGGTTGTGGACGGTGTACACGGTCCGGATGGGGCTGTAGAAGGGCAGATGGGCGTACTGGATCTTGAGCAGGGCGGGGATCATGCCGGTCTGCCAGTCGTTGCAGTGCAGGATCTCGGGCTGGAAGTCCAGCTTGGGCAGGCAGTTGAGGACGGCGCGGTCAAAAAAACCGAAGCGCTCGTACTCGTCGCCGCCCATGCCGTAGATATAGGAGCGGCCGAAGTAGAATTTGTTGTCGACAAAATACCAGGTGACGTTGTCGAGCGTCAGCTTTTCGATGCCGCAGTACTGCTTGCGCCAGCCGAGGGTGATGTCAAAATCCGTCACGTGCTCCATCTTGGAGGTGAAGGATTCAGGGATGGAGGAATACAGGGGCAGGATGACCCGCACGTCGTTTCCCATTCCGGCGAGGATCGGGGCGAGGGCACCCACCACATCCGCCAGGCCGCCGGTTTTTACAAACGGAACGCACTCGGAAGCAGCAAAAAGAATTCTCATCTTCAATCACCTCAAGGATTCATTCGGTTTTACAGGATCCGGAAATCTTTGTCCCACTTCGTACAGTATACCCTATTTTCCTGGAATATGCAAAGGGGTTTTGGCGCCGCGGGCCCAAATAGAGGCAAAAGAAATCAAGATATGACGGAACGGTCCGTTTTTTTTGTGTATTCGGCGAAAACTGATTGCGGACTGTTACCGGAGAATTACGTTTTTTGATCAATTCGCCCCGGGGATTGACGGAAGATGGGAAAAAACATAAGATAGACGATAGAAAGAGAAAAAACGGGAGGGGAAGGGCTTGGAAAAAAAGCTTCTGAAAAGGATCTCCCTGCTTTGCGCCCTGGCGGCGCTTTTGTGTCTCGCGCCGGCGGCGGGCCTTGGGGACGGGGCCCGGATCCCCCTGTCGGCGGGGGAACTGGACATAACGGATTTTGAGGTCTCCTCCTCCATGGAGGGCTGGGACGTGTTTTCCCTGCCGGGCTGGGAATGGGTCCGGCCGCTGCTCCGGGGCGGCAGGCGCCTGGAGGGCGCGGAGCTTACGCAGCTGCTTGGCACCAGCAAAACCGCCGCCGCCATGCTGGGGGAGGTGTATTACGAGGGACTTTCCCGCTCCACCGGTTTCTTTTTCACGGAGAAGGACCATGCGGTGTACGTGCCCCTGTCGGCGGATCCCTTCCGGACGGGGCTCCCCCTGGCGGGGGCCGCGGTGATCCTCAGGGAAAACGGGAACAACGGTGGCTGGTACGTGTCCTCGGCCAGCGCGGTCTATGAGACGGACAAGCTTCGGGGCATCATCGCCCGATACCGGGCGGACATGGACATGACGCTCATCTGCTATTCGCTGTTCAACCTTGCGGACCGGGTGATGTATCTTTCCCATTATCCCCCCCTGGGCGGCTACTGGGAGGCCTGGGCCCTGGACGAAATGGGGAGCCGCTACAAGAGCATCCCCTCCTACGATCCCTACCGCTGGTACGATACCGAGGCGCGGGACTTTGTGCGCACCCCCCGCCTTGCCGTGCCGGAGGATTTGGCTGTGGAGCGGCTGTGGTGAAGCGGCCAAAAAGAATGGTTGACGTTGCCTCCAAAAAGGACTAAAATAAGGTAGAGAAGGGTAAACCGGCGGTTTCCGCCGGGGTATAACTGAGAATGAAGAGGTGTGAACGATGAAAAAGCTGTTTTCCCTGATCCTGGCTGCCGCCATGCTGCTGTGCGCTGCGACCGCCTTCGCCGCGGAGGGCAAGATTCCGGGCAGTGCTGCCAACCTGTTCTTTGATGACAAAGCGGTCGTCGCGGAGAAGTCCGTGGTGGCCAATCCCGATTGGGCCATCCTCAAGAACCATGACGTGGAAGTGGCTGCCCTGGGCGCCCTGTTCGGCAGCACCAACGAGAGCGACGCGGTTTCTTCCCATTACTATCAGTGGCTGGTGATGGAAGGCTACGGCGATACCGCCGGCCGGTACGCGGAAATGACCGACAAGGATCCCTTCAGCACCGATATGGACTGCGTTGGCGCCGTGGTGGTGCTGAACAAGGACAAGACCAAGAGCGATGTCAAGGTGACCACCGTCGCCGCTGCCTACGACGATGAGCAGATCAAGGGCATTATCGCCGAATACAAATGCGACAAGGCCAATTCCCTGGTGTGCTATTCCGTGATCTCCAAGGTGGACGGCAAGGTGTACCTGTACCACTTCAACGCCTGGGGCGGACTGATGGAAGTAACCGCCAACAACCTGTTCAAATACAACAACGTTGCGATCCCCGGCACGGACGCTTCCTATCAGTTTACCTACGGCTACACCTACAAGGACAAGGAGTACCTGTCCAAGAACGACCTGAACGAGCAGATTGCCAAGGACAAGGCGGCCGGCACCTACAGCGTCAAGGACAAGGTGACCTTCGGCGTTCTGGAAGCCGCCCCCGCGGGCCGCAACTGGACCAGGGTTTATCCCAAGCTCAACTTCACCCGTCTGGTTCCCTCCGTGGCCGACCTGGTCCGGGGCATCGAATACTGAGTCTGTGATTGATCCGGGGCTGCCGCGAATCCGCGGCAGCCTCTTTTTTCGTCCGCGGGGGAGGAGCCGTGCATTCACAAAATGTTCATATTTTAATCATTGCCCTGTCACAAATGGATGCTATTCTTCAATTGTTGGAAGTTGGCAGCCTTCCAACGAGGAGATCAGCTGATTCATTTTCAGTTTTACACCTTCCTTAATCCCCTTGTGTGGTGGCACGAGGGGGTTTCTTTTTTTGCTTGTTTGCGGAGGCGCGTATGATCCCATTCGCGGCGGTATCCTGTCTTTTGTATCTTTCCGGCACGGCCGAACCCCTGGAGATTTCCCTGATGGACCTGTCCGCCCTGGGCTTTGCCTTCCGCCTGCCGGCGGAGGGGCCCAATCCATCCCCGAAGGAGGTCCGGGCCGTGGAGATCCGCTTCCGGCCCATCGGCGGGGAGAAACGGTGCCTGCTGGGGCCGGGAGACCTGAAATGGACCGTCGCCCCCGAGGGGGATGCTGCGGTGTATCGGGCGGAAACGGACCATGCCCTTTTCCGGGACGGCGCCCTGGACCTGATCAAACAGGTGAACCGCTATACCCGGAACTGGGAGCGCCGGGGGGAGGCCGCGGCGGCCGCCGCAGAGGGGGGAACGGAAGCGGGAAAGGTCTTTCCAACAAGCGCCGAGGCCTTTCTGAAGGATTGCTGCGCGGGAAGGACCGCCCCGAAGGACTGGGGAGAAGGCATGGACCTGTGGCTGGCCCTGGAGGAGCGGGACAGCGCCGGAAACTTCGTTAAAGAGGGGGTGGAAGGACCCTGGCTGGCAAAGCTCAGACGGGCCGGCCTGGAGGCGCATCCCCTGGCGCGGCTTCCGGTCCGGGGTATCCAGGCGGGCAGCGCCTGGTGTCCGGAGCTGGTCCCCTCCAGGGACACGCTGCTTTGGGCCCGGGACCGGGCGGAGCGGGAGGGACTGGGCTTTGGCGTGGTGCTTCCCCCCGTGCCGGACAGCCGTCTTGAGGACCTGACGGGACGGGTGCGGGGGCTTGAAAGCGAGATCACGGTCAACGATTTCGGTACGGCCGCCCTGCTGAAGGGGGAGAAGCTGACCCTGGGGGTGCTTGTGAACCGGCACAGGAAGGACCCGCGCCTGAAAGCCCTGAACGTCCCTGCGGAGATGGGGGAGAACGATACGGGGAGCCCGGGCTATCTGAGGCGTCTTGAACGCATGGGCTTCGGGCGCCTGGAATGGGAAACCTGCGCCTTTCCCCTGCGGATCCCGGCGGAGATGAAAAGCACGGTTCGGCTGCCCTTCTACCAGATCAACCTCTCCTCCAGGTGCCCCCTTCGGGCCCTGCTGGAGGAGGGGGACAAGGGCTGTCAGATGCCCGCGGGCGACTGTCCCGTGGCTCCCTGCCGGGACCTGGTCTTTGTGTATGGCAGCGGCCTGAAGGTGCTTGGAAGGTATAATGGCCTGTTCGGCCTGGACGGGGAGGCCCTGTGGGCAAAGGAGGGCCTGGAGCGCCTGCGGGACCGGGGGGCGGACCGGATGCTGGCGGATCTGTGAAACGCGGCCGACGAAGGGGGGAAGGAAGAATGCGCCTTGCGGTGGGCCTTGGCAGAGCGGACCAATTGGAACCGTACGCTGCGGCCGGGGCGGACGAAATGTTCTTTGGCTATGTTCCGGAAAAATGGATGCGCCGCTGGGGGCTTCTGCTGCCCCTGAACCGGCGGGAAAGCCGGTATGTCAACGTCCAGGCCGGCGGGATGAACGAGGTCAGGATCCTCAAAAAACGCGCGGAGGACCGGGGAATCCCCCTGGCGGTGACCCTGAACGCGCTGTATTATGTGCCGGGGCAGCTGATGGCGGCACAGGAACTGGTGCTCCGCCTGCTCGAGGAAGGGCTGGACACCCTGATCGTGGGGGACCTGGGCCTTCTTTGGGCCCTTTCGGACCGGGGCGTCCTGAAGGATGTCCGCGTACATCTGAGCGGGGAGGCGGGAGAGGTCAACCGCGGCATGCTCCCGATGCTTGGGGAGGAGCGGGTAGAGCGGATCATCTTTCACCGGAAGACGGCCCACGCGGACCGGAAGGGACTGATCGCCTGTGCCGGGGCGCATCCGGAGTGGGGCGTGAGGGAATTTGAGGCCTTCGTCCAGAACGAGCGCTGCCTGTATACCGGGGCGTACTGTACCTGCGCGCACCTGGAGGAGGCCCCGCCCCTTTGCCGGGCGGAAGGACGCCTGGCGCCGGTCCGGGAGGGGGGGCCCGTTCCGCGCCTAAGGGCGGGGGCAGCGGAGAACGTTCAGGAGGACGGCTGCGCGCTGTGCGCCCTTGTGCGATTGCGCCGGGAGGGGATCACCCATGTCAAGCTGGTGGGCCGGGGGGCCCACACGGAGGAGATGACGGACAAGATCCTGCGGACGAAGCGGGCCCTGCGCCTGGCGGAGGAGGCGGACGGGGAGGAAAGCTATCTGGCCGGGCTGCGGCGGATGCTGGGCAGGGAGAGATGCGGAGGCGGATGCTACTATCCGGAATGGGGTTTCCTGAGGGGGCGGAAAGGGGATCCATGACCGAAATGCCCTCCCGGGGAAAAACCGGGGAAAAACCGGCCCGGATGGCCCGGGGAGGGGCCAAAATCGGTCCGTTCGTTCTTGACGGAACAGGAACCGGATAGTATAATGATTCGTATGCAAAAAATCAGGCGGGGCTTTTCCCGCCATGAGAGGAAGAGAGTATCGTATGGCTGACAACAAGAAAAACCGTAAGCCGATGGCTGCGAAGACAAAAGGGCTGATCGCCGTAGCGGTCATGCTTGTTTTGACCATCTGTCTTTCCTGGCTTGCCATCGCGGGCATGAAACTGGACGGAGAGGGCGTCCGCATCCTGCGGCCCTGGCTGCCGCTGACCGCCGGCAGTATGCCCCAGTCCCTGACGCTGAGCCTGGATCTGGGCGAAGGCAATTCCAATGATGTCTCTTACCGTTATACCGCCGAACCCACCGCAATGCCCGCCGCGACGACCGCCCCGCAAGAGGGCAGCGAGATCGTCCTGCCGGAGAGCACGACGGCCCCTGAAGAGGGAAACGGCAATTCCGATGCCGTCGAGGCAGTGAAAGATGCCGCCGAAGAGGTGAAGGAAACGGTTGAAGGCGCCGTGGAAGGCGCCGCAGAGGCTGTTGCCGGCGCCGGCGAGGCCGTGAAAGACGCCGCCGAGGGCGCCGTAGAGACCGTGAAGGATACCGCCGAGGGCGCTGCCGAGGCTGTGAAGGACGCCGCCGAGGGCGCTGTCGAGACCGTGAAGGATGCCGCCGAGGGCGCTGTCGAGACCGTGAAGGACGCTGCCGAGGGCGCTGTCGAGACCGTGAAGGACGCCGCCGAGGGCGCCGTCGAGGCCGTGAAGGACGCCGCCGGGGACGCTGCCGAGGCCGTGAGCGAGGCGGTGGAAGCCACCCCGACGCCGGCCCCCACCGCGGTGCCCGCCGAATTCAGGCCCGTCGTGGAGCAGGCCGCGAAGATCATTGAAAAGCGCGTCCGTTCCATGGGCCGCTCCGCCAATGTGAGCGTGATCGGCAATAACCTGCTCCGCATCAGCTATCCGAAATATGTGGACGTGAACACCAGCGAAAACACCGCCGAAGCCATCGAGAACCAGGCCATCAGCGTGGGCCGGGTCCAGGTGCGGGATGCAAGCGGCACGGTGGTGCTGGACAACAGCGCCTTCAATTCCTACGGCGTGGATTACTTTGAATCCACCTACGGGGCCTTTTACAGGGCCATCGTGAACCTGACCAATGACGCCCGCAAGACGGTGGAGAGCGCCGATCAGTCTGCCCTGACGCTTTACATCGACGATCAGAACATGGGCACCCTGTCCAACCTTTACAACGGCGGCAAGGTGTATCTGGGCATGGGCACCTATTCCGCTGCCAGCAGCATTGGCGCCCTGATGGTCAACGAACCCCTGCCCGTACAGGCGGTCGCCCACAACGACGGGACGGTTCCCGCCGGCGGAAGCCTGCTGACGGTCATCCTGATTGTCATGTGGGTGCTGTTCGCGGCGGCCTGCGTGTACATGATCCTCAAAAACCGCGTGGCCGGTGCGGCCGCTTCCTGGAGCCTGTGGCTGTTCATGATCATCATGTTCTTCCTGATCGCCACCGTGGCGCTGCCCACCCTGACCGTGCTCAACTGGATCGCCGCGATCCTCAGCCTGGCGTGCGCGGCGTATGTGTGCATCTGCCAGCTCAAGGGCATGGATGAGGCCATCGCGGCCGGCAAGGGCGCCCGCGCCTCTGTGCGGAGCGGTTTTGCCTCCACCCTGAAATACGTGATGATCGTCCATGGCGGCTGGTTTGTCCTGAGCCTGATCGTGATGATCATTCCGCCCTGCCGCGAATTCGGCTATATCCTGTGCTGCGGCGTGCTCTCCAGCCTGGTGTGCACGGTGGGCCTCAACCGCCTGCTGACCCCGGCATGCGTGATCGCCTGCGGCAGCAAGGAAAGCAGCGTTTCCGCGAAAGCCGGAAAGTAACCGTTTGCTTCCGGAGTGCCGGCTGTAATGGAACAGCCGGCACTCTTTTATCATTCAACGGGGAAAGAGGGGGAAAAATGCGCGTCTGGAAACAGAGAGCCGCCGGCCTGGACCCGGAAGCGGTCCGAACGCTTGCCGGGCAATGCGGCCTGCCGGAGTGGATGGCACGGCTCCTTGCGTCAAGGGGGGCGGACACGGGCGCGAAGATCCAGGCCTTCCTGACTCCCGCCTTTGATCAGCTGCATGCCCCCCGGACGCTGCCGGGGGTGACGGAGTGCCTGAGGACCCTTCAGGAACTGAGGGAGGAAAAACCGGGGGCACGGGTGGCGGTCTACGGCGATTATGATGTGGATGGGGTGTGCGCCTCCGTCATCATGCAGGAAGCCCTCCAGGCCTGGGGATTTCATGCGCAGGTCTACATTCCGGACCGGCATGAGGAAGGCTATGGCCTGAACGTGGAGGCGGTGCGCCGGCTGCGGGAAGACCCCCAATGGAAGTGCGATGCGGTGGTGACCGTGGACTGCGGGATCACCAGCCTTCGGGAAGTGGCCCTGGGCAGGTCGCTTGGAATGCGTATGATCGTGACGGACCATCACACCATCGGGGAGACGCTGCCGGAGGCGGACGCGGTCGTCAGCCCCCTGCTGGAAGGGGCGCCCTTTGGGGGACTTTGCGGGGCAGGGGTGGCCTTCAAACTGGCTTGGGCCATGTGCGGGGAAGCCTTTGCCCGGGAAAGGCTGGATGTTTGCGCCCTGGCGACCGTGGCGGATATGGTGAGCCTTCTGGAGGAAAACCGGGCGCTGGTGGCCCTTGGACTTCAAAAAATGATCCATTCCCCCAGGACGGGGATCTGGGCACTCCTGGACGCCGCCGGTCTTCTGGACAAAAAAGAGACGCTGAACGCGGAAAACATCTCCTTCCAGCTGGCGCCCCGTCTGAACGCGGCGGGACGGCTGGAAAGCGCCCTTCAAAGCTACCGTCTTTTGGCCGCGCAGGACGCGGACGAGGCGGTCCGGATCGCCCGGGAGCTGAACCGGCTCAACGAGCGCCGGAAGGAAAAACAGGAAACCGTGATCCGTCAGGCCCGGGTCCAGGCGGAACAGATGGACCTGAAGCGCCTCCGGGCGATGGTCGTGTGCGGGGAGGACTGGGACAGCGGGGTCGTGGGCCTGGCTGCGGGAAAGCTGGCCGAGCAGTTCGACTGCCCTGCGGTCTGCCTGACCCGCAGCGGGACGGACTGGGTCGGAAGCGGCAGAAGCGCCTGCGGCGTCGATCTTTACGGCGCCCTGAGCGCCTGCAGGGACCTGTTTCTCCGCTTCGGCGGGCACAGGGCGGCTGCCGGCCTGACCCTGCGGGGGGAAGCCCTGGAGGAATTCCGGCAAAGGTTCTCCGACGCGGTGGAGGAGCAGCTGGGGGACGGGGACCTGCGGGGGGAGCGGGAGTACGACAGCGAACTGCCCCTGGAAGCCCTGAATGAGGAGACGGTGACCCTCCTTTCCCGCCTGGAGCCCTTCGGCATGGACAACCCGGCGCCCCGGGTGGTGGTAAGGGACGTCCGCATGGAGGGCCTGAGGGCCGTTGGCCGGGACGGAAAGCATCTCCAATGCACCTTCCAGGGAGACGGTGTCCAGCGCAAGGGCATTTATTTCGGGGGCAGCGCCTGGCTGGACAAGCCCCTGGGAACCGTGGACGTCCTGGGAGTGCCGATCAGGAACACCTTCCGGGGAACGACCACCGTGCAGGTCCAGGTGACGGAGCTTCAGATGCGGCCTGCGCAGCTTTTTGAGGAACCGGAGCGGGAGAAGGAGACCCTTTGGCAGGATTTGACGGATGCCGCGGCGAATAAAGACCCGGTCGGCGTCGAACGCGTTTCCCTGACGGAGGCGGAGGGCTGGCTGGAGAAGAAGCGGGGCACCCTGGTGCTCTGCAGGTGTCCCGGGACCGCCCGGGACTGGTTTGCCCGGCACCCGGGACTGGATTTCACCGTGGGCAGCGCGATGGATCCGCGGGCTTTTTCCGCGGTGGCGCTTTACTGCCCCCACAGGAGCATCCACCCGGGCTACAGCCGGATCCTTCTGGCCGACGGGGCCTTCCCCGGGGAGGAGGAGGCGCTTGG
Source organism: uncultured Clostridia bacterium (assembly GCA_946408995.1). Classification (GTDB taxonomy): domain Bacteria; phylum Bacillota; class Clostridia; order Christensenellales; family Aristaeellaceae; genus RUG756. The sequence goes on along the minus strand of CAMJUL010000026.1, from coordinate 26,017 downwards.
ACGCCGCATCCCGGGCCTGAGGACGGCGCAGGACCGGGGAAAAACAGAGGCGCTGCTGGAGGACATGACGGTCACAAGGGATCAGCTTCTTAAGCTCTACGGCCTGATCAAGCTCATGGACCGTATGGGAGAACTGAAAAGGCTGGAGAGGGAGGAGGCGGCCAGAAGGACAGGTTTGACCCTGGCGCGGCTGCGGACGGCCCTGAGGCTGCTTGAAGATGCGCTTCTGATCCGCGGCCAATGGGAGCCTTTCGGGGCGGAGCTGCTGCCTTTCCGGCATGCCGACCCGGGTCTGACGCCTCTGGGCGGGTGGCTCTACCGGCCCTGAAGAACAGGCGAGCCTGATACAGAAGGATACAGAGCAACGGAAAACGAGCGGGAGGGAGTATGTCCTATTCGGCCTATGAATGCCTGAAGCCCGAGCAACTGGTGGCCAGGGCGGAAAAAATGAGCCCGGGGAGCGGCGCGATGGTCCAGAAGGCCTATGATTTTGCCAATCGGGTCCACGCGTCCCAGAAACGCAAAAGCGGGGAGCCGTACATCATTCACCCGCTGTTTGTGGCGTCCATCGTGGCGGAACTGATGCCGGATCCCCCTTCCATCGCCGCGGCGCTCCTGCACGACACGGTGGAGGACGTGGAGGAGGTCACCCTGGAGGTCATCGAAAAGGAATTCAGCGAGGAGATCGCCCGGATGGTGGACGGCGTGACGAAGCTGGGACGGCTCAACTTCGCCGACCGGGAGGAGCAGCAGGCGGAAAGCCTCCGGAAGATGATCTTCGCCATGTCCAAGGATATCAGGGTGGTCATCATCAAGCTGGCGGACCGGCTGCACAACATGCGCACCCTGGGCTTCCAGCCCCCGGACAGGCAGCTGGCCATCGCCCGGGAAACGCTGGATATCTACGCGCCCCTGGCCCACCGCCTGGGGGTATACACCATCAAGCAGGAGCTGGAGGACCTTTCCCTTCGCTACATCGATCCGGAGGGATACCGGAACGTGGCCCAGAAGGTGGGCATGAAGCGCACCGAACGGGAGGACAACATCAAGCTGGTCATCTCCGAGCTGAGCCAGAAGCTGGACGAGGCCGGGATCAAATACGAGATCGACGGCAGGCCCAAGCATCTGTACTCGATTTACCGCAAGATGGTGATCCAGAACAAATCCTTTGACCAGATCTATGACCTGATCGCCATCCGCGTGATCGTGGAGACCGTTCCGGACTGTTATCTGGTGCTTGGGATCGTCCATACCCTGTGGAACCAGGTGCCGGGCCGATTCAAGGATTATATCTCGGTGCCCAAGGCCAATATGTACCGCAGCCTGCATACCACGGTGATCGGCGGACGGAAGATTCCCTTCCCCTTTGAGATCCAGATCCGCACCTGGGAAATGCACCGCATCGCGGAATACGGCATCGCAGCCCACTGGCGCTACAAGGAAGGCGGGGACGGGAGCAACACCCTGGACCAGAAGCTGTACTGGCTCAGGCAGATCCTGGACTGGCAGAGCGAGACCCGGGACAGCCACGAGTTCATGGACGGGCTGAAGACCGACCTGTTCAGCGAGGAGGTCTTCCTGTTTACCCCCAAGGGCGACATCATCAGCATGCAGCGGGGGGCTACGCCCCTGGATTTTGCCTACCGTATCCATTCCCACGTGGGCAACGCCTGCGTGGGCGCCCGGGTCAACGGCAAAATGGTCCCGCTGGATACGGAACTGCAGACCGGCGATCGGGTGGAGATCCTGACCAGTTCCTCCTCCAAGGGCCCCAGCATGGACTGGCTGAACCTGGTCAAGACCCAGCAGGCCAAGGCCAAGATCCGGCAGTTTTTCAAAAAAGAGCTGCGGGAGGAAAACATCTCCCGGGGCAGGGAATCCCTGGAGCGGGAGGCTCACCGGCGGAACGTCCGTCTGAGCGATTATCTCAAGAGCGAGTATTACGAGCCCATCCTGAAAAAATACATGTTCCAGGATCTGGAGGACCTGTACGGGGCCATCGGCTACGGCGGGGTCGCCTCCGTCTATGTGCTGACCCGGCTGATGGACGAAAAGCAGAAGCTGGAGGAGAAGAACGCCTCCAAGCTGCCGCCCCAGGTGCCGGAGGTCCGGGATATGGTCCGGAGAGGCACGGCCAGCCATGGCGTGTATGTGGAAGGAGACCCGGGCATGCTGGTGCGCTTCGGGCGCTGCTGCAATCCGGTCCCCGGGGACGAGATCGTGGGCTATGTGACAAGGGGGCGCGGCGTGACGGTCCACAAGGCGGACTGCGTCAACGCCCTGCATTCCGAGCCGGAGCGGGCCATCAAGGTGGCCTGGGCGGAGGAAAAGACCGAAAACTTCATCGCCGCCCTTCAGGTGGTCTGCTACGACCATCCGACCCTGCTGGGGGAAATGAGCGTATTCTTTGACGAGGCCCGGACGCCCATGACGGCCATGAGCGTGCGGATCAACAAAAACCGGACCGTGACCATCCTCATCACCGTGAAGGTGGTCAGCCGGGAGCAGCTGGACAGCATCATCGAAAAGCTGCGCAGACGTTCTGACGTGATCGAGGCCCACCGGGGCAAGAGCTGATACGGATCCCGCGGCCGGATCCTTCCCCCACGAACCGGAAAAGGAGACAGAAGACCCCATGAGACACGAACCATGATACCGCCCCTGTTTCCGCGGACCCAAACGAACATGAAAAGGAAACGAGGAAGACGATGTCAGAAACGATGAATCTTGCAAAGGAAGTGGCAAGAAGGAGGACCTTCGCCATTATTTCCCACCCCGACGCGGGGAAAACCACCCTGACCGAAAAGCTGCTTCTTTACGGCGGCGCCATCCGGCAGGCCGGCTCTGTCAAGGCCCGGCGGGCGGAGCGGCACGCCACCTCCGACTGGATGGAGATCGAAAAGCAGCGCGGCATCTCCGTGACCTCCTCGGCGATGCAGTTTTCCTTTGACGGCTGCGCCATCAATATCCTGGACACGCCCGGCCACCAGGACTTCAGCGAGGACACCTACCGGGTGCTTGTGGCGGCGGACAGCGCGGTCATGCTCATTGACGCCGCCAAAGGCGTCGAGGAGCAGACCGTCAAGCTGTTCAAGGTCTGCCGGATGCGGGGCATCCCGATCTTCACCTTCGTCAACAAAATGGACCGGGCGGCCAAGGACCCCTTTGAACTGATGGAGGAGATCGAAAAGGTCCTGGGCATCCGGGCCTGCCCGGTCAACTGGCCCATTGGGGTGGACGGGGATTTCCAGGGGGTCTACCACCGGGACGAAAAAACTGTGGAACTGTATGTGGGCGGGGATCACGGCCGCACCAAGGTGCAGAAAACGGTGCTTTCCCTGGAGGACCCCGCCCTGGCGGGCGCCCTGGAGGAGCATTACCGCACGCGTCTGAAGGACGAGATCGAGCTCTTAGACGAGGCGGGCGACGATTTTGACCTGGAAAAGGTGCGGAACGGGGAACTGACGCCGATGTTCTTTGGAAGCGCCATCACCAACTTCGGGGTGGAGCCCTTCCTGTACAGGTTCCTGCGCTATACCCTGCCGCCGACCCCCAGGGACAGCGACGTGGGCCCCATCGAGCCGGAGGATCCCCGGTTCTCGGGATTTATCTTCAAAATCCAGGCCAACATGAACCCGGCCCACCGGGACCGCCTGGCCTTCCTGCGGGTGGTGAGCGGCGTCTTCCGGAAGGGAATGAACGTCTGGCATTCCGGCACCAATAAGGAACTGCAGGTCAAGCAGCCCCAGCAGTTTATGGCCGACGAGCATGAGGGCGTGGAGAACGCCTATCCGGGGGACATCATCGGGCTGTTTGACCCGGGGGTCTACCGCCTGGGGGACACTTTGGCCGAGGGAAGAAAATTCCATTTTGAAAAGATCCCCGTCTTCGCGCCGGAGCGGTTCGCAAGGGTGCGCCCCCTGGACAGCATGAAGCGCAAGCAGTTCCTGAAGGGCATCAGCCAGCTCAGCGAGGAGGGCGCCATCCAGACCTTCCTGCGCAACGAGACGGGCCTTGAGGAAATGATCGTCGGAGTCGTGGGTGAACTGCAGTTTGACGTGCTCACCTATCGCCTCAAAAGCGAGTACGGCGTGGATCTGGTCATGGACCGCCTGGCCTGGCGGTATGTGCGCTGGGTGACCGCCAGCGCGAAGGACGTGGCGGACCTGGTTTTGACCTCCACCTCCGCCCGGGGGTTTGACGCCCTGGGCAATCCCGTGCTGTTCTTTGAGAACGAGTGGTCTGTCCGCCTGGCCGGAGAAAAGAACCGGGGCCTGGAGATGAGCGAGATCGCTCCCCGGGAAAAGCTTACGAAATAATCTTCCGCGGGACCGCGCCCTGCGCGCGGTCCCCGGGCAGTATACGGAGGGAAGCGCTATGACGGATTCGGTTTCCAAAGCGGTTGTGACGGTTCTTGGGTTTGACCAGAAGGGAATCATTGCCCGGGTGTCCAACGTGCTCTATCACCATAACGTGAACATCCTGGACATTTCCCAGACCGTGATCTCGGGGTATTTCAACATGATCATGCTGGTGGACATTTCCGCCCCGGACTGTCCCTTCAGCCGCCTCAAGGAGGAACTGGGCCAGACAGGAAATGAGATCGGGGTGCAGATCCGCATCCAAAAGAACGAGATCTTCGAGGCCATGCACCAAATCTGAAACGGACGCGGAATACAGGAGACGGAATATGATCAATACGAACGAGATCATGGAAACCCTGCACATGATCGATCAGGAAAAGCTGGACGTGCGGACCATCACCATGGGCATTTCCCTGTTCGAGTGTGTCTGCGATGACGAGCGCCGCCTGGCGCAGAACATCTATGACCGGGTGACATCGCAGGCGGAACGCCTGGTGCAGGTGGGAGAGGAGATCGAGCGGGATTTCGGCGTCCCCATTGTCAACAAACGGGTGGCCGTCACCCCCGCCGCCCTGGTCTGCGGGGCGGTCAAGGATCCCCTGAAGATCGCCATGGCCCTGGACAGGGCCGGGAAGGCTGTCGGGGTGGACTTTATCGGCGGCTATACCGCCCTGGTGCAAAAAGGCATGACCCAGGCGGACCGCAGGCTGATCGAAAGCATTCCGGAGGCCCTGGCGTCCACGGACATCCTGTGCTCCTCGGTCAACGTCGCCTCCACAAGGGCCGGGATCAACATGGACGCGGTAGGCCTGTGCGGGCAGGTTATCAAGGACCTGGCAGAAAAGACCCGGGAGAAGGACGGCCTGGGCTGCGCAAAGCTTGTGGTCTTCTGCAACGCCGTGGAGGACAACCCCTTCATGGCCGGCGCCTTCTTTGGACCGGGGGAGGGGGACTCGGCCGTGTCCGTGGGCGTAAGTGGTCCGGGGACGGTCAAGCGCGCCCTGGAAAAGATCAAGGACGCCCCCCTGGATGTGGTGGCCGAGACGGTCAAACGGACGGCCTTCCGGGTGACCCGCGTGGGACAGTTGGTGGCCAGGGAGGCCAGCCGCAGACTTCGGGTGCCCTTTGGTATCGTGGATCTGAGCCTGGCCCCGACCCCCGCCGTGGGGGATTCCGTGGCCCATATCCTGGAGGAAATGGGCCTGGAGAGGTGCGGGACGCACGGATCCACCGCCGCCCTGGCCCTGCTCAATGACGCGGTCAAGAAGGGCGGCGTCATGGCCTCTTCCCAGGTGGGCGGCCTTTCCGGCGCCTTCATCCCGCTGAGCGAGGACATCGGCATGATCCGGGCGGCGGAGGAGGGTGCCCTGACGCTGGACAAGCTGGAGGCGATGACCTGTGTCTGTTCCGTGGGGCTGGACATGATCGCCGTGCCCGGAGACACCAGCGCGGAGACCCTTTCGGCCATTATCGCGGACGAGGCGGCCATCGGCATGATCAATACCAAAACCACCGCCGTACGGGTCATTCCCGCCCCCGGCAGGAAGGTGGGGGACAAGGTGGAATTTGGCGGCCTTCTGGGCTGGGCCCCGGTCATTCCGGTCCATCCGTTCTCCAGCGCGGCCTTTATCCGGCGGGGCGGCCGCATCCCGGCGCCGCTCAACAGCCTGAAAAACTGAGGATCCCCCGCGCCGTGAGGGATGAAACGCGGGCTCGCGACCGTTGTTATGGGCGTGGAAGGACCGTCGGGAGCGAATCAATTGGAGACGGAGAACAGGGAGGACGGAAATGTACAAAAGAAGGATCTGCCTGGTTTTGGCGGTGATGCTTTTCCTCGCCGCGGCGCCCGTCAGGGCCAACGAGCCGGGTGACCTGAACACGTATATCAACTGCCATTTCACCAAAAGCTTTCCATGCTATACCGGTCCCGGGGAAGCCTATTTCCGTGTGGACGGGAACGCCAAATACGGCAGCGGCGCCTGCCGGGTCTGGGGAAGGGATGGCAATTGGCTGCTGGTGGGGTTTCTGGCCGCCCAGGGACGCTACCGCATCGGCTATATTTCCGCCGAGGCCCTGAATTACGCCGAGGGCGCCGACGGGATGCTGGACAGGCCCCTTTCCTTTGTTTCGGTCTCCGCGCGGGTGCGGGACGGCGGAGCGCCCCTGACGGATGATCCTGTGCTGAACAACGAGCGCATCTCTTATATGAAAAGCGGGCAGGAAGTGACCATCCTGGGGTATTTCCAGGGCTGGGCCTATGTGGAGACCCAGATCACCTCAAAGACACGGGGACGCGGGTTTGTGCGCTCCTTCAACGTTCATCTGAACGACGGGACCCCGACCCCGACGCAGACCCCCCGGCCGACATCGGCCCCCACCTATGTTCCCTGGCCTACCACACCCCCCACTTTGACCCCAACTTACACGCCAAGACCGACGTCGGCCCCCACTGCGCCCCCTACTTATGTGCCCTGGCCTACTGCGGCCCCCACTTATGAGCCGTGGCCCACTTACGCGCCGTGGCCTACCTATGCGCCGTGGCCCACGTACGCCCCCTGGCCGACCCAGGCCCCCACGGCGAGGCCTACCTATGCCCCCACCGTTGTGCCGGACAGCCGGGGAAACCTGCTGAGCTCCCTGGTGCACAACTGCCCCAACACCGGCATCATGCTGCCCTCCTCTTTCAGCCCCTACCGCACGGAATACGTGCTGACCGTGGCCTCCTGGGTGACCCGCGTCCGCTTTACGCCCACGGCCTATGACCCGAACGCGGTGATCACGGTCAACGGGGAATACGTTCCTTCCGGCAGCAACTCCGCCTATATCACGGTCAACAACGACCCCAAGCAGGTGGAGATCATCGTTCAGGGGGTCAGCGGGGTAGCGACCACCTATACGGTGTTTCTCCAGCGCAGGCCCAGTGACGCGCGGACCCGGGTGGAAGTGGGCTTTATTTCCTCGCTTTACCAGTCCTCCGGGAACTGGTATGTGAAGGCCGATCTGGTGGACGTAGCCTATTTTTCCGACCAGTATACCTCCGGCGCCAGGTCCACCTATACCAACGCCAGCACCGTCCAGGAGCGTTTCCGTCTGGACGAGCACTGCGATTACTGGTACGGAAGCGTCCAGTACGCCTTCCACGCCAGCGATGTTTTCGAGTTCAGGGACAATTACGCCTTTTATTCTGACGCGCCGCTGTTTTACCTGGTCTTCCTGGAGGATGACATCGTGGCGGTGCTCCCCTATTCCATGGACAGCTATATCAGCTACTGAGCCGCCTTGGACCAAAGGAAAAGCGGAACGCCCGTTTGACAGAGCGTTCCGCTTTTTTCCATGGGCCAGGAAGGGCCTTATTCCGCGATGAAAAGGACACCGAGGGTGCCCGGGCCGCAGTGGCTGGACACCACGCCGCCGGTGACGGTCTCAAGCACCTCCTCAAAGCGGCCGAGGCCCTCAAGGAATGCGCGGACCTTGGAGACGATCTCCGCGTCGCAGCCGGAATGGGTGATGAAGACCCGTTTGGGGACGGCGGACAGAAGCGCCGTTTCCAGGTCCCGTACGTAATGGGGGATGACGGCCTCCAGGTGTCCCCGGTATTTGTGGTCGGGGCGCATGAGGCCGTTTTCCACGACAATTTTGGGGTGGATGCGCAAAACGCTCCCCATCATGGAGGTCAGGCCGCCGCACCGGCCGCCCCGGTGAAGGTATTCCAGGGTATCCACCACGAAGCTGGAGCGCACACGGTCCACGGTGGCCGCGGCGTGGGCGCAGATCTCCGGGGCGGACAGCCCCCTTGCGGCGTCGTCACAGGCCTGCAGGGCCAGAAGGCCGACCCCGGTGGAGAGGTTTCTGGAGTCCACCACGTGGACCCGGTCCTCGGCGTGCAGCTGCTTCGCCGCCAGAAGGAGGACGGAATAGGAGGCGCTCATGTCGGAGGAGATGGTGAAGCAGACCCATTCGTCCCCGGCGTCCAGACCGCTTTTCAGCATTTGCCGGGCCTCGTCCACGCTGGGGGCCGCTGTTTTGGGCCCCTTCTTCGTGCTGTCGCTCCAGGCGAAGATCTCATCCGGGGAGAGGCCCTCCCCGTCCAGGTGATCCTGCTCCCCAAGCAGGATGTGCAGGGGAAGAATGGACAGATGATGGAGCCGGGGAAGGCGCGCCCCCAGGTCGCAGGTGGAATCGGCCAGAATACGGATCATAAAAGACCTCTTTCTGAGGAAGAATCAATCAACGGATCAGGCTGTGCCAGCTTTGCAGGGACCGGACGCTGCCGCGGCCGCTTTCCCGTACGCGGGCGATGCCCTCCGCCGCGGCCAGGGCGGCGGCGATGGTGGTGATGTAGGGAATCTTGTGCTTGATGGCGGCCTTGCGCAGGTAGCTGTCGTCATAGATGCTGTCCTTGCCCACGGGGGAGTTGACGATCAGCTGGATCTTTCCGTTGGTGATCAGATCCAGGATGTTCGGACGGCCCTCGTGGAGCTTTTTGACCTCCTCCACGGGGATGCCGCTTTCTCGGATCAGCGCGGCCGTCCCGGCGGTGGCCATCAGGGTGAAGCCGTCCCGGTACAGGGAGGCGGCCAGCTGGCGTACCTCGGGTTTGTCCTTCTGGTTGACGCTGATGAGCACCGTGCCCTGGGTGGGGAGCGCCGCCTGGGCGGCCTCCTCGGCCTTGAAGAAGGCCTCGCCCGTGGTATCCGCCAGGCCCAGCACCTCGCCGGTGGAGCGCATTTCGGGCCCCAGGATCGGGTCGACCTCCTGGAACATGTTGAAGGGGAAGACCGCCTCCTTGACACCGTAATAGGGGATGACGCGGTCCTTCAGGGCGGGAACGGGGGAGGGACGGCCGGTCAGGCCGGCGGTAATGACCTCCACCGCCAGGGGCACCATGGAGATGCCGCAGACCTTGCTGACCAGGGGCACCGTGCGGCTGGCCCTGGGGTTGGCCTCCAGGACGTACACCACGCCGTTTTCGATGGCGTACTGCATGTTCATCAGGCCCACCACGTGCATTTCCTCGGCGATGCGGCGGGTATAGGTGCGGATGGTCTGAAGGTGCTCTTCGTCGATATGCCTGGAGGGGATGATGCAGGCCGAGTCGCCGGAATGGATGCCCGCGAGCTCGATGTGCTCCATGACAGCGGGGACGAAGGCGTGGGTGCCGTCGGCGATGGCGTCCGCCTCGCACTCCAGGGCGTGGTTGAGGAACCGGTCGATGAGGATGGGACGGTCGGGGGTGACGCCCACGGCCGCGTTCATGTAGGAGGTCATGGCCTCGTCGTCATAGACCACTTCCATGCCGCGTCCCCCAAGGACGTAGCTGGGGCGCACCATGACCGGATAGCCGATGGAATGGGCGATGGCCTTGGCCTCCTCCACGGTGGTGGCCATGCCGCTCTCGGGCATGGGGATGCCCAGTTTTTCCATCATGGCGCGGAACTGGTCCCGGTCCTCCGCCAGGTCGATCACCCGGGGCGTGGTGCCCAGGATCCGGACCCCGTTCTTTTCCAGGGCGGAAGCCAGGTTCAGGGGCGTCTGACCGCCGAACTGGGCGATGACGCCAACGGGCTTCTCCTTCCGGTAGATGCTCAGCACGTCTTCCAGGGTCAGGGGCTCAAAATACAATTTGTCGCTGGTGTCGTAGTCGGTGGAAACGGTCTCGGGATTGCAGTTGACGATGATGGTCTCAAATCCGAGCTTTTTCAGGCTCTTGGCGGCATGGACGCAGCAGTAGTCGAATTCGATGCCCTGCCCGATGCGGTTGGGGCCGCCGCCGAGGATCATGACCTTGGGCCTGCCCTCGGTGACTGTGTCCAGGTCCTCTCCGGAATAGCTGGAGTAATAATAGGCGCTGTCCGGCGTGCCGGATACGTGGACGCCCCGCCATTTTTCCCCGATGCCCGCCTTTTCCCTGCGGGCGCGGATCTCATCCTCCGTCATGCCCAGGATCAGGGCCAGGTACCGGTCGCTGAAGCCGTCCTGCTTGGCCCGGATCAGGCGTTCGTCGGTCAGGCCGTTGCGCTCCAGGTCCTCTTCTTCCCGGACCAATTCCTGCATCTGGGCGATGAACCATTCCTTGACGCAGGTGATGCGGTGAAGTTCCTGCACCGTGGCGCCCTTCTTGAGGGCCTCATACATGAGAAAATGCCTTTCGCTGGAGGGGGTGATCAGCTTTTTGAGCAGCTCCTCCAGGCTCATGGCCTCAAAGGCGGGCACGTGGCCCAGGCCCCAGCGGCCCTTTTCCAGGCTGCGAATGGCCTTCTGGAAGGCTTCTTTATAATTGTGTCCGATGGACATGACCTCGCCCACCGCGCGCATCTGGGTGCCCAGTTTGTCCTCGACGCCCTTGAACTTCTCAAAGGCCCAGCGGGCAAACTTGACCACCACGTAATCCCCGTCGGGACGGTATTTGTCCAGCGTGCCGTACTTGCCGCAGGGCATGTCCGCCAGGGTCATGCCGGCGGCCAGCTTGGCGGATACCAGGGCGATGGGGAAGCCGGTGGCTTTGCTGGCCAGGGCGCTGGAACGGGAGGTGCGGGGGTTGATCTCGATAACGATGATCCGGTCGCTGACCGGGTCATGGGCAAACTGCACGTTGGTGCCGCCGATGACGCCGATGTGTTCCACGATGCGGTAGGCCTGCTCCTGAAGGCGCTTCTGGACGTCCTGGGAAATGGTCAGCATGGGGGCGGTGCAGAAGGAATCCCCGGTATGGACTCCCATGGGGTCCACGTTTTCGATGAAGCAGACGGTGATCATGCGGTTGTCCTTGTCCCGCACCACTTCCAGCTCCAGTTCTTCCCATCCGAGGATGCTTTCCTCCACCAGGACCTGGTGGACCAGGGAGGCCTGCAGGCCCCGGGCCATGACGGTTTTCAGTTCCTCCCGGTTGTAGACCAGGCCGCCGCCGGCGCCGCCCATGGTGTAGGCGGGGCGCAGCACCACGGGATACCCCAGGCGGTCCGCGATCTTAAGGCCCTCCTCCACGCTGTAGGCCACTTCGCTCCGGGCCATTTCGATGTTCAGGGCCTCCATGGTCTTTTTGAACTCAATGCGGTCTTCTCCCCGCTCAATGGCGTCGACCTGGACGCCGATGACCTGGACGCTGTATTTGTCCAGAATGCCCTTCTGGTACAATTCGCTGGCCAGGTTCAGGCCGCTCTGGCCGCCCAGGTTCGGCAGGAGGGCGTCGGGACGCTCCTTGGCGATGATCTGCTCCAGCCGTTCGGCGTTCAGGGGCTCGATGTAAGTAACGTCCGCCATTTCCGGGTCCGTCATGATGGTGGCGGGATTGGAATTGACCAGGACGATCCTGTAGCCCAGGGCCCGAAGCGCTTTGCATGCCTGCGTGCCGGAATAGTCAAATTCACAGGCCTGGCCGATGATGATCGGGCCGGATCCGATAATGAGGACGGTTTTGATGTCTGTTCTCTGCGGCATGGAGTACCCCTTTCTTTTGCAACACGGGCATAAACAGGCGGTTTACGAGGGTCGGGATAAAAAACCGTCAAATATTATAAAGCAGTTTTTGGGCGGCTTCAAGACGGAATTGTATCTTGACTGTTCTTTTGGAGGAAGGCAAACGGTTGCGTCCTTGAAGGCTTTTTGATAAAATAAAAGCGTTGCGCTTCCACGCTTTGGGGCGCGGCGGAAAGCGGGAAACGAAATGGTCGTACTTGGAATCGATCCGGGCCTTGCCACGATGGGGTGGGGTGTTGTGGAAAGCGCGGGGAGCCGCGTACGCCTGGTAGAGGCCGGGGCCGTGATCACGACGCCGGACAGGACGCTGCCCCAGCGGCTCAAGGAGATCTATCAGGGCACAAAAGCGCTGCTTGAGAAATACGCGCCGGACGAGATCGCCTTTGAGGAATTGTTTTTTGCCAAGAACATCACCACCGGCATCGCCGTGGGACACGCCCGGGGCTGCGCCCTGTGCGCCTGCGCGGAATACGGAAAGCCGCTGTATGAGTATACGCCCATGCAGATCAAGCAGTCCATTACCGGCTTTGGCAAGGCGGACAAGCATCAGATGCAGCAGATGGTCCGGCTGCTCCTGAAGCTGGAGGACATCATCCGCCCCGACGACGCGGCGGACGCCGTGGCCGCGGCGCTGACCCATGTGCAGGCGGGACGGATGAAGGAACAGTACCTGATGAAATAAAGCGGGAGGCGGGCTATGTTTGCGTATCTGGAGGGCAAGGTGACGGAAAAGGAGATGAACTCCCTGGTGCTGGACGTGGGGGGCATCGGCTTTCAGGTCACCTGTTCCATGAACACGGTCAACAGGGCGCCGGAAAAAGGCGCCTCCATGAAGGTCTATACGTTCCTGAGCGTCCGGGAGGACGGCATGGAGCTGTTTGGCTTTGCCAGCCGGGAGGAGCGGGCCATGTTCCGCTCCCTGACGGCGGTCAGCGGCATCGGGCCGAAAACCGCCGTGCAGATCCTGGGGTCTATGTCCCTGAAGGACCTGACGAAGGCCATCATGGACGGGGACGTGAACACCCTCTCCAGGGCCCAGGGCGTGGGCAAAAAAACCGCCCAGCGCATGGCCCTTGAAATGAAGGGAAAGGTCACCGACGAGGAGCTGAAGGCGATCCTCGGGGAGGACGCCCCGTCCGCCTGGATGCAGGACGGAGGGGAAGGCCCGGGCGGAGGCGTGCAGGATACCCTTCTTGCCCTGCAGAGCCTGGGCTATACCCCCCAGGAGGCCCAGAAGGCGGTGGCGGCCGTCCGGGGACAGACGACGGATCCCAACGAGCTTCTCCGCCTGGCCCTGAAAAATATCTGACAGGCCCTCCTTCGGCTGTCTGCCCGCGCCGGGGAGGAGAGCAGACCGGGCAAATACACAGGAATAGGGATACCGGAAAATGATGAATGAGGAAGACCGGCTGCTGAGCGCGACCGTGCGGCCCGAGGACCAGGAGACGGAGGTCAGCCTCCGCCCCAAGACCCTTCGGGAATACATCGGGCAGGAGAAAATGCGCCGCAGCCTGAAAATGTACATCGAGGCGGCCCTGCAGCGGCACGAGCCTCTGGACCACATCCTGCTCTCGGGCCCGCCGGGCCTTGGAAAAACCACCATGGCGGAGATCGTCGCCTCGGAAATGGGTCAGAACATCCGGATCACCTCCGGGCCGGCCATCACCCGGCCGGGAGACCTGGCGTCCATCCTGACCAACATGGACCAGGGGGACGTATTGTTCATTGACGAGATCCACCGCATCCCCCGCACCGTGGAGGAGATCCTGTACCCCGCCATGGAGGATCATGTCCTGGACATCATGATCGGCAAGGGTCCCATGGCCCGCTCCATGCGGGTGGACCTGCCCCGGTTTACCCTGATCGGGGCGACCACCCGGCAGGGAATGCTCTCCCATCCCCTCAGGGACCGGTTTGGCATTATTTATACCCTGGAATTGTATACCCCGGAGGAGCTGACCCGCATCGTTTCCAGGTCCGCGGGCATCCTTGGGGTACGCTTTGAGGAAGAGGGCCTTCTGGAGATCGCCCGCAGGTCCCGGGGCACCCCGAGGATCGCCAACCGGATGCTCAAAAGGGTACGGGACTACGCGCAGCTCAAGTCGGGCGGGGTCATCACCCTTCAGTCCGCCAGGGAGGGCATCGACCTCCTGGAGGTGGACGAATTGGGCCTGGACCGGATGGACCGGGAGATCCTCCGGGCCCTGACCGGCACCTTTTCCGGCCGGCCGGTGGGCCTGGATACCCTGGCGGCCGCGGTCAACGAGGACCCGGGGACCATTGAGGACGTGTATGAGCCTTTCCTGATGCAGCAGGGCCTGGTGATGCGCACCCGGTCGGGCCGGATCGCCACGGAGCAGGCCTACCGCCATCTGAAGCTCCAGGTGCCGGGGAACCTTCCCTCCGACGCGGAGGACGGGATGGAGCAGACCAGCCTTCTTTGAACGTTCGAACAGGGAGACAGCATGCTTTTCAGGTATTTTTTCTGGGATTTTGACGGCACGCTTTTCAATACCTATCCCCGCATGGCCCGGGCCTTTTTGAAGGGCATGGCGGACGCGGGGCTGAGCGCCTCCCTTGAGGAAACGGAAGCGCTGATGAAGGTGAAGCTTTGGCACGCCTGCGAGACCTTCGCTTCAAGGAGCGGCGGCCGGGTTTCCCCGGAGGCGCTTTTATTGGGATACCGGCGCCACAGCGAGGAGGAGGGCCCCGAAACCATGCGGCCCTACCCCGGGACGGGGGAGGTGCTGCGCAGGATCCGGCAGGAAGGCGGATGGAACTTTATCTATACCCACCGGGGGGAAACCTGTCTGCCGGCCCTGAGGCGGGAGGGGTTCCTTGAGTACTTCAAGGATTTTGTGACGGCGGACATGGGATTTGCTGCAAAGCCCTCCCCCGAGGGCCTGAATTACCTGATCGAAAAGCACGGCCTGGACAGGACGCAGTGCGTCATGATCGGGGACAGGGACCTGGACCTGGAAAGCGGCGTCAACGCGGGGATCGCCTGCGCGCTGTTTGACGCGGACGGCTACGGGGCCGCCTGCCCGACCCCCTACCGGTACCATGACATGCAGGCGCTTTTACGGGGATTGGTCGAGGCCCCGGGAAACTGAAAAGGAGCAGAACATGGAAAAGATCGAAGAACGCTTTCTGCGTTACGCGCGCATCCTGACCGCCTCGGACGAGGACAGCCCCCGGCGGTGCCCTTCCACGGACTGCCAGTTTGACCTGGCAAGGCTTCTTGAAGCGGAAATGCGGGACCTGGGCCTCAGAAACGTCCGCCTGACGGAGGACTGCTATGTGTACGGCTTCCTTCCGGCCACTCCCGGCATGGAGAGGGAGGACAGGATCGGCCTGATCGCCCATATGGACACGGTCAACTGCGTGCCCGCCGCGCCGCTGAAGGCCCGGGTGCTCAAATACACGGGCGGGGACGTGGTGCTGAACGAGGAAAAGGGCATCGTGATGAGGGAAGCGCAGTTTGAAAACCTGCGCGGGGTCGTAGGGCACGAGATCATCGTGACGGACGGGACCACCTGCCTGGGGGCGGACGACAAGGCCGGCGTCGCGGAGATCATGTCCCTTCTGGAATACTACAGGGAGCATCCCGAGGAGCCCCATTGCGCCATCTCGGTGGCCTTTACCCCGGACGAGGAGATCGGCAGCGGGGCGGACCGGTTTGACGTGGCCGCCTTCGGGGCGGACTATGCCTACACCGTGGACGGCGGGGAGGCCAACGAGATCGAGGAGGAGACCTTCAACGCCGCCGGCGTCCGGGTGATCATCCGGGGGCTTTCCATCCATCCGGGTTCGGCCAAGGACAAAATGCTCAACGCCCTGAAGGTGGCCATGGAGCTGGACGCCATGCTGCCCTGCGCGGAGGTGCCGGAGCACACGATGGGCAGGGAAGGGTTCTATCACCTTTGCGCGCTGAGCGGCGGTGTGGACAGGGCGGAAATGAGATACATCCTCCGCGACCACGACACGGATCGCTTTGAGGCGCGCAAGGCGCGCATGGAGAAAACCGCCGCTTTCCTCAACGACCGGTACGGGGAGGGCACGGTCTGCCTGGAGATCCGGGATTCCTACTATAATATGGCGCTGCGCCTGCGGGAAAAGCCCTGGATCGCCGAACGGGCCCGCCGGGCGATCCGCAGGGCGGGCATGGAGCCTGTGACCCAGCCCGTACGGGGCGGCACCGACGGAAGCCGGCTGACCTTTATGGGGCTTCCCTGCCCCAATTTGGGAACCGGCGGCCGCAACTGCCATGGCGTGTACGAATATGTCTCCGTGGACGAGATGCGCCGGGTGGTGGAGGTGCTGCGTTTCCTGACGGGTCCCCGGGAGGCGGACTGACAAAAAAATGCGCCGTCCGGAAGAAAACGTTTTTTTCCATTGAATAAGGGAGGGAAAGAAACCTGCTTTTTTCCCGTTGGATAAGGGAAGGGAAGAAACCGGAAGGAAACGAAAGGACTGGAAAATGGCGGGGAAACGGGGTATAATGCCCATACGCGCGAGGAGGGGCCTCCTCCTGGGGGCAAGTGCGCTATTGACGTGCCTTGTCCTGCTGGGGCTCTTTTCCGTCTTCCGGAAAGGCGCCCCGTCCCTGACGGTCCGCCCGCTTCCCCAGGGGGAAGACAGGGATCAGTGCCGCCTTCAGGCGGTGATGCACGCCGGGGAGGGGACCGTGGCGGTGACAGAGACCCTCCGGATGCGCAACCGGTCCTGTGGGCCTCTGGACCACACGGTGCTCCGGTTTTACCTGAACGCCTTCCGGGATGAGGCGCACAGCCCGGCGGGGATCCTGTATGACGAGTGCTATCCGTTGGGCTTTAGTCCGGGCCGGGTGACCCTGATGGGGATCCGCTGGCAGGGCGAAAGCGCGGCCGGCCGCTGGACGGACGGGGACGAGACCGCCCTGCGGGTGGAAACAAAGGACTGGGAGGCCGGGGAATGGGGCACCCTGACGGTCAGCTTCCTTCTGGAGATCCCCGAGTGCCGCTGGCGCTGCCAGAGAAGCGGGGATCTGTGGGTCCTTGGAAACGCCCTGGCCCTCCCGGCGGTTTACGACGGGGAAAGGAACGCATACCGCCTGGACCCCTATACCCCCATCGGAGATCCGTTTGTGTCCGACTGCATGGACTGGCAGCTTTCCCTGTCCCTGGAGGAGGGCTGGGTCCCTTACGGCTCCTGCGCCTTTGAGAAAGGGCCTGACGGCACCTGGACGGGGACGCTGGAGGCGGCCAGGGACATGGCGCTGCTCTTTTTCCGGGGGGAGAGGGCCCTGGAGAAGTCCTTCGGACAGGTCCTGGTCCGGTTGGTGAACATCCGGGGGGATCGGGAAAAGGTGGCGGACCGGGCGGGGGAGATCCTGAAAGCCTATACGGCGCTTTACGGCCCGCCGCCAAGGGCCTGCCTGACGGTGGCTGCCTTCCCCTTCCCCTTTGACGGCATGGAATATCCGGGCCTGGTGCTTCTGTCCGACCGCCTTTTTGAAAGCGGGCAGGAGGATTGGGAGCTTCCCCTGGCCCATGAATGTGCCCACCTGTGGTTTTACGACCTGGTGGGGTCGGACCAGGTCAACGAGCCCTGGCAGGACGAGGCGCTGTGCCAGTGGGCCGTGCTGGAGTATGTCCGGGCCCGCTACGGCGAGGATTCCAGGGCGTCGCTGCGCTACTACCTGGCGGACGCGCCTCTGGAGGAACAGGTGGAGGGCAGCGTTACCCCGGGAAGCCCCATCGACCGCTTTTCGGATTGCGCGCAGTACGATACCGTGGTCTACGGCCGCGGGACGGCGTACCTGTGCGCCCTGGATACCTACACGGACGGGAAACTGAACGCCGTCCTGAAGGCGTATGCGGACCGTTTTGCCTGGCAGAGGGCCTCCAGGGCGGATTTTGAAAGGGTTCTCATGGAAACGGCAGGGCAGGATCTGTCCTCCTTCGGGGACATTTACCTGGACACCCTGATCGGCCGGTGACGGAGCCGCGAAGGCCCCCGCCGGACAATGAATTTGGCACGAAAGGGTTTTTATCGCATGGACAAGAAGGATTGCTGCGTGCTGATCCCGTCCCTCTCGCCGGACGAGCGGCTCATCCAATACGCCGAGCGGCTGCTGGAGGCCGGCTTTGGCGGTCTGGTGGTGGTGGACGACGGGTCCGCGGCGGAGTATCAGGCGTTTTTTGACCGCCTGGCGCAAAAGGAAGGGTGCCGGGTCCTTCATCATGAGGTCAATTACGGCAAGGGCCGGGCACTGAAGACCGGGTTCCGCTACATTCAGGACGAGACCGCCTTCCGGGGAATCGTAACGGCGGACAGCGACGGGCAGCATACCGTGGAGGACGCCCTGAACCTGTGCGGCCTGATGAAGGAGGATGAGGAAGCGCTGCTGCTGGGAAGCAGGGATTTTTCCAAGGGCAGCGTGCAGGTGCCCCCCAAATCCCGGGCGGGCAACCGGATCACCTCCCTGGTCTTCCGGGTGCTCTACGGCCCCTCCCTCCCGGATACCCAGACCGGTCTGAGGGCCTTCCCCCGCTCCATGATCCCCATGATGCTGAAAGTGAAGGGGGACCGGTTTGAGTACGAAATGAACCAGCTGATCCAGTGCGCCCTCCTGAAGATCCCCATGATCCCCATCCCCATCCGCACCATTTATCTGGATGAGAACAAGGGGACCCATTTCCATCCGGTCCGGGATTCCTGGCGCATTTACAAATTGATCCTTGCCGGCTTTTTCAGGTTTGTTTCCGCGAGCGTGATCTCCTTCCTGGCGGATTACCTGCTGTTTTTCCTTTTGTCCACCTTTGTTTTGCCGGGGATCTGGCCCCAGCCGGTCATCGTTTTCGAGGGCACCTTCCTGCGGAGCGACCTGCGGCAGCTGCTTGCCACCTACGGGGCGCGGGTGGTCTCCGCCGTGCTCAATTACAAGCTGAACAAGGCCTTCGTGTTCACCCTGAAAAGCAGCCCCGGCGCCCCGGCGAGGTACGCCTTGCTGTGCGTGGCGGTGGCCACGGTTTCGGGCCTGGCGGTGGGGGCGCTGCATCTTTTGCTGCCCCAGGTGTCCACCACCCTTTTGAAGATCCCGGTGGATATCGTCCTGTTCCTGGTCAATTACCGCGTCCAGAAGGGCTGGGTCTTCCGCCCGGAGGACGGAAGGAAGCGCGGCTGACCGCGCTCAGGCAATCAACGTAAGGGCGGACCGCGGAGGACAACCCCGCGGCGGACCCCGGAAAGGAAACCAACCCATGAGCAAATCCCTGCGTATCCTGTTGACGGTGCTTTCTCTCCTTCTGTGCCTGTGTATGCCGCTGGTGCTGTGCAGTCCCGTTTCCCTGGCGGAAGAGGTGAAATCTCTTCCGATGGATTTTTCCGCGGGAAGCGAGCCGGATGAAAATGGCTGGACCCAGGACGGATACAGCGACGAAACCATCACGGTCGCCATGGAGACCGTGGAGGAGGAGGGCGTGGTCTGGCGGATCGCCCGGGTGACGGTGGGGCACGCCAGCCAGCTGCGCACGGCGACGGCGGGCAAGCCGACCGACAGAAGCACATCGACGGCCAAGCCGTCCTCCATGGCCAAGGCCAAAAACGCCATTGTGGCCATCAACGGGGATTATTTTGCCGACGACGCCAACAAGACCACTTTTGAATACCGCATGGGCGTCAAGATCCGCCACAAAACCAACAAGAAAAAAGACCTGCTGATCATCGATATGGAAGGCAATTTCCATACCTTTATCAAGAGCGGTACAGAGCCTGCCAAGACGCAATTGGAAACGTACCTGGAGGAGGGGGGCACCATCGCCAACGCCTTCACTTTCGGACCGGTGCTGGTCAAGGGCGGGGAAAAGCTGACCATGGACACGGGATACGGCTACAACCCCAACGGCAGGGAGCCCCGGGCCGCCATCGGGCAGACCGGGCCGCTGTCCTATGTGCTGGTGGTGGCCGAAGGCCGCTCGGAGGATTCCAAGGGGACCACCCATCAGGAGCTGGCCGATTTCATGTATGACCTGGGATGCATTGAGGCCTTCAATCTGGACGGCGGGAACAGCGCGACGCTTGTTTTCCACGACGGCTTCTACATGGACCGTTCAGCCGCCTCCGAACGCGCCCAGAGCGACATCATCTATTTCGCGTCCGCGCGATAAACCGACGGAGGGAATGGAATGCTTCAGCATCTGGAGGACGCGCCGTCCACGGTATTCCTTGGCGTTCAGGTGTACACCTGGGGCCTGTACTGCTTCTTCGGGGCGGCGCTGTGCCTGCTTTTTCTCCATTTCCGGTGCAGGGAAAGGTTCAGGGCGGGGACGGCGGCCCTCTGCGGCTTTCTGGGCCTGGTCTGCGGGTTTGTTTTCAGCCGTCTCCTTTACTGCCTGACGGACGTGCAGATGCGCGTGTTTGAGGACCTGGCGGACGGCAGCCTCTCCTTTGGGGAGTACCTTGGCATGGTACTGAATCCCTTTTCCGGCGGGTTCAGCATGTTCGGCGCGCTCCTGGGGGCCTGCCTGGGCGCGCTTTTGTGCGCGCGGCTCATGAAGGAGGACCCCAGGGCCCTCTTGGACGTGCTGGCAGGCTGCCTGATGCTGCTGGTGGCGGCGGAGCGGCTGGGCGAGGGGGCCCTGGACAGCTTTGGCATCTCCAGACCGCTCAGGGAGAGGGTAACAAACTTCAGCCTGTTCATCGTCCACGGGGAGTATGACGACTACATCGCCACCTACCTTCTGGAAAGCCTGACGGCCGTCGCTCTGTTTGTGCTGTTTGAGTGGCATCTTTCCAAAAAACGCGGGGCCGGGGAGACCTTTGTCTTCGCCCTGCTCCTGTTCGGGCTGACCCAGGTGCTGATGGAAAGCCTGCGGTATGACAGGCATATGAGCTTTTCCTTTGTCGGCGCCCAGCACATCCTGGCCTTCGCGTGCGCCGCCTCGGCCATGATCGTGTACGCCCTGCGGCTGAGACGAAAAGGGACCGGCAGGGGTCTTTGGATCTTTGCCCTCGCGCTGATCCCCCTGATGGTGGGCGCGCTGGTGGGGCTGGAGTTCATGATCGACCGCACCGACTTCTCAAGGCTATTGCTGTACGCGGTGTACATCGCGCTGCTTTGCTTCTTCGGGGGCGTTGCCCTGCACGTGCGGGCGCGCGCGGAAGCGAAAACAAGGACCTGACAGGAGCGACCGGAAAGGAGAGGGCATGGAAAAACACGAGATCGAGCGCATCAACGAATTGGCGCGGAAAAAGAAGGCCTCGGAGCTGACCGAGGAGGAAGCCCGGGAACAGGCGGCGCTTCGGCAGAAATACATTCTGGAATTCCGCGTGAGCGTTCAAAGCACCCTGGAGAGGGTCTACATCCAGCAGGAGGACGGAAGCTACCAAAAGCTGAGGAAAAAGCCCTGAAGACGGGGACGATGACGCCCAAAAGAGGGCAAAAGCGCGAAGTTGAAGAAAAACCTCTTGCCCAAGAGAAACTTTTCCTGTATAATTGACAAAGTTGCAATGAATTGAGATGGGAGATGTCCTTTCAATGAAAAAACTGACGTTTTTAGCCCTTGTGATGGCGGTGGTGCTGATGCTGAGCGGATGCACCCTGAACACTGTGGACCCGGTGGCCGACGCCAACCAGACCATTCTGAGTGTCAACGGGGAAACCGTGAACAAGCAGACCATTTCCAACGCCGTAACCTATTATCAGCAGCTTTATACCCAGTACAACAACTTCTACAGCCAGATGGGCTACAGCCAGCAGTACCCCACGGATGCCTCCAGCATCCTGGAAATGATACTGGACCAGCAGAAGGACAGCATGGTGGCCAGGCAGCAGGCCGTGAAGCAGGGCCTGGACCAGTTCACCGAGGAGGAGCTGAGCGAGCTTCAGAAGCAGGCGGAGGAAGCCTATCAGGCCCAGCTGGAGACCATCAAATCCTCCGCGCTGGTCACCGAAAAGATCGGCGACGAGCTGGAGGCGGAGGCCAAGGCCTATGCCGAGGCGCACGGCCTGACCCTGGACAGCTTCCTGGAGGAAGCCAAGAACCAGAAGCTGCTTGAGAAGATCGAAAAGTCCATCAAGGATCCTGTGACCGTGACGGACGAAGAGGTGCAGGCCGCGCTGGACGAGCGGGTCGCCACCGAGAAGAGCAGCTATGAAGCGGACCTGAAGGTCTTCGGCTCCAACCTGAACAAAGGCGCTGTCTGCTATTACGCCCCGGCAGGGTACCGCTATGTCAAGCACATCCTGATCAACTATGCCGAGGAAGACGCAGCGAAGATCACCGCCGCCAACACCGCGCTGACCGACGCCCAGGCGGGCCTGACCTCCGCTGAGGAGAGCGAGTCCGTGGCGCAGAACGCCCTGGACAACGCCGCGGATAACGCGGACAAGGATGCCCTGCAGAAGGCCCTGGATACCGCCAAGGAAGCCACCGCCGCCGCGCAGGAGGCCGTGGACGCCGCCCAGAAGGCTTATGACGAGGCCCAGGCCGCCGCGGGCAAGGCGATCCAGGACAAGGTGGACAAGGTGTATGCCCTGGTGAAGGCCGACGGCGCGGACTTTGACGCCCTGATGGCCGAGTATGGCGAGGACCCCGGCATGAAGAGCGAACCCGGTCTGACCAACGGCTACGCCGTCTGTGAGGGCGCGAACTATGTGGAGCCCTTCCTGAGCACCGCCCTTGCCCTCCAGAACGAGGGAGACGTGTCCGAGCCGGTGCTGACCTCCTACGGCAGTCACATCATCAAGTACGTGGCCGCGATCCCCGAAGGGGTCCGCATGACGCTGGAAGAAGCCCGCGCCACCCTGGGAGATTCCCTGCTGGAGAATAAGAAGACCGAAGCGTACAATGCCGCTTTGGACCAGTGGATCAGCGAAGCCGACATCAAATCCTATCCCGAGAAGATGGGCTATTGATCCTCAGGGATCATAAAGTGCCCCTCCCGAAGTTTTCTTCGGGAGGGGCACTGCTTTAAGCGGTGGCGCGCCGGGCTTCTTACAAAAGCTGGATACCGGCTTCTTCACAGGCGGCGCGGGTCTTCTCATCCCAGATGGAGGACTGGACCTCCCCGATGTGGGCCTTGCCAAGCAGCAGCATGCACAGCCGGCTTTGGCCGATGCCGCCGCCCATGGTCAAGGGAAGACGGTTTTCCAGCAGCATGCGGTGGAACTCCAGGCCCCTGCGGTCCTCGCAGCCGGCGATGCGCAGCTGCCGGGAAAGGCTTTCCGCGTCCACCCGGATGCCCATGCTGGAGATCTCCATGGCGCAGTCCAGCGTGGCGTGATAGAACAGGATGTCGCCGTTCAGGTCCCAATCGTCATAGTCCGGGGCCCGGCCATCGTGGGGCCGTCCGGAGCGCAGCTTCCCGCCGATCTGCTCGATGAAGACGGTTTTCTTGTCCCGGACGATCAGCGTTTCCCGCTCCTTGGGGCTGTTGTCGGGGTAAAGGTCTTCCAGCTCCTGGGAGGTAATGAAGAAAACGTCCCGGTTCAAAAGCTCCCCGCCCAATTGGGGGAAGCGGCCGCGGACGGTCAGCTGGGCGTCGCAGACGCATTCCACGATGCTCCTCACGGCCTCCCGCAGGGTGCGCTGGTTGCGCATTTCCCGGGTGATGACCTTTTCCCAGTCCCATTGGTCCACATAGACGCTGTGGAGATTGTCCAGCTCCTCGTCCCGGCGGATGGCGTTCATATCCGTATAAATGCCCTTGCCGGGATGAAAGTCATAGCGCCACAGGGCCATGCGCTTCCATTTGGCCAGGGAATGGACCACGGCGGCGTTCATTCCGGCCGCAGGAATATCGAAGGTGACGGGGCGCTCCACCCCGTTCAGGTCGTCGTTCAAACCGGTGGCGGGATCGACGAACAGGGGGGCGGACACCCGTTTCAGGTTCAGGGCATTGGAGAGGAAGTCCTGAAAGGTGCGCTTGATCAGGCTGATGGAATGCTGGGTGCTGTACAGATCCAATTTGGGTTGGTATCCCCGTGGAATGATTGTTCCGGACATAGGCAGCTCCTTATGCGTATTTCAGGGCTATTATACAACACATCCGCCCCGGGTGAGAAGGGCGTACAGAAGAAAAACAGCGCCGGACACCGCGTGGAAATCATTGGGAGGCATTATGAACCCGGAAGACAAAAGATTCGCTCAAAGCGGAAGAAACACCTTTTCAGACGGCGTACTGTACCTTGGCTGGAGCGGTTCCTGCCTGGAATGCGTTACCAACAGCCCGGAGGTGACCTTTGACCTTGTGACGGACGAGCTTCCCCTGGCAGAGGGACATCTGGGCCGGGCCGCGGTGTATGTGGACGGACAGGAGGAGAGGACCCTGCTGCTCCGGGGGGAGGAGCGGGTGACCGTGCGCCTGACGGAGGGAAGCCACCGGGTGTCCCTGGTCAAGCTCAGCGAGGCCGCCTTCGGCCTGGTAGGGGTGCGGAACGTTTCCTTCCGTCCCCCGCGGGAGGGGACGCTTACGGTCCGGGCGCCGGAAAAAAAGCCCCGGCGCATCGAATTCATCGGGGATTCCATCACCTGCGGCTACGGCATCGAGGGGGCGGATGAAAACGAGCCCTTCACCACGGGGACGGAGCATCCCCTGAAGGGCTATGCGGGCCTTGCGGCCCGGGCGCTGGACGCCGAGGCGGAATGGATCTCCTGGAGCGGCATCGGCGTGCTGTCGCACTATGTGCCCCCGGAGGTGAACGAGCCCCGGGAGGAGTTCCTGATGGGCCAATTGTATCCCTTTGAGGACCTGCGGTTGGATACCCGCCGGGGGATCTGCCCGAGACTTAGGGCGGAGCGGTTCCGTCCCCAATTGATCGTTATCCACCTTGGAACCAATGACGACAGTTTTGTCCGGGGGGATCCGGCCCGGGAGGCGGTCTTTGGCCGCAGGTACCGGGCGCTGCTGGACACGGTGCACGCAATGAACCCGCAGGCGGCGCTGCTTTGCTGCCTGGGCCTGATGGGCACCCGCCTTTGCCCGGAGACGGAAAGGCAGACCCTGCGTTTTGCCCGGGAGCATCCTTCCTGCACGGTCCTCTTCCACGGCTTTGAGGAACAGGACGGGGCAAGGGACGGCTACGGATGTGATTTTCACCCAAGCGCCAGGACCCACATTGCCGCCGCGCGGGAGATAGAGGAGGTCATCCGGTCCATGATGGGCTGGGGGAAGACAGAGCATGCGTGAATATGTGCCGGTCTATTATCCCCGGTTCCGCTGCACCGCTTCCGCCTGCCGGCATACCTGCTGCGCGGGGTGGGAGATCGACATCGACGGGGAGACGGCGGCCCTGTACGCTTCCGTTCCCGGCCCCTTCGGGGAGGAGCTGCGCCGGAGCATGGCCCTTGCGAACGGGGAGGCGAGGTTTCTTATGACCGGGAACGGGCGCTGTCCGTTCCTTGACGATACGGGGCTGTGCAGGATCTACACCCGCCTGGGGGAGGAGGCCCTTTGCCAGATCTGCCGGGACCATCCCAGGTACCGGAACGTTTTTTCCTCCTGGGTGGAAGAGGGCCTGGGAATGTGCTGCGAGGAGGCGGCCCGGGTCATCCTGACCGAGACGGAAAAGGCCCGCCTCATCCCCCGGGAGGGGACGGCGGGCCCGCGGCCGAAGGGACGGCGGGAAAAGGCGTTCCTTGCCTTTCGGGACCGGGTCCTCGCCGTTTTGTGGGACCGGGCGATCCCCCTGGAGGCGAGGCTTTCTTCCCTTGAAGCCGCGGGCCTTTGTCCTTTTGTTGGGCCGGCCGCCGCCTGGCGGGAGCGGCTGCTTTGCCTTGAAGCCCTGGAGAAGGACTGGAGGGGGCTCCTTGAGGAGCGCCTTGGGGCCGAACGCCCCCTTCCCGGAGGGTGGGACCTGCCCCTGGAGCAGGCGGCGGTCTATTTTGTGACAAGGCATCTGCCCGGCGCCCTGGAGGACGGCGCCTTTCAGGCGCGCTGCGGTCTGGTGGTGCTTTTGAGCAGGTTGCTGTGCGCCCTTTTGGCGGGGGAGGACCGCCCGAGCCTGGAGCGTCTGACGGACCTTTGCCGCAGGCTTTCGACGGAGATTGAGTATTCTGACGAGAATGTCCCGGCGCTCCTTGAGGCCCTGGGCGGGGAGGAAGGCTGAGGGAGAGGGGATACAAAAAGGGCTGCCGCGGATGATATGCTCCCTTTTGAGGATACAGAAAAAGAAAAACTGTACCTCAGAAGGG
>CAMJUL010000025.1 GCA_946408995.1 uncultured Clostridia bacterium | reverse complement strand
CTCCTTCAACTTGCTTTTACTTCCTCAATCTTGCGTCTCGCGGTGCAAGTGACCTATCCGCGCCCATCCGGCGATAAAGCCTTTGACAGGCCTCCGTTTGAGGCTTTTATATGTAAAAAAACGGCTGCCGCGAAGGCCTTCCATAACACGGCATTGGCCGGGAATTCAGAAAAGGCATCTGCGTGCAGGAGGAGGGAGTCCTGATGGATGGAGGAAAGCACAATGAGCTCTCTGCCCGAAGGACTTGGCAGTCCTTATACCGCCGGCAGAGATCCTATGATCCTGCAGACCATCCCAACGGCTGTGGCCTCTTTGGGAACCCTTTATGAAGAAACGAAGCTCTTACTGACGGTAGAGAATATTCCATTCAATTGATACGAATGGTCTGTTCCTTTTCTCGCATTGAGGCCTTATAATCATCTGGGGAACGCAAGGGAGGAGGCATATGAAGATGATGCTGGCGGAAAACATCCGCGCTTTCCGCAAGGAACGGTCTTTGACGCAGGAACAATTCGCCGAGGCATTGGGCGTGACCGCGGGCGCGGTATACAAATGGGAGGCAAAGCTGTCGGTTCCGGAGCTGGAGACGATCCTTCAGATGGCTGACTTTTTTGATACCTCTGTGGACGTCCTGCTTGGCTATGAAGTAAAGGACAACCGCCTGGATGCGACGGTGAAGCGTTTGCAGGAATGCCGGCGCAGCAAGGAACGGGAAGGGCTTACGGAGGCGGAAAAAGCATTGGGGAAGTATCCGAACTCCTTTCGGATCGTGTACGAGAGCGCTGTGCTGAATCATGCGTTTGGCTTTGACACCGGGGAGAAGGCCCTGTTCCGCCGTGCGCTGGAGCTGCTGGAACGATCCCTCCTATTGTTGCCGCAAAACAAGGACCCGCTGATCAGCGAGGAAACCATCTACGGGAGAATCGCGGAAACCTATTTGGGACTGGGCGAAAAGGACAGGGCCATCGCGCTTTGGAAAGCCCATAACGCCGGAGGACAGTACAGCCATGAGATCGGGAATAATCTGGCGCAGAACGGACACACAGCGGAGGCTCAGCGGTTTTTGTCAGAAGCCCTTCTCAAGAATGTCTCCGAACTGATTACCACAATCATCGGCTATATGAACGTCTATACCAGGAGCGGCGATTATGCATCCCTGCAGGCGATCCTGGGCTGCGGAACACGGCTTCTTTCGGAGTTTCGAAAAGAAGATACGCCGAACTTTTTCGACAAAATATGCGCCACGCTGCTCGGGGCCCTTGCCGGGGCGCAGTTCCTGGCAGGAGAGACCTGCGAGGCGCGTAAAACCCTGATCAAGGCCAAAGAGCTTGCCGCATTCTTTGATGCCGCCCCCAGCTATGACGAAAGCGATATCCGCTTCGTCACCCGCATTGAAGGCACCAGCGCCCACGATGCCCTGGGGACGACGGCAATGGACGGTGTCAGTAAAGCGATCAGTTCATTTGAAAATGAAGAGCTGACCGCTCTTTGGAAAATCCTTATTGAACAGGAGAATCATCATGGATAAGAAAGAAATCAAAGCGCTGCGGCGCCCGTTCCTCAAAGTGCTGTTCCGGGAGAACAAATTCAACCTGGCCATGACCGTTCTTGCGGCCTTGCTCGGCTCTGCAGGAGCGCTGGTCATCTCGTGGCTGCTGAAGGAGGTCTCCGATCTGATTTCCGGGGACTGTCCTTACAGTATGGGAACGCTTCTGCTCATTGCGGGAGGCGGGATCGCGCTGCATGTCATCGCATGGATCCTCGATTGCGCCTTTCTTACTGCATTCCGCACAAAGGCTGTGAAGCAGTACCGGGAAT
Source organism: uncultured Clostridia bacterium (assembly GCA_946408995.1). Classification (GTDB taxonomy): domain Bacteria; phylum Bacillota; class Clostridia; order Christensenellales; family Aristaeellaceae; genus RUG756. Next base: position 46,013 of record CAMJUL010000025.1, on the reverse strand, counting down.
ACGTCTTCAGCCGGCTGATGGGGAAAGGGATCCTGGCCTTTTCGGGAGAGAACAGCTCGCTCTATATCTCCGCCCTGTCCAACGATGTCAATACCATCGAAAAGGATTTCATCGGTCAATTGCAGGGCGCTGTCCAGGTGGGCATCACCTTTATCGGCGCGCTGGGCCTGATGCTGTGGTACAGCCCGCTGCTGACGCTGGTCGCGTTCGGTTTTTCCCTGCTGCCGATCATCGTCTCCGTCCTCCTTGGAGACAGAGCGGCTAAAGCGGAAAAAGAGGTCTCTGATAAAAAGGAGGCCTACACCGGAATGCTGAAGGACGCGCTGACGGGTTTTTCCGTGATCAAGAGCTTTAAAGCAGAGAAGAGCATTACCCGCCTGCATGATGACAGCAACCTGGCCGTTGCCGGTGCATCCAAAAAACGCGAAAAAGTGAATGTCCACGTCGGTTACGCTTCCGGCATTGCCGGAGGGATCCTGCAGTTTGGCGTATTCTTTGTCGCGGCAGCACTGGCGCTTTCCGGCAGGGGAGGCATCACCGCCGGCACCGCCATTGTATTTGTGCAGCTGCTGAATTATGTCCTGGCGCCCATCCAGGCCTTTCCGGTTTTCTTTGCCGGCATGAAGGCTTCCATGGAACTGATCGGGAAGCTGGCGCAGGCCCTGAACAAAAACACCCCTGACGAGGGCGAAGAATGCCCGCCGCGGCTCAGCGAGGGGATCTCCGTCAGGAATCTGGAATTTGCCTATGAGGAAGGAAACCCCGTGCTGAAAGGGGTCGGCATGGAGTTCCCTGCCGGCGGCTGCTACGCGCTGGTGGGCGGCTCCGGCAGCGGCAAGTCGACCATCCTGAATCTACTGATGGCATCCTCGAAAAACTATCAGGGCGGGATCTTCTATGACGGGAAGGAACTCAAAACCATATCGGCCGGCTCGCTCTATGACCTGGTGTCCATGATTCAGCAGAACGTGTTCGTCTTTAACAGCACCATACGTGACAACATCACCATGTTCTCCGACTTTCCGGAAGAGGAGATTGAGCGCGCCGTGCGGCTGTCCGGGCTGAAAAAGCTCATCGACGAAAAGGGCGCGGACTACCTGTGCGGAGAAAACGGCTCCGGTCTCTCCGGCGGCGAGCGGCAGCGGATCTCCATCGCCCGGGCACTGCTCCGCAAGACCCCGGTACTCTTTGTGGACGAGGCCACGGCATCCCTGGACGCGGAGACCTCCTTTGAGGTGCTGGACGCAATTCTGAAGCTGGACGGCTATACCCGCGTCATCGTGACCCACGACCTGGACGAAAACATCCTGCGCCGCTGTACAGGGCTGTTTGCATTGAAAAACGGCGTGGTTACGGAACGGGGGACTTTTGAGGATCTTATGGAGCAGAAGGGTTACTTCTATTCGCTCTTTACCGTATCCCAGCGCTGACCACGATCCGCACGCAGCAGCCGGGCAGGTCGGTTCCCTCGACAGCCGCCGTATTTCCTTCACTGTAGGGCAGGATGGAGCCGTACGCCATAGGGGGTTCGCATTTATGGAAAGATGGATTTACGCACTCCTTTGCACCCACAGCATAGCAAAAGCGCAAGGCCGGTTTTTTGCATTTGATTGCTATAGGAGGATGTTCTTCGCCGGCTTTCCCATCCTATCTTAAGCAAACGCCTGCGGAAGCAAAAAAACGCTCCGCACCTCAACAGTGCAGACCGTTTTTTGCTGTGCCGCCCCTGCCAGACAGATGCCGAAATCCGTTTTCTTGAAAACGAGCGTGCGAGCATCGGCATTATGGACGGGGGCCGTTTGCGCTTCGCGGGGCTTATCCGCGGATGTAGAGGAATTCGTTGACGTAGATCTGGTTGGCGTTGGTGATCTTGGGGTTCCAGGCCATCAGGTCCCGCACGGTGCAGCCGTTTTCCCGGGCGATCTTGCCCAGGGTATCTCCCTTGGCGACCTTGTAGGCGAAGAAGCCGTCCTTGGGGGGCAGGGCCTTGTAGCGGTTGACGCCGCCCACGGCCTGGTTCATTTCCTCGGCGTTCAGTTCCACAGCGTTGATGTGTTCAAATTCAGTCATGGTCTTCTTCCTTCCTCCGCCGGATGGCGGCATGCGATTTTTATAAATCGATCCGTTTGGAATGATGCTGTCTTATGCTGCGGTGTATCTATCTTAAAGCCCCGGGGGGCGGTTTCAAAGGGGGGTAAGGGTTTACTTGATTTCCTTGTCCTCCGGCAGGGCGTCCGCGTCCGGGGTGCCCGCCGCAGTCTGGGGATGCCGCTTTTCGCTTTCCTCCACGATGGCGCCCAGTTCGAACAGGCCCATGATGGCGAAGATGCCGATCAGGATCCAGTTCAGCGCGGTATGATTGCCGCGGGTGATGTCAAACACTCTCCACACGATCAGGCCAATGGTCATCAGGAACGAAGCAATTCTCTCAGACATGGTTTTCATCCTCCGTCTAAAGCCGTAAGGCTTTCAATCACTTTGTTTGGCAGGGCATCATCGCCTTGCACCTGTTGATACGGGGAACGGAGGAAGGTGGCAGTTTTTTTTAATGTGAAATGTGAAATGTGAAATGTGAAGCGTGCAGCGTGGAATGACGGAAGGGAGGGGTAGGGATTAGGGGTCAGGAAAAATGTGGAATGTGGAACGTGCAGCGTGAAATGACGGAGCGGAGGGGTCAGGGGGTGACGGGGAAGGAGGGCGGGCGACGAAGCAGGGTATAATGCGGATTGTAAAGCGTGAACGGCAGAGGAAGATGGACCCGCCGTACGGGGATCGTCCGGACCGGGGACGCCCGGACAGGAGGCAAACGATTAAAACGTTCCGCTGAAAAGCGGAGGGACCGGAAAAAGCCCCCGAAACGTTCAGCGCTGTTCCGCTGCCGGCACGTCCTGCTCCGTCCTGAGGATGGTTTGAATAATGCCGCCGCCCAGGCACGTGTCCCCGTCATACAAAACGGCGCTCTGGCCCGGGGTGAGGGCACGCTGAGGCGTGGCGGAGCGGAGGATCAGCTGGTCCCCCCGGCGCAAAGCGGTGACCGGCTGGTCCTTCTGCCGGTAGCGGAAACGGCAGCACAGGCTTAGGGGCTTTCCCTCCGGAAGGGGGTCCCCGATGAAGGTGGCGTCGGTGCAGACGCAGCCCATGGAATACAAAAGGGGATGGTCCTCCCCCTGGGCAACGATGAGGCGGTTATGGGCAAGGTCCTTATCCACCACGAAAAAGCTTCTTCCGTCCCCGCGGCCGCCGATGCCAAGGCCCCGCCGCTGGCCCAGGGTATAATACATCAGGCCGTCATGGCGGCCCACCGTTTCCCCCTCCGGGGTGACCATGTCCCCCGGACAGGCCGGAAGATAGGTCTGCAGAAATTTTTTGAAGTTCCTTTCCCCGATAAAGCAGACTCCGGTGGAGTCTTTTTTTTCGCTGACGGGAAGGCCGTTTTCCCGGGCAATGGCGCGCACCTGCGCCTTGGTGAGGCTGCCAACCGGAAACAGGGCCTTTTTCAGCTGGGATTGCTTGAGCATATACAGGAAATAGCTCTGGTCCTTTTCCGGGTCGGCGCCCTTGAGCAGGTCCCCGTTTTCGTTGGTGCGGACGAAATGCCCGGTGGCCAGGCGGTCCGCCCCCAATTTGAGGGCAAAATCCAGGAAAGCCCGGAACTTGATCTCCCGGTTGCAGAGCACGTCCGGATTGGGGGTGCGGCCCTTGCGGTATTCCTCCAGGAACAGGGTAAAGACCCGGTCCCAGTATTCCTTGGCGAAATTGACGCTGTAATAGGGAATGCCGATGCGGTCGCAGACGGCGCGCACGTCGCGGAAATCCTGTTCCGCGGGGCAAACGCCGTTTTCGTCCTCTTCCTCCCAGTTTTTCATAAAGACGCCGATCACTTCATGACCGGCCTGTTTGAGCAGCAGGGCGGCCACAGAGGAATCCACGCCGCCGCTCATCCCGACAACCACTTTCATGGATGATTGCTTTCTCCCGTTTCGGGGTCCGGAGGGGATCAGGAAAAACGCGCTTCCAGGAAAGGCAGGACCAGATCAAAGATCCGGTCCGATACCTCCCGGGGGGTGCCGGAGGCGTCCACGGTCCTGTATCGTCCGCCGCCCCCGGCCAGGGCCTCGAAGGCCCGGCTGTTCTTTTCAAAGAAGGTGTCTCCGGCCCGCTCGATGCGGTCCGGCACGGAATCGGCGCCGCGCCGGAGAAGGGCTTCCTTCGGGTCCATGCGCAGGTACAGCGTCAGGTCCGGAAGGCCTTCCCGGCAGGCGGAACGGTTGATCTGCCTGATCCAGTCCTCCCCGAGGCCCCGGCCGCAGCCCTGATAGACCAGGGAAGAGTCCAGATACCGGTCGCAGAGGACCGTCGCCCCCCGCGTGAGGGCGGGCAGGATGGTATCCTTTAGGTGCTGGGTGCGGGCCGCGGCGAACAGCAGCGCCTCGGTTTCGGGGCACATGCCGGTATCCTCCTTGGTCAGAAGCAGGCCGCGGATGCTTTCGGCCAGGGGACAGCCCCCGGGCTCCCGGGTCAGGACGGTCTCAAAGCCGAAGCGGGCCAGCCGACCGGCCAGGAGCTTCTGTTGGGTGGTTTTGCCGCAGCCGTCCACCCCCTCCAGGGTGATGAAGCAGCCCCGGGGCGGGGCCTTCTCCTCCAGGAGCAGGCTGCACACCTCCCAGGGGGAGGACAGGGCGTAATCCGGGGCGGCCTTTGCGATGGCGTCCTTTTGACCATAGCCCCAGAGGGCGGCGCAGGTATCCGTACCGGCCCGCTTCCCGCCCAGAATGTCGCCGTCGATGTCGCCCACCATCAGGACGCTGCGGGACGCGCTTTCCGGCAGCCGGGAAAGCACCCGGCGGATCAGGACGGCCTTGTCGGCGTGAAGGTCCGTCAGCTCCGGGCAGGCAACGGCGTCAAAGAAGGTGTCCAGGTGAAAATGCTTCAGAATGAGGGCGGTGGCGTTGAGGGGCTTCCCGGTGGCGACGCCAAGATACACGCCCCGCTGCCTGAGCCCTTTGAGCAGGTGACGGATGCCGGGGTAAACGGCGTTTTCAAGGAGTCCGGTGGGCACGTAGCGCTCCCTGTAGTATTCGGTGGTCCGTGCGGCCTGCTCCTCATCCATGCCGCAGTAGCGCATGTAGCTTTCCGCCAGGGGCGGACCCAAAAACAGCTGCAGGGTCTCCTCCGGCGGGCAGGGGACCCCTTCTTTCTCCAGGGAGTAGCGGATGGAATTGACAATGCCTTCCCTGGAATCGGTCAGGGTGCCGTCCAGGTCGAAAATAACGGTGGTGTATTTCATGGCGTTTTACGCTGGAGCGTTCCTTTCGTCAGGTTTGTCGGGCGGCCTCGCGCAGCTTCCTGGCCGCGCAGCGCACTCCGTGGGCAGCGCATTCGGCGGTGGACCTGCGCTGCAGATAAGCCAGGAGGATGCCGCCGCACAGGGCATCCCCCGCGCCGGTGAGCGGCGTGCCAAAGTCCAGCGGTACGGCCGGGCACAGGCCGCCGCCGGAAGCGTCCGCGTAATACACGCCCTCGGCCCCCAGGGATACAAAGACCCTTCTGACGCCCAGATCCACCAAGGCGCGGGCGCTGTCGGCGGGGTTTGGGAAGCCGGTCAGGGCTTCCGCCTCCATGCGGTTGGGCTTGAGGATGTCCAGATATCTCAGGATGCGCCTGCACCTTGGCGCCTTGAAGGTGGAGACCGGATCCAGAAACAGGGGCAGACGTCCCCGGGCAAAGGCGGCTGCGGCGCACAGGGTATCCTCCCGCAGGTTGCAGTCCAGCACCAGCGCGTCCGCCGGCGGCATTTTCCCCAGGCGGTCGAGGATCTCCTGCGGGGTCAGGGCCTCCAGAGTGCGCATGTCATTGACGGCGCAGAGCATGTCCCCCGTGTGCTCGTGAAGGCACAGGTACATCCCGGGTGCGCCCGACGTGCACAGGCTGTGGGACAGATCGATGCCCTCATCACGGCAGAGGTTTTCCAGCAGGTGCCCGGCCGGGCCGCTGCCAAGGCAGGTCACAAGGTGTACGGTATGGCCCTGTCGGACAAGCTCCAGGGCGATGTTGTGACAGACGCCCCCCGCACGCAGGGTGACGGTGCCGGGGTTGGAATCGCGCAGTTTCAGATCACACAGCGGCTGCCCGAGAATGTCCAGATTGACCCCGCCGGCCGCGAGGAAACGCATATCCAACGCCCCTTTCATCCCGGTCCCGCCAGGAGGACCGTTCTGTCTCCGGCGCCGCGTCAGGCGGCGCCGACGGAACCAGTATACCATATTTTTTCCCGCCGCATACCCCCGGGAGCAAGGAAAAGCTTGAGATAATCGGAACTTCATGATAAAATCAAAACAGTATATTGATTTATCAGAGCGGGGGAGCGTTTGCCGGGGCCGGAACGCTGGCGTGCTCCCGCCGTCGGTGTGAGGAGACAAAAGACATGAAGAGACATACATGTGGGTGGCTGGCCGGACTTGTTGCCGCCTTTATTCTGCTGATGACAGGCGCTGCGGCTGCGCAGGAGGGAATCCGCATGGAGGCCTTCGCCTCTCCGGTATCATCCGCCCTGGAAAGCAGGGTCCTTCTTCAGATCCCCTCGGCGCTGATGGGGGAAAACGCAAGACTGACCCTGGCGCCGGGCTCCGGCAGCGAATGGACCGTGGACGAAAGGTTCGTTGCGCAGGACTGGCGCTTTTCCGTGGTGGAAAGCAGCCTGCGCTTTGAACTGTCGGACGGGGAGAAGCGTTATCTGTTTGAGGCGGACCACAGCATCGGGGCCGATACGGTGGTGTACCAGTGCAGGGAGCTTTCCGGGAAGGAGATCCAGGCGACCCGGAACGCGGACGGAAAATGGACCGTGGTCTTTTCCTTTGATCTGTCCGGGTACCGGGAGGCGCAGGTGACGGTGTCCCTGGCCCTGGAAACCGATTGGGCGGCTCTCCCGGAGGGAGAGGTCTACCGCGGCATCCATCCCCTGAGCAGCGCGGACTGGTCCGTGGGGGATACCTCCTGGCAGTTCCCGCTGACGGAAAGCGGGTTTGTTTCCCTGCCTCTGCCTGTGGAGGTAAAGGTGGAAACGAAGGCCCCCGTGCTGGAGAAGGGAGACGCGATGTTCGTCCTGACGGACGGGGATGGGAACATCGTTTCGCAGGCGCCCTGCGGGGAAGACGGACGCGCGGTCTTCGCGCTGCGTCCGGTGCTGCCCCGGATGGAGGACGGCAGACAGTGGACGATCCGTCAGCTGGAGCAAACCGGCGGCGGACTGACGGCGGACAGCACCCGGTATGCCCTGCGCCTGAGCACCTCCCCCTGGGAATGGAACGGACAGGAGTGGCAGTCCGTGCGGGAAGCTGTCCTCACCCGGCTCGGGGAGCAGGGGGAGGAGGAAATGGGCACCGCGGAGGAAAGCCGGGACGGCGCTCTGGTGGCGCGCTCCTGGACTTCTTCGGACGCGGCGGCCCCCCTTGTTTGTGTGTTTGAAAACCCCTACGCGGCCGCGGGCGAATGCACCGTGGAGGGAAAGGTGCTTTTGCCCGGCCGGTACAATACGGCCTGGGAGGATGAGTTTGCCCTGACCCTGTCCGAAAACGGGCAGGTCATTGGCCGCGCGAAAACGGTGAGCGGCGGCGCCTTCGCCTTCCCCGCCCTCCGCTACGGCGCCGAGGATGTGGGGGAGCACGTTTATACTGTCACGCAGGAAGAGGGGAACGTGGGCGGCGTCGAGTACGACCTTGCCGCGCATGAGGTCCGCGTCATGGTCACGGACCTGGGCCACGGGGTCCTGGAAGCGGTGCAGGCGGAGCCCCTTGAGATCGTCAACGGGTATGCTGCCTATGGCAGCCTGGATCTGCCCGTCGCCTCGGTTTTGACGGGGAAGGACATGACGGACGGAGAATTTGTATACGGCCTGTTTGACGGGGAGACCCTGGTCGCGGAGCAGGCCAGCGACGAAAACGGCCTTGCGGTGTTCCACCTGGACTATACCCTGAAGGACGTACGGGAAGGCATGGGCGCCGCCCATCGCTCCAGCCGGCGGGCGTATACCCTTCGCCTGACCAACGGGGACGCCCTTCCCGCGGGCATTGTTCCGGACGCGGGGGAGATCCCCGTTTGGGTGACCCTGACCGAGAACGGCCTTGGCAAGATCAACGCCTCCTTCATCCCCGAGGCGTCCTCGCTGACCTTTACCCATGTCTACAAGGCCACGGGAAGGATCATGGTGGAGGGCTTCCTTTCCCTGACCCAGGGGCAGCTTAGGGAAGGCCAGTTCAGCTTTGACATTCTGGAAGGGGACCGTCTGGTTTCCTCCACGGTGAACCGGGAGGACGGGCTCCTCGTGTTCCCGGACATCGTCTATCACGCCGGGGACGAGGGAGAGCATACCTATACGGTCCGGCAGGATCTTTCCATCGCCAGCGGCGTCCGTATGGACGAGACGGTCTATACCCTGAACGCCCAGGTAAAGGACAACGGGGACGGGACCATGCAGGCGGATTACGTGGTGCTGGATTCCCCCAACGGACGCCTCACCTTTGAAAACGGGTACCAGGCTTCCGGCTCCGTATCGCTGTCCTTTGATATCGACCTGGTGGGCAGGGAGATCCGGGAGGGGGAGTTCTCCTTCCGTCTTTATGAAAACAGCACCCTTCTGCAGGAGGCCTGGGCGGATCCCGCCGGCCATGTCGCCTTTGAACGCATCGAGTACGGCGTGCGGGACATCGGGACCCATACCTACGTGGTCCGCCCCGGCGAAATGCCCGCGTTCTCCGTGGAGAGCGACCGGAACGGCTTCAACATTGTGGTGGAGGTCAGCGACAACGGACGGGGCCAGCTGAGCGCCTTTCTGCGCAACAGGCCTGATTCCTTCGCCTTTGTCTATACCCCCTTTGGCACCTACCAATTGGAGGCCTATGTGTCCCTGAAGGGCAGGGACCTGAGGGAAGGGGAGATGACCTTCTACATCCTGGACGGGGAAAACCGTCCCGTGTCCTCCGGAAAGAACGATTTGAGCGGCCGGATCGTTTTCGAGCCGCTGGAGTACAGCCGGAAGGACCTGGGGGCCACAAGGAAGTATACGGTGGTCCAGTCTCAGGAGGTCCCCAGCGGCGTGACCCGGGACGGGACCCAGTACCAGATGGAGGTCCATGTGTCCGACAACGGGGACGGGACGCTGAACGCCACCTGCGACAGGATGAAGTTCCTTTCCTTCTCCTGCACCTACAACGCGGAGGGAATCTACACGCCGGACGTGCGGGTAGAACTGAAAGACGCGGCGCTCAGGGAGGGCCAGTTCACCTTTGAGATGGTGGAATACGGAAAGATCGTCAAGACCCAGGCCAACAGCCCAGACGGGACAGTGGCCTTCCGGCCCTTTGCCTATACCATCGCGGATGTGGGGACCCACACCTATACCGTCAGGCAGGTGGGCACCCCCGCCAGCGGGATCGAAATGGATAGATCCATGCAGCCGCTGACGGTGACGGTTTCGGACAACGGGGACGGAACCCTTCAGATCCAGGCGCAGAAGGACCCTGTGGTCTTTGTCAACAGGTACCTGACCCGGGGTACGCTGATGCTGTCTTCCTCCGTCTCCCTGAGCGGGAAACCCCTGACGGAGGGGGCTTTTGCCGTGCGCATCATGAAGGACGGGAAGCTGCTGGCGGAAGGGCAAAACGACGCCGCGGGCAAAGTGGTGCTGAGCCCAATGGTATTTGATAACGAGGATCTGCGTTCGTCCGATGGCGCCCTGACGGAAAAGGGGACCCTGGAGATGAAGGCCGTCCTTGAAAACATGGGGGAGAGCGGCGGTATTCAGGCGGACCGTACGGAGATCCCCTTCAAGGTATTCCTGACGGACCGCGGGGACGGCCACATGGAGGCCTCCGCTTCCGCCGGCGCCGGGGACCTGGCTTTCAGCGCCGTTTATTCGGCCCGGGGCGAATTGAAATGCGGGGCTTGGGTTCTCTTGGACGGGAAAACCCCCGCGGCAGGCACCTTCAGGGCCGGCCTGTTTGAAAAAGACACTTTGGTGGCCGAGGCCGAAAACGGACCGGACGGTCGGTTTGAGTTCCCGCCGGTCGAATATACCCTGGCGGACACCGGGGAGCATGCCTGCGTGATCAGGCTGACGGCGTGCCCGGGGGAGGTCATCCCGGATCCGCGCCAGGCGGAGGGGACCGCTGTCGTTACGGATACCGGACGGGGCGTCCTGGAGGTGACCTGGAACGGTGAGGAAAGAACGTTTGAAACCCGTTCGGCCCAGACCGGCGGCATGGAGACGGCACTCCGCGTCCTCCTGGAAGGCCGTCCGGCCCGGGCGGAGGACGCCGGGTTCCTTCTGAAGGAGGGGGAAAACGTTGTAAGCACCGCGCTGACCGACGCCGACGGATACGCCCGATTTGCCCCGGTCCATTACCGGGAGGAGGATGTGGGCGAGCACCAGTATACGGTGGAGGCCGGCAGCACCGCCCCCGGCGTGACGCTGGAGGATGTGGATCACACCTGGACGGTCCACGTGGAAAAGAACGCGGCAGGGGAGATCGCCTGGTACACCGACGAAAGCCTGATCCCGGAATTCCGGGCGGCCTACCGTACGTCGGGCGAAATCGCCATCGAGGCGGGGGTGACCCTGCAGGGCCGCCCCCTGGAGGAGGGCCTGTTTACCCTGGCGCTGTTTAAAGGGGAAACCCGGCTGCAGGAAAAGGCGGCGGACGCCTCCGGCAGGGTCGTCTTTGATCCCCTTTCCTATACCAATGAGGATGTGGGGACCCATGTGTACCGCGTGATGCTGACGGACGCGGACAGGCCCGGCTATACCCTGGACAGAGCGGAAAAGGAGGTCCGGGTCTCCGTTACGGACGACCAAAACGGGACCCTGACGGCCCTTGAGGAGGAAGTGCCGGTCTTTGCCAACCGTTATGAGGCCGAAGGCACCTTCCTTCCCGAGGCGCGGGTGACCCTGACGGGGCGGGCGCTGAAGGAGGGCGAGTTCACCTTTGCGCTGCTCTCGGAGGGAGCGGTCCTGGATGAAAAGACCAACGACGCTTCCGGCCGGGTGGTTTTCGACCCCCTTGTCTTCGGCGCGGAGGATGCCGGGGAGCGTTTCTATGAGGTCCGCGCCCTGAACGGGGACGGGAACGGCCTGAAGCTTGAAAGCGATGGGAGCTTCCCGTTGACCCTTGAGGTCCGCGATGACGGAAAAGGGACCATGGAGATCGCCTGCGGCGGCGAAGCGGCGTTCCAGTATGCCTATGAGGCGAAAGGTGCGCTGCGCATCGCTGTCCATGCGAAGCTGAGCGGCCGGGAAGCAAAGGCCGGTGAATTTGTTTACGAACTGCTGCGGGACGGGGAAGTCCTGTCGAGCGCCGCGGCGGACGCCGAGGGCGTCTGCGTCTTTGAGGAGATCCCCTTCACGGCCGCAGGCACAGCGGACTACCTTGTCCGTTTGGCCGGCGGGCTGCCCGGCGGCGTACAGGGCCCGGAGGAAGCGAGCCTCGAGGTGAACGCCGTGGATGACGGGAAGGGAAACATCGTCTTTGATGTCCTGCCGCCTCTGCCCTGCGCGTTCAATTATCTCTACGCGCCGACGGGGACCGCGGCCTTCGCCTTCCGGGTGGTTTCCGCCCTGCCGATGGCGGGAGGAGAGTACCTGGTGAGCGTTACCGACGAGCGGGGAAGGACCTACACCGCGGTGAACGAAGCGGACGGATCGGTCCTGTTCAATCCCATCGTCTATTCCCTGGAAGATGTGGGCGAGCACACCTATACGGTGCGGCAGGAGAAGGGGGACCTGGGCGGAGTGGTTTATGACGAAACCGTCTACAGGGTTCCCGTCCGGGTGACCGAGGAGGCGGACGGGCGGCTTTCATGCTCCTTCCATACCGGGAACATCGTATTTGTCAACGGATACCGGGCCTCTGGCACCTGGACCTGCAGGGCGAAAGTCAACCTGAAGGGAATGGATCCGGAGAAGGCCGGTGTGACGCTGACCCTGACGCAGGATGGACAGGCGGTTTCCGAGGCGTCCGTGGACGAGGACGGCAGCGCGGTCTTCGCGCCGGTGACCTTTACCCAGGAGGACGCGGGGACCCGGGAGTATCGCATTTACGCTTCCTCCCGGATGTATTCCAGACTGGTCAGCGACGAGGAAGGGACCCCGGTGCGTGTGACCGTGGAGGACCAGGGGGACGGGACGCTCCGGTTCATTGAGGGACCGGTCCCGGAGGTATCCCTCAGCTATGAATCCGCCGGCCATGCCTCCATTGAGGTGATGGCCCTGCTGGAAGGCCGGCCGGTGAGGGCGGAGGAGTTCCGCTTTGCCCTTTATGAGGGCAACACCCTGCTGGACACGGCCCGCGCGGACGAAACGGGCCGGGCGGCCTTCGAGGTCTTCTATGAGACAGGCGAAGAGGGCAGCCATACCTATACCATCCGGCAATTGACCCCGGACGCCCAGAACGTGCGCTGGGAGGATAAGCCCCTGGAGGTCCAGGCCCTGGTGGAGGACGCCGGGAACGGAGAAATGAACGTGACCCTAACCTATCCGGAGGGCGGCGCCGTTTACCGGAACCTGTATACGGCCACGGGCAGCGTACAGGTGAGGGGAAGCGTGACCCTTACAGGAAAGCAGCTCAAGGAGGGGCAGTTTGCCTTTGGTCTGTACAGGGACGATACGCTCCTGTCCAGGGCGTTCAATGACGCGGACGGGAACGTGGTCTTCCCGGACGTGGAGCTGACCAGGGACGACGGGGACATCGTGGCCTTCGAAGTTTCCCAGATCCCCGGCAACGAAGCGGGAATCACATACGACGAAACCGCGTATCCCGTCCTGGTCCGCATCCTGGACAGCGGGGACGGCGTTTTGACGGCCAGTTACGCCGCCCTGCCCGCCTTCCGCAACAGTTACGGCGCCGCGGGCGAGGCGGTGCTGAGCGCAAGGATCAACCTGGTCGGCAGGAAGCTTGCGGCCGGCAGCTTCAGCGTGACCCTTTCGGAAAACGGGAAGGTCCTGCAGGAAAAACAGAACGACGAGGAGGGAACGGTCCTCTTTGATCCCCTTGTCTACACCCTTAACGATGTGGGTGTCCATGTGTATGAAGCCCATGAAAGCAGCACCCAGGAGAATGGCGTCCCCCTGGAAACGGAAAGCAGGGAGATCCGCGTGGAGGTCGCGGACGACGGAAGCGGAAGACTGAAGGTGTCCGTGAGCGGCAATTCGCCGGAATTCAAAAACATCTATACGGCCCAGACCCCGCTGACCGTCCGGGCCCGTGTGATGGGGATCGTTCCGGAAATGGAAAAGACGGTCCATCTGACGCTGAAGGACGCGGGAGGCAATGAACTGCAGACGATCGAGGCCGGGAACGGCGTCCATTCCTTCTCCCCGCTCCTCTTCACCCAGGATGACACGGGAAAGCAGTTTGTCTACATCGTGACCTGCGCGGACGTGGAGACGGCGTACACCCTTCGGGCCACCGTATCGGAGGGAAAGGACGGCGGCCTTGACGTAGCGACCGAGATCCTCGGGCCGGAAGGACCGGTGGACAGCATCCAGTTTGTCATTGAGCAGACGGTCAGCCTGACGGTCCGGGCATCCGGCGCGGAGGAAGCGGTCCGGTTTACCGTGGTGCTGGAGCAGGACGGCAGCCGCCTGAAGGGCGATTACCCCGTGGAGGGCGCCGCCGAAAGCAGCGTCATCTCCGGCGGCAAGATCACCCTGGACAGGAACGGCGCCGCTGTGATCCGCGGACTGCCCTACGGATGCAGCTATCAGGTGACCTGCGACGCGGTTCCAAGGTATGAGGCAACGGCAGAAAGCGCCTCCGGCGTGCTGAAAAAACAGGGGACGTGCGACTTTGATCTGAAGCTTGCCAGGACGACCTTCGCGGTCAAGAGCATCTGGTATGACGAAGAAGGCAACAGGAAAGAGGAGACAGTGGACGCGGACCGCTGGACGCTGTATGCGGACGGCCAGGAGACCGGATATGTGTTCCGCTTCAACGGGTCGGAATACATCGTGGAGGGGTTGACCCTTGGCGGCGCCCAGGGAGGCGAGACGGTCTATTCCGCCAAACTGACGCCCCCGGACAACACGGAAGTAACCTATATGAACGCCGGCGTCCATGAGGACGAAACGGACGCCCTTTACAAAAACGGCGTCGCGGTGGTCCGGGACGGGGCGACCTTCCGGGTCCGCATCCGGTTCTCCGCCGGCACCGATGAGGAAGGGGTGCCGATGTACACCTACCGTCCCGTGACCGGGACCCTCTACCGGGAGGACGGCCAGACCGTCTCTGTGACCATGAACCCGGACGAAAACGGATGGTGTGTCCTTTCGGACATCGACAAGGAACAGGAGTATTATCTGATTCCCTCCGGCGTGGAAGGGTATACGGCGGTTTACCGCAACAGCCGGGAGTACGGCAACGTGACTACCCGGGTCTACGACGGCGGTACGGTCACCTTTGCCCCTGGTCATCAAGGCCCGGGCAGAGGGCAGATCCTGACCTATGCGGGGATCGGAGCGGGCGTCCTGGCCATCGGGGCTGCCGTCGCAGCGCTTGCGCGCCGCAGGAAAAAGCGGTCCTCCTCCGGAGAACAGGACAGCTGAGACAACTGAAAAGAACGATCAAAAAACACAGGCGGTTTCCGTCCCCCTGCTTTGGGGGGCGGGAAACGCCTGTGTGTCAAGCCCCCGCGGAGTGGGGGCAGGGCTTTAAGCGTGGATCCGGGAACGTGAATCAGACGGGAGAGGGGTTACCAGAGGGGCTTGGCGCTGCGGGCCGGCCCCTGCGGCCATTCGTCCGGGGTGGTGGTGTCGGCGCCGTTGTACACCTCCGGGAAGAGGGCGTACAGGCTGGGGGATTCGCCGGCGATGTAAAGATGGCTGAGGTCGCCGAGACTGACGCAGCGCCAATCGGCGATGCCCTCGTCCCGCTCCTGCGTCACCAGCGTGGTGACAGAGGAGGGGAGCATGCAGGTGCCCTGCCAGAGGGCGAAGGGGGGAATCCGGGTCAGAATGCTGGCAATGGCGGCGCCAATGCCGAAATGGCAGAAGAAAACCACGGTCTCCTGATTGGGATGATGGACCCGCCAGATGCCGCCCTCCCGGCGGTATCCATGCTTGTCCAGGACCTCGTCCAGACCCGACAGGGTCTCCTGCCAGATCGCGGGCACGTTGGTGCCCTCGAAAAGGGGATCCTCGGTCCAGCGTTCCAGGTCCATCAGCAGGGGACGGCCCAGCCATTTGGCGGGCTTCCGGTCCCAGGGGACACGGAAACGCCGGCGTTCCTCATCCCAGACGTGCCCGCGGAATTCGGCCAGCCAGGGCAGGACCTGTCCCTCCCTACCCAGAGGGCCGAGCGTATAGGAAGCAGTCTCAATGGCCCTTCCCAGGGGGGAAAGGTAAATGTGATGCATGGGGGTGTTCACAAGCCTCCGGCTGAGAAGCGCTGCTTCCCGCCTGCCTTTTTCCGTCAGGCCGTCCGTGGCATAGTCGGGCTCCGCGTGGCGGATGATCAGAATTCTCATGGGCGCTCTCCTTTGCGCGGAAGAAGGGCTCCTTTCCGAAAAACGAAAACGGGAACCGCAGGTTCCTTGGTTAGCCCATTATAGACCCAAATGCGGACCTGCGCAACCATATGGCAAGGCCTGCTGGAAAGGACCGGCATGAAAACACTGATTGAATTGTATGACGACAGACCCATGGAAAACGTGCTGGCAACGGAGGTGTTCCGTCCGGAAAGGACGGTGTTCATCTGTCCGGAGCAAGTGGCCGCCTCCGATCCCCTGAAAAAAGGGGTCCGGCAGTATTTTGCTTGGCGCGGGGTGGATGTGGAATGCGATTTCATCCCGGTGGACATCCTGAACGCGGAGGAACTGGAAATAACCCTGCGGGAGACCCTGAAACGGTACCCGGACTGCGTTTTGGATATTTCCGGCGGCGGGGACACCGCGCTCTTCACCGCGGGCATGGTGGCGGACAATACCGGGACGCCGGCCTTTACCTACAGCCGGAAAAAGAACCTGTTTTTCAACGTTCGGGGCGCTCCCTTTGCCGAGCGGGTGCCCTGCCCGGTGCGTCTGGACTGCGCCTCCTGCTTTATGATGGCGGGCGGGGAGATGCTGCCGGGCCGGGAAGACAACGCGCTGCTTCAAAACGCCATGGAGGACATGGCTGCCCTGTGGCGGGTCTTTTCCCGCTTTAGAAACATCTGGAACCGGCAGATTACTTATCTGCAGCGTATTTCCCAGCAGGGCCAGGCGACGGGCAGCCTGCTGGCGGAGGGGGAAAGGACCGTCAAGGGGGACCGGGGCAGGGTCACGGTGGATCAGGCGCTGCTCGAGGCGCTCAGGGACGGCGGACTGATACGGAACCTGAAGACGGAAGAAAACAAAATCTCCTTTACGTTCAAATCCGCCCTGGTGCGGTTCTGGCTCCGGGATGTGGGAAGCGCCCTGGAGACCAAGGTCTACATGGAATGCGCGCGGAGCGGGATCTTTGACGATGTGTGCCTTTCCGCAGTGGTGAACTGGGAAAGCAGGGAAAGAGGGAGCAAACAGGTGACCAACGAGATCGACGTGATGGCCGTAAGGGGCGTCAAGCCCGTTTTTATCTCCTGCAAGGCGACGGAGATCAAAACGGAGGCCCTCAACGAGCTGAGCATCCTCCGGGACCGGTTTGGCGGCGAGGGATCCCTGGCCGTCATCGTAACTTCCGTCCCCCTGAGCAGCCGGGGCAGCCGCGCGATGCTGGCAAGGGCACAGGAATTGAATATCCGGGTGATCTCGGCCGTGGAGGAAGGCGGGGACGGCGCTGTCGCGGAGCGGCTTCGCAAATTGTACGGACTATGAACTTTCTCAAAAAACGGATTGACAGGCGGGAAAAAAGCGAATAAAATAAAGCAAATCGTGGATGGAGAGCAAGTACGCTGCATTGTTTCCTTCAAAGAGAGCCGCGTGGGATGGGAGCGTGGCAGGAAGCAGGCAGCCGAATGGGCTCCGGAGAGCGACCTGAAGGCCGAGGCCGGTAGGGAAGACGGAGTGGGATCCTTCGTTATCAAAGATCGGCATATCCTCAAGGGTATGCGTCAAGTGGGCGTCTTCGGACGTCAAGCCGGGTGGCACCGCAGGATCTTCCAGGTCCTGTCCCAGCATAGGAATATGCCGGGACAGGACTTTTTTCATGGGTCTGTTCCGGGGAAAGGAGGAGATCGGTCCCGTCCATTTGCGCCCCGGGAGGGGCAGTGCCCGGAGAAGACGCGTCCCCGCGCCGCGGGGAAAAACATAAAAGAAAAAAGAAAGAGAGGAATCCGTCAATGATGAAGAAGACTTTGGCCTGTGCCGCCGCTGCGGCGATGCTCCTGTCCGCTGCGCCCCTTGCGTGCGCGGACGCGGAGACCTACAAGATCGGAATCTGCAACTACGTGGACGACGCCTCCCTGAACCAGATCGTGGAAAACATGGAGGCCCGGCTGAAGGAGATCGCCGCGCAGAGCGGGGACAGCTTTGAGATCCTGTACGAAAACTGCAACGCGGACGCCAGCGTCATGCAGCAGATCATCGCCAATTTCATCGCGGAGAACGTGAACCTGATGGTGGGGATCGCCACTCCCGTGGCCATGACCATGCAGGCCATGACCGAGGACAATCAGATCCCGGTGGTGTTCGCGGCCGTGACGGATCCTGTGAGCGCGGAGCTGGTGGAGAGCCTGGAAGCGCCTGGGTCCAACGTGACCGGGACGTCGGATTACCTGGATACCACGGCCGTGTTCAACCTGATTTTCGCAGCCAAGCCCGAGGCGAAGCTGATCGGCCTGCTTTACGATGTGGGCCAGGACGCCTCCGCCACCCCCATTGCGGAAGCGAAGGCGTACCTTGAGGCCAAGGGGGTCGCATACAAGGAATACACCGGCACAAATGTGACCGAGGTGATCATGGCGGCGGAGGCCCTGGCGGCGGACGGCTGTGACGCGGCCTTTACCCCCCAGGATAATACGGTGATGACCGCGGAACTTTCCATCTACGAAACCCTGGCCGAGGCGGGCGTGCTGCATTTCACCGGCGCAGACTCCTTCGCCCTCAACGGCGCTTTCCTGGGGTATGGCGTGGATTACGCGAACCTGGGCAGGGAGACCGGCGAAATGGTGGCCGACATCCTGCAGAACGGCAAAACCCCCGCTGAGACCCCTGTGCGCACCTTCGACAACGGAACCGCCACCGTCAACACTGAGACCTGCGCAACGCTTGGACTCAACTATGAGGACATCGCCGCGGCCTTCGCGCCCTTCTGCACCAAGGTGCAGCCCATCACGACGGCGGAGAGTTTCGGCGACCTGAAGTGACCTTTCCGGGGGAAGCCCGCGGGCTTCCCCCGTCCTTCGCCCTCCGGGAGGCAAAGGACAGAAGAATAGCGGAAAGGACCCGCGGCGGAACGCCCGGGCCTGGATTGGGGATGAACCATGTCGTTTGCTGATTTTCTGGGTTTGGGACAGACTGCGCTGGAACTGGCGCTGCTGAATTCCCTGACCGTGCTGGCCCTGTATCTGAGTTATTCGATGCTGAACGTGTGCGATCTGAGTACGGACGGCTGCTACGGGTTCGGCGCGGCGGTGGGGGCCATGGTGGCCCTGGCGGGACAGCCGCTGCTGTCCATCCCCGCGGCGATGCTGGCGGGGATGCTTTCCGGCCTTGTGACCGCTGTGCTGCAGACCCGTATGGGGGTCAACAGCCTGCTGGCGGGGATCGTTGTGAATACGGGGCTGTATTCCGTGACCATCGCGGTGATGGAAGGCTCCAGCCTGAAAAACATGAACAAGACCGTGACGGTGTTCTCCATGCTCAAGAACGCCCTGAAGGACACCCCCCTGCAGGGGATGCAGACGCTTGTGATCGGACTGGTGAGCGCTGCGCTGGTGATCCTGTTTTTGAGCGTTTTTCTCCGCACCCGTCTCGGACTTGCCATCCGCGCCACCGGGAACAACCCGGACATGGTGCGGTCCTCCTCGATTGATCCGCGGTTTACGACCACCGTGGGGCTGGTGATCGCCAATGCCTTCACCGCCCTTTCCGGGTGTCTGATGGCCCAGAGCCAGAAGAGCGTGACGGTGGACATCGGGTCCGGCATGGTCACCATGGCCCTCGCGAGCCTTCTGATCGGGGGCGTTTTTATCCGGCGGGGCATTACCCGGCGGGCGCTGGGGGCGGTGCTGGGCGCGTTTATCTTCCGTCTGGTGTATACGGTGGCCCTGCGGTTCCATCTGCCGGCATATATGCTCAAGCTGGTCTCCTCCGCAATCGTGGTGGCGGCCATCTCCATTCCTTATCTGACCAAGGCAAAGGGCGGAAAAACGGCCGCGGGAAAGGGGTGAGGGACCGTGCTTAGAATCGAGGGTATCTCAAAGACCTTCAACGCCGGGACCGTGGATGAGAAAAAGGCCCTGGACCGGCTTTCCCTGCACGTCCGCAAGGGGGACTTCATCTCCATTATCGGGGCGAACGGGGCCGGGAAATCCACTCTTTTCAACGCCATCGCCGGAAGCTTTCTGGTGGATGAGGGCGCCATTTTCCTGGACGGAAAGAACGTGACCCGGGTGCAGGAGCACAAGCGGTCCAAGATCATCGGAAGACTGTTCCAGGATCCCATGAAGGGCAGCGCGCCGGGAATGAGCATTGAGGAGAACCTGATCCTGGCGGCGGGAAAGGGCGGCTGGCTGTCGGTTGCCTCCCCCAAGGAAAAACAGGCCTTTCGGGACCAGCTGGCCCTGCTGGGAATGGGCCTTGAGGACCGGATGAAGGCTCCCGTCGGGCTGCTCAGCGGCGGACAGCGGCAGGCGCTGACCCTGATGATGGCCACCATGGCGGAGCCGAAGCTGCTGCTGCTGGATGAGCATACGGCTGCGCTCGACCCGGGGACGGCTGAAAAGGTGCTTCACCTGACTGAAAAGATCGTACGGGAGGATCATCTGACCTGTCTGATGATCACCCACAACATGCAGTCCGCGCTGGACCTGGGCAACCGGACGATCATGATGGATGGCGGAGGGATTGTCTTTGACACGGAGGGCGAGGAAAGAAAAAAGCTGACCGTTCAGGACCTTCTGAACCGGTTCAGGGAAGCCAGCGGGAAGCAATTGGTGAACGACCGCATGCTCCTTTCCACCTGAGAAAGGGGCTTGGCTGGATGAGACGGCCGGCCGGGGCGCGCTCCTTGGGGGGAGACGCTCCGGCCGGCGCTCTTTTATTTGGGAAAGCGGCGGATCCAAAGCAAATCTTTTTGAAGGCCACGTATTGGCAAACGGTGCATTTTCGGGTATAATCACTAAGATTGCTGTTGACCCATTGTGTGTGCTTATTTGGCGGCACCCGTGGCCGTCTGATTCAGGAGGGACCATGCCTACAACCAGATTTGACAAGGAATCCATCAAGGACGCCATCATCGGCAAGCTTCAAAGGTATAACGGGAAGACCCTGGAGGACGCTACGCCGCAGCAGATTTACAATGCGGTGGCCTCGACCGTGCGCGACCAGATCATGCAGCGCTGGGTGGCCTATAAGGAAAAGGACAAAAATTATCAGGGCAAGCGGCTTTATTATCTTTCCGTGGAGTTTCTGACGGGGCGGTCGCTTTACTGCAACATGCTGAATATGACCAGCGAGGAAACCTACAAACAGGCCCTGAAGGAACTGAACATCGACCTGAGGAGCCTTTTGGGCGAGGAGCCGGAGCCCGGCCTGGGCAACGGCGGTCTGGGACGGCTGGCGGCCTGCTTTATGGATTCCCTGGCTTCCCTCTCCCTGCCGGCCATGGGCTGCACCATCCGTTATGAGTACGGCCTGTTCCGGCAGAAGCTGATCGACGGGCAGCAGGTGGAGGTTCCCGACAACTGGCTGGACAACGGCAACGTATGGGAGGTCCCCTGCCCGGAGGACACCTGTGAGGTCCATTTCGGTGGAAAGGTCCATTCCTATGAGGACCAGGGACGGCTGAAATTCTATGTTCAGGATTTCCAGACCGTCGAGGCCATTCCCTATGACGTGCCTGTGGCGGGATATGACTGCGAGACTGTCAACAGCCTGAGAATGTGGCGCGCGCGGTCCCCCAAGGCCCTGGATTTTGATTCCTTCAACAGCGGCGATTATGTCAAGGCCATGAAGGAGCAGGAGCTGGCGGCGGTCATCAGCAAGGTGCTTTATCCGGAGGACAACCATTACGAAGGCAAGGAGCTCCGGCTCAAGCAGCACTACTTCTTTACAAGCGCCACCCTTCAGTACATCCTGAAGGACTTCAAACGCCGCTTCGGCCGGTCGTTCGACAAGTTGCCGGAGAAGATCACCATCCACATCAACGACACCCATCCCGGCCTGGCCATTCCGGAGCTGATGCGGCTTCTGATGGACGAAGAGGGACTGGGCTGGGACGAGGCCGAGCGCATCGTACGCAGGACGGTGGCCTATACCAACCACACCATCATGCCCGAGGCGCTGGAAAAATGGCCCGAAAAAATGATGCAGAAGCTTCTGCCCCGGATCTACATGATCCTGCAGGAGATTAACCGCAGGCTCTGCATCCGTCTGGCGGACGATTATCACAACGGTTATGATCCCCGCATCGCCAAAATGGCGGTTACCTCCTACGACATGGTGCACATGGCCAATTTGTGCGTGGACATGAGCTATTCGGTCAACGGGGTCAGCCAGCTGCACGGCGAGATCCTGCGGGAGACGACCTTTAAGGACTTCTGCCGGCTGGATCCGGACAAATTTACCGCCATTACCAACGGCATTACCCACCGCAGGTGGCTGATGGCAGCCAACCCCGGCCTCACCAGGCTGATCCGGGAAACCATCGGCGACGCCTGGATCAAGGAGCCGGAAAAGCTGAACGAGCTTCTGCCTTACCGGGACGACGCCTCCTTCCGGGAGCGTTTCGGGCAGGTCAAGCAGCAGAACAAGATCCGCTTTGCGGAATTCCTGAAAAAGCGCCAGGGGATCGATGTGGATCCGGAGACCATGTTTGACGTGCAGGCCAAGCGGCTCCATGAATACAAGCGGCAGCTGCTCAACGCCATGCATATCATGGTGCTTTATCAGCGCATCAAGGAAGACCCGTCCTTTACCATGACGCCCAGAACCTTTATCTTCGGCGCGAAGGCCTCCCCGGCCTACTATCTTGCCAAGCAGATCATCCGGATGCTGCTGTCCATCGGCAAGATGATCGATCGCGACGAACGGGCGCGGAAATACCTGAAACTGGTCTTCCTGGAGAATTATGACGTCTCCAGCGCCGAGGTCCTGATGCCTGCCGCCGACCTGAGCGAGCAGCTTTCCACGGCGGGCTATGAGGCCAGCGGCACCGGGAACATGAAATTCATGATGAACGGCGCGGTCACCATGGGCACCATGGACGGGGCCAATATCGAGATCTATGACCAGGTCGGGTCCGATAACATCTACATCTTCGGCATGCGGTCCAATACGGTGAGGGACCTGAAGCAGGAGGGAAGCTATTCCCCCATGCACATCTACGAAACCAACGCTGAACTGCGCCGAGCGCTGACGGCCATCATCGACGGGACGCTGACCCCGGAAAATCCCGCCATGCTGCAGGACATTTACCACAACCTGCTCTTCTCGGATCCCTATTTCGTGCTGAAGGATTTCGGGAGCTATTCCATGGCCCAGCGCAGGGTGGACACCGACTACCAGGACAAGCAGAAATGGCTCAGAATGGCCGTGACCAATACGGCCATGTCCGGTGTTTTCTCCAGCGACCGGACCATCCGGGAGTACAACGAAAAGATCTGGCACCTGTGAGAGACGTTCCCCCTCGCGGGAATATACACGAAGGACCGGCCCTGTCGAACAGACGGGGCCGGTCCTTTATCACGGGTGGGGATGGGCGTCAGAAGCGGATCATTCTTCTGCCAAACCGGTAGGCGGCCACAAGGAGGCCGCGGCCCGCTTTGCCTGGAAGGACGGTGAAACGGCCCAGGGGATGCCGCCGCAGGGCCGCGCAGAGGGCAGGGTCAAAGGAACGGATGCGTTCCCACATGCGCCGATTTTGCTTCAGACCTTCCTCCCCGCTCATGTACTGCAGGCTGGAGGTGGTGAACAGCTGGCCGGCAAGGTTGCTCAGCATGTATCTTCTCAGCTTGACGGGGAGGGTTTTCAGAAAGGAGAGGGGATAGGAGGTGATCATCCGGCAGGCGATTTCGGTTACCTGGGGGAGCCTGCGGAGGATGACCTGGTCGTTGACGCTCTGATCTTCCCGCCCGATAAAATAGCCGTACAGAGGCTCGTGGAGATAGCGGATCTTTTGGACGTAGGGAAGGGGCTGGTAAATGTACAGGTTGTCCTCGTAGAAGGTGTGCTTTGGCAGGACCAGCTTCATTTCCCGCAGCAGGTCAAGACGGTAGGTCAGGGAATGGATCATGAACTGCTTCCACAGCGGGAAGGACCGTACGGTGTCCCAGGTCAGGGAGGCGTTTTCCTTCAGCTGGCAATGATAGCTGACGGAAAAGCAGGCTTCTTTTTCCGGACGGTCGTAAACGTAGTCGTTGACGATGAGATCCGGCAGGTCCCCGGACTTTTCGCAGGCACGCAGAAGGTCCAGAAGCTTTTTCAGGGCGGAAGGGTCCAGGCGGTCATCCGAGTCCAGGGTCTTCAGATACAGTCCTTGTCCCAGCCGAATGCCCTGGTTGAGGCCCTCCCCGTGCCCGCCGTTCTCCTG
Organism: uncultured Clostridia bacterium; assembly: GCA_946408995.1. Classification (GTDB taxonomy): domain Bacteria; phylum Bacillota; class Clostridia; order Christensenellales; family Aristaeellaceae; genus RUG756. The sequence goes on along the minus strand of CAMJUL010000025.1, from coordinate 22,300 downwards.
GTGATGGACCCGGACCCTGTCGGGAAACTGCCGGGCGAGACGGTCCGCGATTTCGGGGGTTTGGTCGGTGGAGCCGTCGTCGACGATCAGGACGTCCAGTTCGTCCCCACAGGGGACAACAGAGAGGACACTGCGCTCCAGATAGGGGGCGGAGTTGTAGGAGGGAATGACGATGGTCAGCAGTTTGCGCATGGCGTGACTCCGAAACGAACCGGCGGCAGGGCCCGCCGGATGGACCGGCGCGGCTCCAAAGGCGCGCGGTTAATGGTTCTCCTCCAGGTATTTGGTCAGCTTCCGCTTGACCCGCTGCAGGGCGTTGTCAATGGATTTCACCTGGCGGTGGAGGTTTGAGGCGATCTCCTGATAGCTCTTTCCGTCCAAAAACTGTTCCAATACCTGCGTTTCCAATTCGGAAAGCAGAAGGTCCAACTGGCTCTGAATGCCCTTGAGGTCTTCCTGGGAGATATACAGATCCTCCGGGTTGGTGACGCGGCCTTCCAGCACGTCCAGCAGGGTACGGTCGCTTTCCTCGTCGAACAGGGGCCGGTTCAGGGACACATAGCTGTTCAGGGGGAAATGCTTCTGGCGGGTAGCGGTCTTGATGGCCGTGATGATCTGGCGCTTGATGCACAATTCGGCAAAGGCCTTGAAGGAGGCCTGCTTGTCCGGCCGAAAATCCCGGATCGCTTTGTACAGGCCGATCATGCCCTCCTGAACGATATCCTCGTGATCCGCACCGATGAGAAAATAGCTTCTCGCTTTGCTTTTGACAAAGTTTTTGTATTCGTCCAGGATGTAGACGAGCGCCTGGCCGTCTCCATCCTGGGCTGCCCGAACCACCTGCTCGTCCGTAAGCTCCAGGTAGGGGGCAAATTCGCTGTCCGCTTTGTTGAATTGATCCGGCATGATGGCTCCTTTTGAAAAAGGATATTTTCAATCCGGGCGATGGACTGGGGAGAGATCCTTCAGCGGGCGGCCATGACGGCGTACATGAGGATCCCGGCGGCCACAGAAGCGTTCAGGCTGTCCACGGCCCCTGTCATGGGAAGGCTGACGCGATAATCGCAGTTTTCCAACGTCAGGCGGGAAACCCCTTCGCCCTCGGAGCCGATGACCAGCCCCACTGCGCCGGAAAAATCGGTCTTCCTGTAATCCGTGCCGTTCATGTCCGCGGCGTACATCCAGACTCCACGCTCTTTAAGGGCCTCCAGGGTCCTGGAAAGATTGGTTACCCGGGCCACTTTGATCTTCTCAACGGCGCCCGCCGAGGCTTTGACGGCGGAAGGGGTCAGGCCGACGGCGCGCCGTTGGGGAACGATGACCCCGTGGGCGCCGGCGCAGGCGGCGGTACGGATGATGGCCCCAAGATTCATTGGGTCGGTGACGCCGTCAAGAATGACAAGAAACGGCTTTTCGCCGCGGCTTTCGGCATCGGCGAGCATGTCCTCCACCTCATAGTACCGATAGGCGGAGGCATAGGCCAGCATCCCCTGGTGTCCCCGGCAGATCTCATCCAGGCGGCTGCGCTCCACGGTCTGAACGGGAATGTGCTGCTCCCGGGCCATGGCCACGATCTCCCGCGCGGTCCCGTTCAGGTCCCCCTTGGCCACCAGCAGCTTCTCGATGTCCCGTCCGGATTTGAGCGCCTCCCGGATGGGATTGCGGCCGGTGATCAGGTTTTCGATTTCGGCAGGGGGAACTGCAGGCTGCGCAAAGCGGCGTTCCTGGGGGGCGGAGGCAGGACGGACGGCGGGGACCCTGGGCCCTCGCGGGGCGGAGAAGTCGCGGGACGGCTGGCTTTCCCGGGCGGGGGAGGCCGGCCTTGGGTCGGTGGAGAGGCCCGCGGGCTTCCGTTTGCCCCGCTCCATCTCCTGGGGACGGGGCGGACGGCCCTTCGCAAAACGCGTATCATGATTCACGCCGGGCCTGCCGCCCTTGCCCGTGTCGGGCTTTTCCCGGAGGGCGGAGCGTTTGCCTGTCGCGCCGCGGTAATCGCTGCCTTCGTCTTTCTTCCATTCGGCGGCGTCTTTTTTCAGATGATCCTTTTTGGACAGGGGGCGTTTGGAAAAGCTGTTGTAGTAAGCCATGGAACAATCCTTTCTGGGTTTTGGAAACCATCTACGATGCTGAGGGACTAAAACGCGCAGCCTTGTGCATTACAGGGCCGCAATATGGGCACGGACCTCCTGGGCCTTTCCGCAGGAACGCTTCCCCTCCGGGCAGGCGCCGCGCACGCAGCCGGGGCCGGCATGCTCAAACAGGGAGGGAGCGGCCTTTTTGCATTCGGAGAGCATCTTTTCGGCCAGCGCCCGGATTTCCCACTGGGCGCGGCTGCAGGTGCGCAGGGAGAAAAAGTGCAAAAGCTCCCTGCAGTTCATGGTCAGGGTGATGCGGGTCTCGCAGGCGTTGGGAAGCACAAACCGGGCGTCCTCATTGGCTTTGGGCCCGCCGCCCAGTTTCTCCTGCCATTCCCGGTACCACCTGGCGCAGGTCTCCATCTGACGGCGGTATTCCGCGGCGGCTTCCTCCCCGAGTTCCCGGATGGCAGGCGGGAGGATATAGTCAAACCCGCCCTCCATGGACACATACCGCTGGCTCTGGACGCTGAAGGAGGCGATGCGGTGCCTGGTCAGCTGGGCAAGGAGGCTTCTTGAAACGCCCTCCACAAAAAAGGTAAAGGAAGCATGCTCCAGAACGGAAAGATGTCCGGAGGAGAGCACGTTCGCGAGGAAGGAAGCGGGGTCCTTCTCCTCCGCCCAGGCCTCAAGCTGCTCCAGATGCATTGCGCTGTAGCAGGTACGGGCCGCCATGGCGCAGAGCTTTTCGATGTCCGGGGAATGGGCGAGAAGGGTCACCTTCAGACTGGTTTCGGGCATGGTTTATTCCTTTCCGCGGCCGATCTGGTCCAGCTGCTCAAGGCGCTCGGACTGACCGGTCAAAAACAGGTATCCGTAGAGCGCCTCCAGGGCGGTGGCCGCGCAGTAGGCATCGGGGGTGGAGGAGCGTGGAGCGCTGTGGCGGGCATGGGCGTTGCGCCCTCTGCGGACGATGTCCTGCTCCTCCGCCGTCAGGGAGGGCAGGATCCTGCCAAGGGCGGCGGCCTGGGCGTTGGCGTTGACCTCCAGGCTGGAAAGCCGCTGGAGGTCGCTGGGACGGCGGTCCCTGTCGCAAAGCAGGATGCGCGTCAAAAGCATATGGACACTGTCGCCCACAAATGCCAATTCCAGCGGCGCCATCTGGCGGACCCGCTCGGGGGATTGGGGCGGGAGAAGGGGAAGTCTCATTTTGTGGCCGTTTTGGAGTAGGAAGAGGGGCTCATTCCCACGATGTTCTTAAAGGCCTTGGAAAAATGATACGGGTCGCTCATGCCGACCTCGATGCCGCTCTGACGGACCGTATACCCCTGCTTGAGCAGCACCTTGGCCCGCTCCATTTTGCAGAACAGCTGATAGCTTTGGGGAGGCATGCCCACTTCGGAGACGAAGCGTTTCCGGAAGGTCTCCACCGGCATGCGGGAAAGGGCGGCCATGTCCGCAAGGGAGAAATTGTCCCTGTACTGGTTTTTGCGCATGGCATCCACCACCTTGGCGATCTCATGGCTGAGCACCGCGTCCATGGCCACGGGCTGACCGTTGTGGGTGGCCAGCATGGCCCAGAGCAGCTGCTGGAGCTGGGCGGAGGAAGACTCCACCACGTCCTGCAGGCGGACGGTAGCCTGTACGATATGCTTGGCAAGGGTCAGCTGGGTGGGAAGAGCGCCCTGCTTCATGATCTTCTGGGGGACCGCTCCAAGACGGATCATATACGCTTCGGAAAGCGCGCCGCCCACCATGATCCACATGACCCGGGCTTCCTGGGCGATCTCCAGCCGGACGCCCTCGGTGGCGGGGGGGATCATGCAGCAGTCGCCCCCGTTCAGCGTCAGGGTCAGATCCCCATGCCTGAGCAGCAGGGAACCGCTTTCCACGGCGAACCAGGTCCATTTTTCAAGGGTGACCAGGTGCTGAACGGAGCATTGGAGCATGGCGGAGCCGGAAGCGGAAATATAAATGGCGCTTCTTTCGGCAAGCGGATCCGGAATGTGTACGCCTTCCACCAATACGGCGGGAAAATCATCGGGGCTTTCATTGATCTGAAACAGAATGGACTCTGACATAACTGATTCCTCCGCATTTATTTGAGCAGGACTATTTTAATTGCCAATTCGTACATTGTCAATCTTTTTTACCAAATCGAACAAAACAAATTCTCCAAAAGCAGGCCGGCCCGTTTCTCCCTTGGCGTTGGAGACGAAAAAACGTATAATGGAAGCCGAACGGGAAAGGGGGACGCGGACATGACGGAAAAGGAAAGGAAAAACGGGACCCCGGAAGAGAGGGGGAAGCGGCCCGGGGCCTCCCTTTGTCCGGAGGACGACGGGCGGATCCTGTCCGTCACGGCGGGCCCGGAGGACGATGGCGCTTTATTTGGGACGGTGGTAAAAAACCGGCTGCGGGTCAGCCGCAGCATGCTGTCGAGGCTGAAGTTCAGCGGGGGACTCCTGCTGAACGGCCGGGAGACCCATACCGACGTTCCCGTGCGGGCGGGGGACCGGGTGGAGGCGGTGCTCAGGGATACCAAACCGGTCTGGGACCGGCTAAGGCCGTCTGAGGGCAGCGTGAACGTGCTGTATGAGGACGAGGATCTTCTGATTGTAGACAAGCCGGCCCCGCTTCCCTCCATCGCTTCTGCCAGGCAGCAGGGGGACAGCCTGGAGGCGAGGGTGTTCCATTACTTTGGGGAACGGGATACGTTCGTCTACCGTCCGGTGAACCGGCTGGACAAGGGAACCAGCGGGGCGATGGTGATCGCCAAGAACGCGGTCAGCCAGGGGAATCTGCAGAAAACCCTGCACTCGGACAGCTTTGTGCGCACCTATCTTGCGGTGACGGACGGGATCCCTGCGGAAAGGGAGGGGGTCATTGACCTGCCCATTGGCAAAGAAACGCCCCAGGGGGTCCGGCGGGCCGTCCTGCCGGACGGGCAGCGGGCCCAAACGGCCTACCGGGTCCTGGAAACCGGCGGCGGGCGCGCGCTGGTCGCGCTGCGGCTGTATACAGGCAGGACGCATCAGATCCGTGTACACCTGAAGGCCATCGGCTGTCCGGTGACCGGGGATTACCTGTACGGCAGGGAGCATCCGCAGCTTGCGGGCCGGTTCGCGCTTCATTCCGACGCGGTAAAGCTGATCCATCCCCTCAGCGGCAGGAAAGTGGAAGCGTTTTCGCCCCTTCCCGCCGGGCTGAGGGCCCTGTTGGAAGAGGAATGAGGTCAGGGGACGGGCGGGGATTCCCGCAGGAGGATGCGGAGCTGTTCTTCCTTGGGAACGCCAGCGAGACGCAGGGCGTGGGAGCGCCCGAGCAGCGCGGAAAAGGCTTTCCCGGGGGCGTAGCCCGCGCGGATCAGGTCCTGGCCAGTGACGAAGGGCCGCTTCATCCAGTCCCGGTAAAGGCGGAGCCGGTCTGACAGAAAAGCGCGGACTTCTCTCTCCGGCCGACCTGTCCGGTCTTCCCCGTAAAGGACCTGCGCCAGCAGAAGGAGGGTCTCGGGATCCGGGGAAGCGTCAAAAAGACGGTTGGTGGCGATTTCGTCCGCCCGGTCTTGGGCCAGGGCGTTGGGCCTGCGGGCGTCCCGGACCAGGGCGGGCACCAGGGAAAGCAGCTCCTTTTCGGATGTGATGCGTTCAAGAAAGCGTTCTGCCGCGTCAGAGGCCCCGGTTCCGTCCGCCTCCGGGTGGACAAGCAGCGCGGCAAGCATGAACGCCAGGGGATGGGGGGAAAGCTGCCTGAGGGGGGCGGCTGCGTCCAGCGCGCGCATGGCGGGCCCCCAGGCCCCGGTGCCGGACAGGGCCTGGAGAGAGGGAAACCAGACGCGGAGCTGATCCATGCTCCGAAGGGATTCCCAATAGATGGAAGGCCTTTGGGAGAGGAGCAGGGCTTTTTCCGTTTCCCCCATGACCCGTTCCATGGCGACGGAAGCAGTATCCGTTCCGGACGCCAGGGCGACGGTCGCGGGATCCGTCCGAAAGCCCAGGACGGAGGCAAAACGGGCGCAGCGAAAGACCCGCAGCGGGTCCATGCGGAAGGCGCTTTGGGAAGTGGCCCGAAGGACTTTGCGGCGAAGGTCCTCCTGCCCGCCCAGCGGGTCCAGTACCTCCCCGGTCAGGACGTCCTGCATCATGGCGTTGACCGTAAAATCCCTGCGCAGGGCGCAGGATAGCGGGTCCGCCTCCGGGTCCACGCTCCCGTTTCCCCCGTCGGAGTCGGCCTTCCGGGGAAGGGCGATATCGATGGAGTGGCCTTTCAGGGAATAGATGCCGAAGGACTGACCGTATTCCAGGGGCGTCCCCAGGGAAGCAAGAAGGGACTGGACGGCATCGGGGGAGAGGCGGTGAAGCTCGATATCGATGTCCTTGCAGGGACGGCCCAGCAGCGTATCCCGCACAATGCCCCCCACAAAATAAGCCCGGCCGCCCGCATCGCGGGCCAATTCGGCCAGGGTCCTGGCCAGGGCGCGTTCCCGGTCCGTAAGAAGCGGCGTCATGGGATCCCCTCCTTCCAAATGAGACAGCCGGCTCAGAAAAAGCGTGCCTCGCCGGGCGGCACGTTTGACGTGAAAGAAAAAGTTCCGGGCCGCCAGGACCCGGAACTGAAAGCGCGAGGATGAAATTACTTGATTTCGACGGTGGCGCCGATCTCGGCAAAGGTGGCCTTGATCTTCTCGGCTTCTTCCTTGGAAGCGCCTTCCTTGAGCGCCTTCGGGACAGATTCCACGAATTCCTTGGCTTCCTTCAGGCCCAGGCCGGAAACGACTTCGCGCACAGCCTTGATGACCTTGATCTTCTCGGAGCCGGCGTTGGTCAGAATGACGTCGAATTCAGTCTGCTCTTCAGCGGGGGCGGCAGCGGCGGCGCCGGGAGCGGCAACGGCCACGGGGGCAGCGGCGGAAACACCGAATTTTTCTTCCAGAGCCTTGACCAGATCGTTCAGCTCGAGAACGCTCATGGACTCAATAGCGGCAATAAATTCTTCATGCGTCATTGTACGCAATCCTCCATTCAAAATTCAATCAAGCGGAAAGGCGTCGGTCAGGCGCCGGCCTCTTCCTTCTTTTTGGCGATGGCATCCAGACAATAGACCAGGTTGGAGACGGGGGAATGGATGGAACCGACCAGACGGGCGAGAAGAACATCGCGGGAGGGAACCTTGGACAGATTCACGATACCGGCGACATCCATGACTTCGGAGCCCAGAAGGCCGCCCTTGACGGACAGGTTTTCCTTTTCCTTCTTGTTCTTCTCAATGAATTCGCAGATGATCTTGGCCGGGGCGACCGCATCCTTCATGCCGAACGCGAACGCGTTGGGGCCGGTCAGATGCTCGTTCAGGCCTTTGATGTTCATTTCGTCCAGGGCACGGTCCACCAGCTTGTTCTTGAGGACGCAGTATTCCACGCCCGCTTCACGGAACTGGTTGCGCAGCTTGGTCACTTCTTCCACGGTCACGCCGGAATAATGCACCACCACCACGGACTGAGCCTGCTGAAACTTCTCTTTGATCTCACTGACGATCTGTTTCTTCGCTTCCTGATTTGCACTCATGCTTGTATTCACCTTCTTTACGGCTGTATTAAAAGATGCCCCTGCGCTTTGGGCACAAGGGCATCGGACAGACCATAAAGGAATGCTTCGTTTGCACTTGCGCCTCGGCCGGCGGTCTCCCATTAAACCGTGAAACGGTACCTGCTGTCTATGGCACAGGCTCTTTCAAGCCGGAAAATATTATACCCAAGGGACGGAAAAGTGTCAAGCTTTTTTTTGAGGCAGGGCGGGCAAAGCCTGGTCAGCTCATTTGTTGTTCATTTGTTTGGTGATGAACAGGCCGCACAGGCCGTTGTAAATCATCACGATGCCAAGGAGCTTGACCAGGAAGTACCCTACGGCGACGGTGTGGAAGAACATGTACAGGCCGACGAGGATCGTTATGCCGCTCAGAATGACGGCAGGAAGCCACCGGGGGGAGTTGTTCTTGCGCAGTTCCAGGCCCTCAAACAGATGGATCAGGCCGTTGGCCAGGACGACAAGGCTGGCCGCGAAGGGAAAGATGCTGACCAGGAGATTGGGAAAGAGGAGCATGACCAGGCCGGCAAACAGGGCAATGGCAGCGGCCACGAGCATGGAGCGGCTTTCCGTTTCGCGGTTTTTGTTCCAGGAATACCCCAGATACAGACCGGAGAGGACGGCTGCGGCGCCGATAATGCGGATCAGGGTGGTCAGGACCGTGCCGGGAACCAGAACCAGGATGATGCCGACAACGATCAGGATCAGGGCATGGGGCCCGGTCACCCGGATTTGGGTGATCCAGCGCAGACTGTCAAGGTTGAAAAGGGATTTGAGGGTTTTGTTGCTCATGGTGATCGCCTCCGGAACGTCATTATCCGTTGTTTGCATCGGACGATTGTCATTATATTCCTTTTTTGGGAAAAAGAAAAGGAAACCGGCTGAAAACAGCAAAATTTGGCCTGTGCCGACGTTTTTCCATTCTCAAGGGGGCCGGGAAAGCTTGCACTGCGCGTAAGCCCCGGGTATAATCCCTTCGGAAGGGGGCGTGGGAAAATGTGCGGACGGTATTACATCGACCGGTCGGAAGGGGACGAGGACCTGAGAAGGGTCATTGAGGGACTGAACCGGACGGAAAATCCAAAGGAGCGTCCCGAGGGGGAGATCTTCCCCGGGGACACATGCCCTGTGCTTGCAAAAAGCATGCGGGGAATCCCCCGGCCGTTTTGGATGGAGTGGGGATTTCCCCTTCAGGGAGGCAGGGTCATCAACGCCAGGGCGGAGACCGCAGCGGGGAAGCCCCTGTTCCGGGAGGCCCTGACTGCGCGCAGGTGCCTGATCCCGGCCAGCGGATACTATGAATGGGGCCCTGCGGAAACGCGCGGCGGCAGGAAAAAAAAGGTCCGGATCCGTTTCGCGGACGGGGATACGCTGATGCTCCTGGCAGGGCTGTACCGGAAGGACGCGGACGGACCAAGGTTTGTCATCCTGACCATGGACGCCCTGGCGGATACGCTGGCCCTGCATCCCCGTCGGCCCGTCATCCTGCCAAGGAGCCGGGCGGAGGAATGGCTGGTGTCCGGCGAAGGGGGGGAGGCCCTCCTCCGTGCGGCGCTCAAAAGCGCGCCGGCCCTTCGTCTGTGGGAGGCGTAGAGCCCTTCAGCCGCCCAGGGTGGACCAGGTGGCTTCCGCGTACCAATAGCGGCCGCCCTCTCCACTGCCAAAGGAAAAGGTGTCCCCGAAGGTGTGAATGGCTCCCTGGGTCGGGGGCCGGTCATCTGGGCGTCCTTTGGTATTGAGGCTGCCCTCCGGCGGAAGGTCGCTTCTTTGGAGGGACATAAGCGCGTCCAGAAGGGCCTCAAAGGTGGGGAAACGTTCCTCCGGATCATCGTTCGCAGCGGTGGAAATGACCCGGTAGAGGGCGTCGGGCAGCGCCCGACGGGGAAAAGGCGGCTGAGGGGTCTCCGGCCTGTCCGGCGGGAAGGGGAGCTCCCCGGTAAAAAGCCGGTACAGGAAGATGCCCATGGAATAAATGTCGGTCTGCTCGCTGTAATGCCGCCGCGTGCGCGTCTCGGGGGCAATGTACCCGGGAGAGCCTACGACCCCGCTGATCTGTCCCAGGGCGCTCAGGGGCATGGCATGGCTGAAGTCCCCCAGCTTCCATAGGCCGTCCTTTCCCCGGAAGACGTTGGCGGGCTTGATGTCCAGATGGGCGACGCCCCGCTTTTTGATCTCGATCAGCGCCTCACAGACCGCGACGGCGGCCTTCAGACGGGACGGAAAGGAAAACGCGGGGTTCCAGACGTTGAGCACCCCGGCGTATTCCTCCAGGAGCCAGGCGCTGACCAGCCCCCGCGGGGACACCTCCAGACGGAAATCGTATACCCTGATCACATGGGGGCAGCCGGACAGCCGCTGAAGAAGGGCGTATTCCCGGATGGCGCTGTTGGTCTGATGCGGGGTGGAGCAGATGGTGACCTTCAGGGCGTAATCCTTCCCCGTGGGGGAAGCAAGCTGGAATACGCGGCTGCTGCGGCCGCGCCCAAGCGGGCGCACCACCTTGAAATCCTTGAAATATTCAGGCAGGATCAGGGGCCCTTCATTGGCCAGGAAGGACTTTCCGTATGGATAGGATTCACCGTCAGGGTAACGCGTCATGGGCCTTAAGCCTCCGAATATGGGTTGCGGCCGGGACGCAAAATAAAATGCCGCATTTTGTCCGGCCGGGCGGGAAGACAGGAAATATACAAAGAGTACGGATATTTTACCAGAAGGACGCGCCCCGCGCAAGGCTTGCGGGAAAAATAATACTTGATATTCCATAATGAATCTGCTAAAATTACAGGGATTCGGTTGGTTTTATTCCATTTATATCATTGAAAACCGAGACACAAAATGAACATAGGGGGACTCGAATATGGCAGACTATCAAACCACAGCTATCCGCAATATCGCGTTGGTGGGTCATGGCAGCGAGGGCAAAACCACGCTGACGGAGGCAATGCTCTTCGCTGCCGGACATGTTGATCGTCAGGGCAAAGTGGACGACGGCAACACCGTTTCCGACTACGATCCCGAAGAGATCAAACGGAAGATTTCCATTGGCACCGCGATCGCTCCCGTGGAATGGAACAAAACCAAGATCAACGTGGTCGACGTTCCCGGTTACTTTGATTTTGTGGGTGAAATGATCGGGGCCATGCGCGTCGTGAAAACGGCCTGCATCGTGGTGGGCGCCGTGTCCGGCGTGACCGTGGGCGCCGAAAAGGCCTGGGATGCCGCCAAAGGCAACGGCGTCGCCCGGATGTTCATCGTCAACCGGATGGATACGGAAAACGCGGACTTTGAAAAAGTGGTGGAACAGCTGCGCGACAAGTTCGGCACCAGCGTGGCGCCTCTGGTGATCCCCATCGGCGCTGGCGCGTCCTTCAAGGGCGTTGTGAACGTGCTGGAGAACAAGGCTTATGAAGGCACCGGCAAGGGCCTGAAGGAAGTGCCCGTGCCCGCCTCCATGTCCGGCGACATCGGTACCGCCCTGGAGGAATTGACCGAAGCCGCGGCCTCCGCCGACGACGACCTGATGATGAAATACCTGGATGAAGGCGAACTGACCCATGAGGAGATCCTGCAGGGCTTCAGGGCGGGCATGATCAACGGCACCATCGTCCCCGTGGTCGCCGTCAGCGCGCTGACCGGCGTGGGCATCGCCAAGCTCCTGGACACCATCGTGACTTATCTGCCTTCTCCCGAAGGGTCCGTGCTCAAGACCGTGGACGGCCAGGAGATCGCCTGCGACGCCAACGGGCCTTTCAGCGCGTTCGTTTTCAAGACCGTAGCGGACCCCTTCGTTGGCAAGCTGTCCCTGGTCCGCGTTTGCAGCGGCAAGCTGACCTCCGGCACCGCCCTTTACAACGCCAACGCCGAAAAGGCGGAAAAATCCGGCGGCCTGTTTATGATGCGCGGCAAGAAGCAGATCGCGGCCAATACCCTGTATGCCGGCGACCTGGGCGCCCTGAGCAAGCTGCAGTTCACCGCCTCCGGCGACACGCTGTGCGAAAGCGGAAAGGTGATCAAATTCCCCCCCATCGCCTATCCGGAAGCCTGCATCTCCAAGGCCATCTCCGCCGCCAAGCAGGGTGAGGAAGACAAGGTCTTCTCCGGCCTGAGCCGTCTGCAGGAAGAAGATCCCTCCATCAAGGTGGAAAAGAACGTCGAGACCACGGAGACCCTTGTTTCCGGTCAGGGCGAATTGCACCTGGATGTGATCAAGAGCAAACTGGCCACCAAGTTTGGTGCCCAGGCGAACCTTTCCGACCCCAAGATCCCCTACAGGGAAACCATCCGCAAGACGGTTTCCTGCCAGGGCCGCCACAAGAAACAGTCCGGCGGACACGGCCAGTTCGGCGATGTGTGGATCGAGTTCTCTCCCATCGGCGACACCAACGTCCAGTTCGAGTTTGAGGACGCCGTTGTCGGCGGCGCGGTTCCCCGCAACTTCATTCCTTCCGTTGAAAAGGGCCTGAGGGAAAACATTGTCAAGGGCGTTCTGGCCGGATATCCCATGGTGGGTCTGCATGCCAAGCTGTATGACGGCTCCTACCACCCGGTGGATTCCTCCGAAATGGCCTTCAAGACCGCTGCCCGCATTGCCTACAAGAAGGGCTGCGCCGATGCCAACCCGGTGCTGCTTGAGCCCATCATGCATGTGGAAGTCTTTGTTCCCGATGAGTACATGGGCGATGTCATGGGCGACATGAACAAGCGCCGCGGCCGCATCATGGGCATGGATCAGATCAACGGCCTGCAGCGGGTGACCGCGGAAGCGCCCCAGGCGGAAATGTTCAAGTATGCTACGGACCTGCGTTCCATGACCCAGGCCAGGGGAAGCTTCACCATGCGCTTTGAGCGCTATGAGGAGGTCCCCGGCGATGTGGCGAAGAAGATCATCGAAAACGCCCATATCGAAGAGGACGAAGAAGAATAAGCCTTCGCTCCCCGGGTATCCGGAGCGCGGAAGACCTGCCTGCCGGCATCCGTTGGGTGCCGGCAGCTTTTTTTGCGGATTTATGTGCTGACAGCGAGGCCGGGCAAGCTATGCCCGGCCCCGCAAACAGAATAAGGGATCAAAAAAGGCTGCCCTGCCGGCATTTTGCCGGCAAGGGCAGCCCTTGTGCACCTTTTTGGCCTTTTGAAGGTCAGACGGCCTTTTCGATGCGGAAAACCGCTTTTTCGCCGTTGATGTCCCACTCCCGGCCATCGCAGGCGTCAACACGCTCAAAGCTTACAGCCAGGACGCTGGAGGAGATCATGGCGCGGTATTGCTCAAGAGCCCCGGCAAGCTTGTCCCCGCAGCAGAAGGTGACCAGGATGCGGTCGGTGACATCCAGGCCCGACTCCTTGCGCATGGTCTGAAGCTTGCTGATGACCTCCCGGGCAAAGCCCTCCCGGATCAGGTCCTCGGTCAGGGCGGTGTCCAGGGCCACGGTCATTTCCCCGGCGCTCTGGGTGGCGAGGCCTTCCCGCTGGATGGGCTCGGTCAGCACGTCGGCCCGCTCCAGGACCACCTGCGTCCCGTCCAGGTCCAGCGTCAGGGCTTCCCCGCGCTCAAAGGCGGAGACCACGGCGCTGCCGTCCTGCCGGAGCAGGGCTTCACGGATCTTGCCAAGCAGCTTTCCGTAGCGGGGGCCGAGGGTTTTCATCTGGGGCTTGAGGCGGTAATCGGTCAGGGCGGAAGCGTCCCGGACAAACTCGACCTTCTTGACGTTCAGTTCGTCCTCCGCCAGGGCGGCAAAGGCTTCGGAGAAGGCGGCGCCCTTGACGAACAGGGTCTTGAGGGGCTGACGCACCTTCAGGTTGGCCTGGTTCCGGCAGGCGCGGCCCAGCTGGACCGCCTCGATCAGGGCAGCCATCTGGTTTTCCATATCGGTGTCGATATACGTTTCGTCCGCGACGGGGAAATCAGTCAGGTGGACGGATTCGGGCTTGTCCTGTTGTACGCTGCGCACCAGGTTCTGATAAATGCTTTCAGCCATGAAGGGCACGAAGGGCGCGATCAGGCTGCAGAGGGTCTCAAGCACGCTGTACAAGGTGGCGAAGGCGGCTTCCTTGTCCCCGGCCATGCCCTTGCCCCAGAAACGCTCGCGGCCGCGGCGGACATACCAGTTGCTCAGGTCATCCACGAAGGAGGTCAGCGCCCTGGAGGCCTCGGGAATGCTGTAGGAGGCCAGGCTCTCGTCCACGGTACGGATGGTGGAATTCAGCCGGCTGAGGATCCATTTGTCCATCAGGGTCAGATGCACCGCGGAAAGGGGATGGGCCTTGGGATCAAAGCCGTCGATGTCCGCGTACAGGATAAAGAAGGCGTAGGTGTTCCAGAGGGTCCCCATAAACTTGCCGGCAGCTTCGCTGACCGCCTCGTCATAGAAGCGGCTGGGCAGCCAGGGGGCGGAGGAGGAGTAGAAGTACCAGCGGACGGCATCGGCGCCGAACTTGTCCAGCACCGTCCAGGGATCCACCACGTTGCCCAAATGCTTGCTCATCTTGCGGCCGTCCTTGTCCTGGACATGGCCCATGACGACGCAGTGCTCAAAGGGCGCCCGGTCAAACAGCAGGGTGGATTCTGCCAGCAGGGTATAGAACCAGCCCCGGGTCTGGTCGATGGCTTCACTGATGAAGTCCGCCGGGAAGCGCTTTTGGAAAACGTCCTTGTTTTCAAAGGGATAATGCCACTGGGCAAAGGGCATGGCGCCGGAATCGTACCAGCAGTCGATTACTTCCTTGACCCGGTGCATGTCCTTGCCGCAGTGGGGGCAGCGGATGACGACGCCGTCGATGTAAGGCCGGTGAAGCTCCGGCACGTCCGCATCGCCCACCGCCATGTCCTTTAATTCCTGCCGGCTGCCGATGACGTGGATATGGCCGTCCTCGCATTTCCATACGGGCAGGGGCGTGCCCCAGTAGCGCTCCCGGCTCAGTCCCCAATCCACCACGTTCTCCACAAAGTTGCCCATGCGGCCTTCCTTGATGTTGTCCGGATACCATTGCACGGACCGGTTGTTGGCCACAAGGCGGTCCCGGACCTCGGTCATTTTGATGAACCAGGTGGGGCGGGCGTAATACAGCAGGGGGGTGTCGCAGCGCCAGCAGAAGGGATATTCATGCTCAAAGAGCATTTTTTTGAGCAGAAGCCCCCGGGAACGCAGATCGTCCATGATGTCCGCGTCGCATTCCTTGACGAACCGGCCGGCCCAGGGGGTGCCCTCCATGAAGCGGCCCTGCGCGTCTACCAAAAGAACCAGGGGGATGTTGTTTTTGCGGCAGATGCGGTTGTCGTCCTCGCCGAAGGCCGGGGCCTGGTGGACGACGCCGGTGCCGTCTGTCAGGGTCACGTAATCGTCGCAGATGACATACCAGGCCTTTTCCCTGTCCGCATGGATATAAGGATAGAGGGGCTCATAACGCATCCCCTTCAGGTCGGCTCCTTTGACGACGCGGGTCACGGTGATGTCCGCGCGGTCCTTCTCGTCGGTGAAGACGGTTTCGATCAGGTCCTTGGCCATGATCAGGGTGTCTCCGCGGAAGGTGAAGAAGGCGTAGTCGTATTTTTCGTTGACGCACAGGGCCATGTTGCTGGGCAGGGTCCAGGGGGTGGTGGTCCAGGCGACGATGTAGGTGTTTTCCTGCCCGACCACTTTAAAGCGGACGAAGGCGGAGTATTCCTTGACGCTCTTGTAGCCCTGTGCCACCTCGTGACTGGAAAGCGCGGTGCCGCACCGGGGGCAGTAGGGGACCACTTTGTGGCCTTCGTAGAGAAGGCCCTTTTCCCAGATGGCTTTCAGGCTCCACCATTCGCTTTCGATGTAATTGTCGTGATAGGTGACGTAGGGGTCCTTCATGTCCATCCAGTAGGCGACCCGCTCGCTCATGTCTTCCCACTCGTGAAGGTATTTCCAGACGCTTTTTTTGCATTCCTGGATGAAGGGCTCGATGCCGTATTTTTCGATCTGAGGCTTGCCGTCCAGTCCCAGCTTTTTCTCCACTTCCAATTCAACGGGAAGCCCATGGGTGTCCCAGCCGGCCTTCCTCAGGCAGCTTTTGCCCTTCATGGTCTGATACCGGGGGATCAGATCCTTGATGGCCCGGGTTTCCACATGGCCGATGTGGGGACGGCCGTTGGCGGTGGGGGGCCCGTCAAAAAAGGTGAAGGTGTCCTTCGCCCCGTCCCGGAGGTGGGCGTTCTTTTCGACGATGCCGTGCTCCTTCCAGAAGGCGAGCACTTCTTTTTCGCGTTCGGCGAAGTTGAGGTCTGTCGATACTTTCCGGTACATAGTTCCCTTCCTTTCAAATCAAAAAACCGCCCCGGGATCTTTCCCGGGGCGGATGATTCCGCGGTGCCACCCGAGTTGGACGGCCGAACCTGGGACCGTCCCGCTCCTTTGGCTGTAACGCGGCCGGCGCTGCTTCTTCAAACAGAGACTCCAGAGTGATCCGGCGGAACGCTTTCCTCCCGGCTTTCCACCGCCGCCGGGTCGCTTGAAGGGGCATGCGTCCGCCCGTCTCCTTCAACGTCAAGGCAAATTATACCCCAAGGACGGGGGATTTGTAAAGGCTATTTCTTTTGGATGTCCTCGATGAGCGCAAGGATTTTTTTCGTTCCGTTGGCCGCGGGGGCTTTTTCCAGGGCGGAGCGCAGCGTGTCCCGCTCCCCGTAAAGACGGAACAGGGCGTCGGTCAGGCTTTCCGCCGTCATCTGGTCCTGGGGAAGGACATGGGCGAGCCCCCGGCGGCGGAAGCTTTCGGCGTTCAGGATCTGGTCCCCCCGGCTGGCGGAGGAGGGGTAGGGCACCAGCAGCATGGGCTTTTTCAGGGCCTGCAGCTCACAGAGGGTGTTGGAACCCGCGCGGCTCAAAACAAGGTCGGCGCAGGCAAGCAGATGGGGCATTTCATCGGAAACGAATTCAAACTGCGAATACCCTTTCAGGCCGGAAAGGGAAGGATCCAGGTTGCCTTTGCCGGTCAGGTGGAGGACGTCAAAGCTTTTCAGCAGGGCCGGAAGCGCTTCCCGGAGGGCCTTGTTGACGGCCTGGGCCCCCAGGGAGCCGCCGGTCATCAGAAGGACGGGCTTTTCCCCATCGAGACCGCTGATCTGAAGGCCTTTGTCCCGCCGACCCTCAAAAAGGGAGGCGCGCAGAGGGGTCCCGGTCAGGACCCCCTTGGACCCCACGGCCTCCACGCATTCCGGAAACGTGCAGGCGATGACCTTGGCGAACCGGGCGCTGAGTTTGTTCGCAAGTCCGGGGGTCAGGTCGCTCTCATGGCAGAGGATGGGGACCCCTGCCGCGGCGGCGCCCCGCACCACGGGCACGGAGACGAATCCGCCCTTGCTGAAGCAGACGTCCGGACGCAATTCCCGCATGAGCTTTTTGGCTTCTTCGATGCCCCGGATCACCCGGAAGGCATCGGTAACGTTTTTCAGGTCGAAATAGCGGCGCAGCTTGCCGCTCTCCACCGGATGATAGGTGACGCCCTCCAGCGGCTCCATGATGGAGCGTTCGATGCCGTCGGGGGTGCCGACGTAATGGATCTCATAGCCCCGCTCAAGAAGGGAGGGGAGGATGGCGAGATGGGGGGTGACATGTCCGGCGGTCCCGCCGCCGGTAAGCACAATGCGCTTCATAAGAAGGCTCCTTTGCGGACAGACTGACCACGGCGTCAGGCTTCCTTTCCGGCCGGCCAAGGACAGGGGAGCGCCGCGGCAGAAGCAGTATAGCATAACGCACAGGGTTTGACACCGTTTTTTTTTGAACAAATCGCTTGGATCGTCCAAAACGGCGCTTTAAACCGCCCGGACAAAGGACCGGACACGGCATTGTTACAACAGTTAACATAATTGTATTGACATTGTAACAAAAAAGAAATAAAATAACAGGACAAGGAAAAGTGGGAGGCAACGATCATGCTGCGAAAACTGATGTCGATCCTGGCAGTGTCAGTCATCCTGTTCACGCTGCTTCCGGCAGGCGCGGCAGAGGAATATCCGTTTGTTGCGTACACCACCGCGCGTCTTCAGCTGAGACAGGGCCCGTCGGAATCCTCCGTGATCCTCATGACCCTTGAAAAAGGGGAAGCGGTGGTGGTCCGGGGAGAAATCAACGGTTTTTATATTGTCGCCTATGAGGGGCGCCAGGGATATGCGTCCGCGGGGTACTTCCGCACGGAAGGCGCGCTGGACATGGCGTCCGTGGAAGAACTGACGGAGGAGTACCTGACCCTTCAGAACGGGTCCCGGGGGCTTGCCGTGCGCTCGCTTCAGGATGCGCTGAAGGAACTGGGGTATTTCGCCGGCGAAAGGGACGGCGCCTATACCCAGGCGCTGTTTGAGGCGGTTTCGGCCTTCCAGAAGGCCAACGGCCTGTCCATCAGCGGGATCGCCGACGCGGCGACCCAGAGAAAGCTGTATGAGGAACGGGTGACGGACGCTTCCGGCAGAAAGACCAGGACCGGGTACGCGGCGCCCCTGAAAAGCGCGGAGATCAAAGCGGGCACCAAGGGCGAGGCGGTCCGGGCCCTGCAGCAGCGGCTGACGGTGCTGGGCTATTATACCGGCGCCCTGACGGAGACCTGCAGCGCGGGAACCGTGTCGGCCGTCAAAGACTTCCAGAAAAACAACGGCCTGTATGTGGACGGGAAGGCGGGGGCAAAAACGCTGACCCTTTTGTATTCGGACAGCGCCCTGACGGCGGACGGGGAATACATGGTCCATGTGACCCCGGCGCCGGACAATACCGCGGCCCCCGTACAATCCTATCCCTACCAGACCACCACCCGCGTCTCGGTGAACCTGCGCAAGGGAATGGGCACCGACACGGAGCGTATCCTGACCATCCCTCAGGGGGCGGAGATCCAGGTGATCGCCATGTCCGGGGAGTACCTGCAGGTACGTTTCGGCAACAGAACCGGGTATGTGGCGGCGGAATTCGTAAACGTTCCCCTCTCCTACCGCATGTCGGGCACGGAAGAGGAGACCTATCCGACCCTTGCCGACGGATCGGAGGGGGCGTATGTCAAGGCGCTGCAGAACGCACTGACGGAACTGGGTTTTTACAAGGGAAAGGTGGATGCCAAATACGGCGCTTCCACGGCGAAGGCCGTTCAGGCCTTCCAGACCCGCAACGCGCTGGACGCGACGGGGATCGCGGACGCCGAAACCCAGACCCTTCTTTACGAGGGCGAGCCCAGAAACAGCAAGGGCACTAAGGTCAGCATCCTGACTCTGTCCCCGCTGGGGAGGGGCATCATGCGCCTCAACAGCACGGGGGAGGCTGTAAAGGCCCTTCAGGAGAAACTGACCCTGCTTGGCTATTATACGGGAAAAATCTCAGATGTATACGATGAAGCCACCCGGGACGCCGTTATCCGCTTCCAGCGGGAGAACAGCCTGAGTCCGGACGGCGTGGCGGGGGCCCTGACCCTTAATACCCTGAACGCCGAATACAACAGGGCGAAAGCAAGAACGCCTGTTCCCACAGGCGCCGCGGCGACCCCGACCCCCGGGGCGGTGCATTCGCTGGTTTCCCCGGCGGCCACGGAGATCACTGCAGGGAACGTGATCGTGATCACTTCCGGCATGGAAGGGACCGTGGTCAAGGCCCTGCAGGCGCGTCTTGTGGAACTGGGCTATTATGCGATCGAACCGGACGGCGTTTATGACGAAGACGACATCGAAGCCGTCAAGGCTTTCCAGCAGATGAACGCCCTGGACGTGGACGGCATCGCAGGCCTGGCCACGCAGAACCTGATGTTTTCCGCCATCGCGGTCCCGGCCATGGGCACGCCCTCTCCGGAACCCTCGCCTGCAGGACCGACGGAGGTGCCCACCGGCATTCCTTACCAGAACGCGGTGCTGCGTGCGGGAAGCAAGGGCCCCGAGGTAGAGGCCCTGCAGACGCGCCTGAAAGAACTGGGCTACCTGAATGGCAAGGCGGACGGGATCTTCGGGGAGACGACGGAAAACGCCCTCAAGCTGTTCCAGCGGGCCAACGGGATCACGCCGGACGGCATCGCCGGGAAGAAGACCCTGGAAACGTTGTATTCCTATACTGCCAAAGGCAGGACCACGGCGGCCCCGACGGTGACGCCCCGGCCCGCAGCCATTCGCACCCAGCCGCCGGCCGCCTATAAAACGGTGAACCCCACGGCGACCCCCCGGCTGACCGCGACGCCTAGAGCGACCTCGACGCCCGTGCCCACGCGGCCGACCTCGACGCCCCGGGCCACCCGGAGCCCCGTGCCGACGAGGGTGCCCACGCAGGTCCCCACGGTCCGGCCTACGGCGACGCCATCGCCCACGATGATCCCTGTGCATACCAAGGCGCCCACCCTTCGGCCTACGGCGTCGCCCCGGCCTACGAATACGCCGCGCCCCACTTTGACGCCCCGGCCGACCAATACCCCCCGGGTGACGGCAACGCCCCGTCCCACGAGGACGCCACGCCCCACTTCGACGCCCCGTCCCACCAATACCCCGAGGCCAACGGCGACGCCCAGGCCTACGAGGACCCCGAGACCAACCATGACCCCGAGACCGACGGTGCGGGTTTCGCCCACGCCCAGGCTGAAGGGCGTGCTGCGCCGGGGGAACAGCGGGGATCAGGTGACGCTGCTCCAGCAGCGCCTGAGGGAATTGGGATACCTGACCCAAACGGCGGACGGCATTTTCGGCAGCGCGACGGAGAAGGCCCTGATCGCCTTCCAGAACATCAACGGACTGTCCCCGGACGGGATCGCGGGCGAGCAGACCCTGGTGAAGCTTTACGGAAGCGCGGCCCTGTCCTACCGTACCGCGACCTCGGCCCCGACGGCCACCCCCGCCCCGGTCACGCTGATGCCCACCGTGCAGGTGACGGTGCCGGTGGTGACCCTGTCGCCCACCGGGCAGACGGTCCCCGTCACCTCTCCGCAGCCTTCGCAGGTCGATTTTACGCCGACCGCGGATCAGGTGATCAACGCCAACTGGTACACGGCGATCCGCGGAAAGGCCAAGCTGATGCCGGACGTGAGGATCTTTGACCCGGTGACGGGCATCAGCTACCGCCTGCATCTGTTCTCCTTCGGCAAGCATGCCGACGGTGAAACGCCCTCCGCGGTGGACACGGCCCTGATGTACCAGGTCTGCGGCACCAATTCCTGGACGCCGCACGCGGTGTGGGTCGTTTTCGATGACGGGTCTGTCTACCTGGCCTCCACCCACAGCCATGGGCACGAGGTGGACCATACCCCGGGCAACAATCTGGACGGACACGTCTGCCTGCATTTCCCCAGGCTGATGTATGAGGCCGAGGCCACAGGCCCCTATGCGGTCAGTCATCAGAAAGCCATTCTGGCCGAATGGGAACGCATTCAGAGCCTGGTAAAGACCCAGACGGCCCAATAACCGTGCTTGACGGAGCTGTGAAGAAAAGGATGAAAGAATCCTGGGCTTCACAGCTCCTTTTCATTATCATCGTATATTAATAAGAGTAAGCAGCAGAAAAGGGCACACTGCCCCTTGTCCCATCAAAGTCGATCTTTCCCATCTTCTCCATCTCCGGCCCGTCCTCCGGCAGCGTCAATGAGATCTCGAAGCTGCTTAGGTCAATGCCGATCCCCGCGCGGACGTTCCGAAACCCGCCGGAAAGGCACAGCCTGCTGCAGGACTGCCTGCCCAGGGCGGAAAGAATCTCTGCTGCTTCTGCTTCCGGAGCCATCTGGCAGCTTTCGCTCTCTTCAGGGTCGCTTTCCAGATCCCGCAGCGCGATCTATTTTGCCTCAAATGCCTCCGCGGAGGCACAGCAGACGGCCATCAGCACTGCCAGCAGGATAACAGTCCATTTTTTCATCATTCCGGCACTCCTTATTGATTGGCATCCTTCTATCAGCTTTGTCCCCGGTTTGCTAACATGATTCCTCCGGTTGCAGCCGGCTCAATTCGCCTTCCCGAAGCATCCTTCTCAGTTCCCGGCGGTATTCCAAAGACGAATCCCTGTTTGCTTTCAGAAGGAGCGCATTGTGCTTCTGTGCATCCGGACCTGATCCTTTGGGATGATATTGAAAAAGAGCTTCGAAGCTCAGGCTTCTTCAATCCTTTTCTTCACAGTCCCTTTGGCTTGCGGCTGTGCAGGAGAAAGTTTTTCTGCCCGACCAAAAAAAGACTTGCAATTAGACAAAACCTGTGGTATTCTAAACAAGCGCTTGGGATTATAGCTCAGTTGGCTAGAGCGCCACGTTGACATCGTGGAGGTCATAGGTTCGAGCCCTACTAATCCCACCATAGAAAAGGGACTCCTCTGGGGGGTCCTTTTTCTATGGTTCGAATGTATGAGCTCGAACCTATGACCGGAACGATCGTGGAGGGGCTGCAGCCCTGCCGCCGTCAGTGACGGATGAAGGCAGGGCGCAGGCCCAGTGAGCAAAGGAGCATGGCAAGCGGCAGCGCAGCCAGGCGACTATTGCGAACTGAGAACATAGGTTCGAGCCCTACTAATCCCACCACCTAAGGACGCTGATATTGATACGATATCGGCGTCCTTTCTTTTGCCCAAAAACGCCCAGAAATAAAGGGTTTCCGGCCATCATGTTCTTCCGGAAGGAAGACCCGATGGCCGGTTTTTTGGTGCGCCCGGCGGCGCACGTTTCTAACGGGTGAGAGACCCGAACCCGCCCGGT
>CAMJUL010000024.1 GCA_946408995.1 uncultured Clostridia bacterium | reverse complement strand
ATGCCTTGAAGGCACGGTGCATACCACCGGCTTAGCCGGTGGTTTTGATTCGGCGTGTCTCTCACATCCTTCCTTTCGATGATGCTTTGAGACAGCCCCTGTTGCAGCACTGTGATTCGATCGTCAGCAGCCTTGCACCCACCATTTTTCGTTAATGTGCTCCCTTCTACCTAAAGCAGGACCTTCGATACGAGATGCTTCCAATTTGAGCTGACCGGGTACGACGACTTCCTCAAGGGCATCAACGAAACCACCCTGAACGTGGTCCTGGCCCTGTTCGCCTGCGTTCTGTTCATCGGCTCCAGCATCCTGTCCTCGGTGGATATTGAGCCCAAGACCCCCAGCGGCCAGCCGCTGATCGCCGCGGTGGGGCTGATCTTCTCCATCGCGCTTGCGATCTATACTGTCCGGCGGATGTCGAAAAAGAAAAAATAAAATGGACCCGACGGCCCAAAGGCCCTTCAGATCCGTTTCTGCGCCTTCTGCGCGTTCCTTTCGCGCAGAAGGCGTTTTTTTGCGCTTTGTCACGTTCCCGTTCCGGTGCGGACGCCGTTCCCTTTTGACTGCTTAAATCCCTTTCTCCCAGTCCGGGAACCGCTCCCGGAAGGTGCCAAAGCAGTACTTCTCCATGACCGGGGCATAGACGGCCTCGGCGTATTCCTTAAGCTTTCCCTTTTCATACAGGTACTGGAGCACGGTATACCTCTCCCGGAAGGTCCTTCCCCGCAGGATGCCCTCCACGAACCGGCCCCGGTCGGTGACGGTGAAGGGGATCTTCAGTTTCCTTTGCAGCGCCTCCACCCGGTCGAAGGCGGGCAGGTATTTTTCGATCAGGGCGCGCAGGGAAGCGTCCTGCGTCTCCCCATGCAGCCTGCGGAAGATCTCCATCGCCGCGAAGGTGGCCTCCCCCACCTCGATGCCGTGGAGGTTGGGCACCTTGCCCTCCTCCACGTCCATCACCTCCCAGGTCTGGCCGATCATGTGCTCGGTCCCCGAGGCGGGGCGGGAGGAGCCGCAGAAGGCGATGCCCTCGCCGGAGAGGATCAGCCCCTCGCTGACGCTGCGCACCGCGTCCGGGTCCCGTTTTTCAAGCGCCTCCGAGGCCGAAATGCATTTGTCCGTGGCCGAAAGCACCATGCCGGCGATCTTTTCGCAGTAGTATTCCCCCGTGCGGTCCCGGCTGTTTTCCCAGTCCAGGATAGCCACGTACTTGCCGATCATGTCCCCCACGCCGCTGAGCAATAGCGGATAGGGCGCGGCGGCGTTCACCTCCAGGTCAATGAGGATGTGCCGGGCGATGGTGCAGGTATAGACGATCTTGCGCCGCCCGTTCAAAAGGGGCGCCACCACCGACGCGTAGCCGTCCATGGAGGGAGCGGTGCCCACGATGCCGTAGGGGATGCCCAGGCGGTAGCTGACCATGCGGCACGTGTCGTTGACGGAGCCGGAGCCCACCGCCAAAAGGTAGTCTGGGTTCAGGGAGAAGGCGTTGATATCGTAGGGGTCCGCGTCCCGTCCCGCCTCGATCAGCACTTTGCCCACGTTCTCGGCCGTGGGCAGCGCCCCCGCAGGAAGCACGAAGACATGGGACAGCATGCCCCGCTCCCTCAGAAGGGCCTCCACCCGCTTTCCCGCCACGGCGTAGGTGTTTTCGTCCGCCACCAGGAAAATCCGATGGTATCCCCGAAGGTGTTCCGGCGCCTTTTCGAGGGCGCCAAAGGAGATCTCAACGGCTTCCGTCGGGATGGCATGATGCTTCTGAACACAGGTGCAGTCCATTTCGATCATATTGTGCTCCTTTCCCGGCTTCCGCCAGCAGGTTCACTCCGTTTTTTTTGCGGCATTTCCCAAGGCCTGCCGAAATTCGCAAGGGTATTTCGAATTTCGGCAAATTCCGGAATCATTCTCAATCGTCAGGGGAGTCCGGGGTTCTTTCCCGCCGGAAGGGGGGGCTTTTTTTCCGTTTTTTTCCCCCTCCAGCCTCCCCGTCTGGTATAATGGTGCCGCGGTCCTCCCGCGGGACCCGAACCAGAAGGACGGAGGGAAAAACATGCAGACGAATCAGGAACCCTGGCGCCTCAAGCGCGTAGCGTTCATTGGCGATTCCATCACCGAGGGCGTGGGCAGCGAAAAGGCCTACCCCCAATACCTGAGCGAGGACTTGGGCATCGAAGCCCTCAACTACGGGGTCAACGGCGCCCAGACCGATCAGATGCTCTTCTTTGTCCAGCGGCTTGAACGGGAGCACCCGGACGTCGACGCGGTCCTGCTCTTTGGCGGCACCAACGATTTCAACCACGGGGTGCCCCTGGGGGAGTTCTTTACCGCAAAGGAGGAAACGGTCAACCACAACGGGGAGACCGTCCGCCGCCTCCACCGGGAATTTGTCATGGACGCGCGCTGCTTCTGCGGGAGGCTGAACCTTTTGATGAGCGAAGCGAAAAACGCCTTCCCCCGGGCCCAGGTCCTCGCCATGACCCCCATCCACCGGGGCTTTGCGACCTTCGGCCCCCAAAATGTCCAGCCGGACGAAAGTTGGGCCAACGCCCAGGGCCTGTTCATTGACGATTATGTTTCTGCGGTGCGCCGGGCCGCCGACCTTTGGAGCCTGCCGGTCATCGACCTGTACCGTGACAGCGGCCTGCTGCCGGCGTCGGAGGTCTACGGAGCCTATTTCCACGACCCCGTGACCGACCGCCTGCACCCCAACGCCCTCGGCCATGAACGCATCGCCCGGGTCATCGCCGCCGCGCTCCGCGCCCTTCCTCCCCTGCGCTGACAAAAGAAAACCGAAAGGAGACGCCATGAAGATCCCGCTGCTTGTCCTGCTGCTGCTCACCCTGCTGCCCCTGCCCGCCCTGGGCGAGGCCGCCCCGGACCCTTATACGGAGATCGTCCTGAACGCCTCCCCCGCGGAGGAGCCGCTTATCCTGCGGGGCCTGGATTTCGCCGGCGGCGCGGCCCTGATACGCCTGAAGGCTGAAACGGAGGCGGAATTGACCGTGCGGATCCATGTGGACTCCCCGGAGGGGGAGCCGGCCCTGACGGCGCTGTTCCGCCCCGTCCAGAAGGAAAGCCGCAGGACGCTGTCCCTTATAGGCGTGCATGACCTGTATATCACCCTGGAGGGCAGCGGCACCCTCCGCTCCCTGCAGGCCTTCGCCACCCAGGAGGCAATGGAAAAGGTCCTCCGGAGCGAGCAGGGCTCCGTGGAGAACGCCATTCCCGCCCGTTATACCATGCCCTGCGCGAAAAAGGGCACGGTGGAAAAATTCACCTACACCGCCCATGACTATGCCGGGGACGGGGCCGGATACGAAAAAACCGCCTGGGTTTACCTGCCCTTTGGCTGCGACCCCCAGGTTCCCTGCAGCCTTCTGATCCTCTGTCACGGCCTGGGGGACAACGAGGCCTCCTGGGGCCTGCCCCAAAAGGATTCCCGGCTGAGGAACATCCTGGACAACCTCATCGACCGGGGGGAGATCCGTCCCCTCCTGGTGGTCACCCCCAACGGCCGGGCCGGAAAGGCGGAGGATTACAGCCCGTATTACCTGTTTGACCAGGAGCTGAGGAACGACCTGCTGCCCGCCCTGGCGGAGCGGTATCCCGTCGCTGTTCAGGACCGGGAGCAGTGCGCCATGGCCGGATTGTCCATGGGGGGCATGCAGACCCTGAACCTGGGCATCGGAAGGTGCCTGGACCTTTTCAGCGCCTTCGGCGTCTTCTCCGCCGCCCCCACCTCCAACCCCGCCCTGGTCACCGCGGGCGTCCTCAACGCCCACAGGGACCTCCCGGTGCGCGTATTGTACAGCGTCTGCGGGCTGGAGGACGGCATCGCCCTTTCCAGCGCCAACGCGGCCACCCAGGGCCTCATGGGCATGACCGGCCAGCTGGACGAGGGCAACTTCTTTGACCAGCGGGTCCACGGCGGGCACGATTTCGCCGTGTGGCACCTGGGGGTTTACAACTTTGTCCGGCTGTTCGCCGGCACGGACCAATAGGCCCGGAGGACCTCCTCATCCCAAGCCCCGCGTTTCCTCCCCCGTCACCGTGACGGTCTCCCCGGCTTCGTGGGCGAATCTCCGTCCGTCCGAAAGGCACAGCGTCCCTGCCCGGTCCGCCCGGAAGTCCGCCCGGTACCTGCCCCCCTCCCAGGTGATCTCCGCCGTATAGCCCCCGCGGACCCGCAGGCCCTTGACCCGCCCCGCCTTCCAGGCGGCCGGCCGGGCCGGGAGGATATGAACGCGCCCTCCATGGGACTGCAGCAGCATCTCCCCGATGCCGGCGGCGCCCCCGAAATTGCCGTCGATCTGGAAGGGCGGATGATTGTCCAGGAGGCTGGGCAGGGTGGAATCCGAAAGCAGCCTGCGCAGGTTCTCCCACGCCTCCTCCCCCTCCAGCAGCCTGGCCCACAGGCAGATGATCCACGCCCGGCTCCAGCCGGTATGCCCTCCCCCATGGCTCAGCCTGCGGCGGAGGGTGTTTTTGGCGGCTTCAAACCATTCCGGCTGCTCCCGGGTGATCTGACAGCCGGGATAAAGGGCGAACAGATGGGAGATGTGCCGGTGGCCCGGCGCCGCTTCGGCATAGGGCCTGCCCCATTCCATGACCAAACCGTCCCGGACCCGGACGGGCACCAGCTGCTTTTTGAGCGCCGAATACCGGGACGTGTCCCGTCCCAGCACCGCGCCCATCTCCTCCAGGTCGCTCATGAGGGCCCAGAGAATCTGGCTGTCCATGGCGGCACAGTCCGTCAGGGTGCCCTGCTCCCCGCCGGGAGTCACATACACGTTCTCCGGGGAACAGGACGGGCTGACCGACAGGCTTCCGTCCGGCAGACGCACCAGGGTGTCCTCAAAAAACGCTGCGGCCTCCTCCAGCAGGGGATAATGCGCCTTGAGAAAGGCCAGGTCCCCGGTAAACCGGTAATGCTCGGCGATGTGCAGGCACAGCCAGGCCGCCCCCATCGGCCAGTAGGTGGCGGGCAGGTAGGTGTCCTGGGGGGCGCAGTCCCCCCACAGATCGGTGTTGTGATGCGCCACGAAGCCCCGGGCCCCGTACATCTCCCGGGCCACCTGCCGGCCGTGGGGCAGCATGCGCCAAAGGTGATCAAACAGCGGCAGGTGTTCCTCGCCAAGGTTCAGCGTCTCCGCCGGCCAGTAGTTCATCTGCGTGTTGATGTTGATGGTGAATTTGCTGTCCCAGGGCGGGGCAAAGGACTCGTTCCAGATCCCCTGCAGGTTGGCCGGCAGGGATCCGGGGCGGGAGGAGGACAAAAGCAGGTACCGCCCGAAGGCAAAGTAGTCCGAGACCAGGGACAGGTCTTCCCCCTTTTCCCGGAAACGGCGGAGCCGTTCGTCGGCCGGAAGGCGCTCCCCGCTGTCCTCCGTCGAAAACCGCAGGGTGCAGGCCTCCATCCGGGGCCGGAAATCCCCGGTATGGGCCCGGCGTACCGCGTCATACCCCGCACGCTGGGCCGCGCGGACCTTGTCCAGGGCGTACTCCGCCGGGTCCGCCTCCCGAAAGGTCGTGGCGGCCGAAAGATACAGGTCAAACCGCCCGGGGCAGTACAGGGTATTGCCGGTCACATGCACCCCGTCCCCCACGGCCCTGCAAACGGCCGCATAGGCAGCGCCGCCGTCCCCGGTCTCCCCCCTCAGGACCAGGGTCTGCCCGTCCAGGGCGTCCAGCCTTCCAAGATACCGCCCCCGCCGAAGCAGGATCCGGCAGGGAAAGCCCTCGCACCGCATGGCCAGCACCTGATGGGGAAAAGACACAAAGGCCTCCCGCGTCAATTGCTTTTCCCCGTGCCTGTAGGAGACATGGTGGATCCCCTCCCGCAGGTCCAGTTCCCTGCGGTACTCCTGGCAGGGGATCTCCAGGGCACGCATGTCCTTCCCGCTCAGGGAGCGCATGCCGTGCATCCCGGCCACGGCCCCGCCGTGCAGCTGCTGGAGGATCAGATCGCACAGGGGCTCATAGTGCCTTTCCCCGTCCGGCGTGGCCGTCAGGGCCGCTTCCGCCATTTCCTGGGCCTCCTGGATCCTGCCCTGCGCGAGCAGCTCCCGGATGCGGGGCAGGCTTTCTTTGGCATCCGGATTCACCCGGTCCCGGAAGCCGCCGTACCACAGGGAATCCTCGTTCAGGCAGATCCGGTCCACCGCCGTCCCGCCAAAGATCATGGCGCCGAGCCTCCCGTTGCCAAGGGGCAGCGCCTCATTCCATTCCGCCGCCGGCTGGCGGTACCAGAGCAGTTCCATCCTTCCTCCCTTCCGCGCAAAGGAACGCGCGTTGAATCGTCCGGGCTCCCTCTCAGGCCCGTTCTTGCGCCCGCGCCGCTTCCACGGCCAGGAGCCAGGCCCCCAGGATGCCGCTCTCTGTGCCAAGGCCCGGCTCCACGATGTACTCCCCAAGCCCCGCCGCAAGGACCGGATGGGTCAGATAGCCGTTCAGCAGGGCCAGGGTCTCCCGGCGTATGGCGGGGAAGAGGAACTTCTTTTGCATCACGCCGCCGCCCAGGATGATCTTTTCCGGGGAAAAGGCCAGCATGGCCGTCGCGCAGAGCTGGGCAAGGTACTTTGCCTCCAGGTCCCAGGCGGGATGCTCCTCCCCCAGGTCCCGGGCGGGGCTTCCCCACCGCCTTTCAATGGCCGGGCCGGAGGCCATGCCCTCCAGGCAGTGCTTGTGATAGGGACAGACGCCCCGGGACAGGGGATCCCCGGGCACCGGGCTGACCGGGATGTGGCCGATCTCCGGATGCAGGAGGCCGTGCACCGGCTTCCCCCCCAGGAGGAGCCCGCCGCCCACCCCCGTGCCCACGGTCACATACAAACAGCTGCCCAGCCCCCGGGCCGCCCCCAGGCGTCCCTCCGCCAGGGCGGCGCCGTTGACGTCGGTATCCAGCCCCACGGGGACCCCCAGCGCCTCCCGGAAGGCGGACAGGATCGGAAACTCCCGCCAGGCCAGCTTGGGCGTAAAGGTGATATGGCCATAGGAGGAGGACGCGGGGTCCAGGTCCAGGGGACCAAAGCACCCGATCCCCAGGGCCGCGATGGGCGCCTGCCTGAAAAACCGGATCATCTCCGGCAGGGTCTCCTCCGGCGTCCGGGTGGGGAGGGCCGTCTTTTCCCTGATCGCGCCGTCTTCCCCGACGATGGCCAGCACCATTTTGGTGCCGCCCCCCTCCAATGCTCCATAAACGGTCATGGTTTCTTTCCCCCGTTCTTTCTATTCCGTTTCCGTTTTTCCTTTTTCCCCTCTCATTGTAGGGCACATCCCCCCGGATTGCAAGAAAAAGAGACAGGCCCCTTCAGGTCTGTCCCGCTTTTTTTCGGTCCCCGCTTCTTCCTGCAAGGCGTCAGGTCCGCTCCAATCCGTCAAGCAGCGCGGTCAGATTCGCCCTGGCAAGTCCCATCACCCGGTCCGCCCCGCCGTAGTACATCCACACCGTATCCCCCTCAAGGAGCGCGCCGCAGCTGAACACCACGTTGGGATAGAACCCCTCCGTCTCATAGGGCGCCGACGCGTACAAAACCGGCTCCCGGGACACGGCCAGCACCTTGCGCGGGTCCTCCGCCGCCAGCAGCGCCGCCCCCATGCTGTAGCGGTTGCTTTCCCTGTCCGCCCCATGGTAGAGGATCAGCCAGCCCCGGTCCGTTTTCAGGGGCACCGCCCCGCCGCCGTTGCGCATGCCGTCCCAGTCAAAGCGCGGCAGGGGCAGCGGCGCGTATTCCCCCCAATGAAGGAGGTCCTCCGAAGCGGCTGTCCAGATCTTCGCCTCCCCGATCTGCCGGGGCACCGGGCGCACCAGGGCGTGGTATTTTCCCCCGATCCTTTCCGGGAAGATGCACACGTCCCGGTTTTCCGTCACAAAGATCACGCCACGCCTGCGTACGCGCGCAAAATCCTCCGTCTCCGCAAGGGCGGTGGTGATGCCGTGCCGGGATACGGCGGTGTAATTGATGTAATAGGTGTCCCCGATCCGGGTGATCCGGGCGTCCTCCGCGCCGAAGGCCTCCAGTTCCCCCTCCGGACGGATCAGCGGACGGTCCTCCACGGTAAAGTGGACGCCGTCCCTGCTGCGGGCCAGACGCAGGTGGGAGATGCTGGTCAGGAATACATAGCTGCCCGTCTCCCGGTCCAGCACCTTGCGGGGGTCCGAAAAATCATACCGCGGGTCCCCAAGGGAAAGGGTCCGGATCCCGACCGTCCATTTCCCCTCCCTTTGGGTCATTTCCGGCACATTCACAAACCCCTCCGCCGCCTCCGGCGGCCTTTCGGACACCCGGAGCAGCAGCAGGATCTCCTCCCCAAAGCGCGCCGCCCCCGCGTTGAAGGTCCCCATCACCCGAAACCCCTCAAGCCACGGCCGGACCTGCTCCGGCGTGATCAGCGGGTTGGCCTTTTCCCGTACAAACGGCATTTTTCTCACCTCACAGCAGTTTTCCAAACGGCGCGTCGATCACGATGCGCCCCTCCGCCACGTCCCCGAGCCCGCTGTACAGGTCCGCCCTGCCGTCCGAACGCATGACGATGCCGCTGGTAAAGGCGCAGTCCTTCAGATAGGGCAGCATCCAGGGGGTCGGGGGATAGCTTTGCTTGTCCCCGATGACCTTCATATCGCTGACGCGGAAGGTGGCGGGATCAAAGACAAAGGCGATATTCAGGTATACCTGCAGCGCCGTCCCCTCCTCCTGCTCCCGGTAGCAGCGGTGACCGATGACGCCGATGCGGCCGTCCCGGAGCAGGTAGCACTGGTTGCAGCCGCCCCATTCCCCCCGTTCAAAAAGCCCATCGATGGTTTTTGCCCGGTCCGAAATGGTGCAGTCCAATTGGTTCACGTCCTCCAGCACGGCAAACCCCACCACGGCCTCGCTGCCGTACCGGGCGGCGATCTCCGCGCTTCTCGGACGGGTAAACACGCCCACCCTTCCGTCCTGCAGCCGGACCAGGCGGATGTCCTTCATATGGGCGGGACCGCAGGTGAAATGGGTCAGAAACTTCGGGTCCCTGCCCCGGTAATAATATCCGTACAGTTCGTCGATCTCCCCGCCGCGCTTGCGCACGTGCGTTCCCCCCAGGATCAATTCCCCGTCCATCACCACGATGTGCGGATCCTCGATGGGATAGGTCACCGCCCCGGGCACCAGGGTGTAGCGGTCCCCTCCGGCGGACTCGAACAGGCAGGTGACGGAGTTGGCGAAATCCTCCCTGCGCTCCACCCGGCCAAAGAGGTACTTTTTCCCCTCCCATTCAAAGGGAATGGAGCAGTTGTACACGTCGTATCCCTCGACCCCCTCAAAACGCAGCAGGCTTCCCTCGTAAACGCGGGCCCCGGCATGGAAGGCCGCTCTCAGTTCTTTCGCGTTCATTCCTTCTTTCCTTCCTTTTCGTCAACGTCCTTTCGCGTCCATGTCCATCTTTACTCCACGATGCCGGTGCGCTCGATGCTCTCTGTAAAGCTGCGCTGGGTGAACAGGTAGATCACCAGCATCGGAAGAACGAAGATCAGCGCGGCCGCCATTTTCACCGCCATGATGGTCATGGAATAATCGTTTTCCGGCAGCTTGATGGCGTCCAGGGCCGTGGCCAGGGTACCGATCCGGGTATAGAACAGCCCCGTCAGATAGGTCTCGTTCCAGTGCCATACCATGGAAAACAGGAACACCGTGACCCTGGCCGGCTTGGCCAGGGGCAGCATGACCGTAAAAAACACCTTGTAGGTGGACGCTCCGTCGATATAGGCGGCCTCCTCCAGCTGGGCGGGCAGCTTTTTGAAAAACTGCATGTAGATGATCACGAACAGGCTTCCCTTGAGCCCGGCGCCGAACAGCGCGGGCAGGATAAAGCTCATGGGGCTGTTGATCACCCCCAGGGAGCGGAACACCCAGGTCAGAGGCATAAAGACGGTCTGAGGCGGAATGATATAGGAGGTCAAAAGCAGCACAAACAGCAGCCGCTTGCAGGGAAAGGTCAGCCTCGCGAAGGCGTACCCCGCGATGGCGCAGGTATAGACCTGGATCAACGCCGGCACGAAGGTGGTCAGAAGCGACACGACCAGGTTGGACCGCATCAGGTTCTCCCACAGTCCCCGGTCCTCCAGAAAGACCGGCCACACGTTCATCGCCTCAAAGGCATACCGGAGGCTGACCAGGGTGGGCTGGTGCGGGATCCATTTGGCCGTGGCGTCGGTGATGTCCGTGGCGCTTTTGAAGGACATGGAGATCATATACAAAACCGGCTCCAGGTACAAAAGGGCAAAGGCCGTCAGGATGAGATACAGAGGGAGCCGGCGCAGGAAAGCCCCGAGCGGGGTCTGACCGCCGCCCTGCCGGAAAAAGGGCAGGGAGGGAAAGGGCGGTTTTTTCATGCCTTCTTCTCCTTTCTTTGCACTGTCAGTCCCAGGGACTTGCGGAAGATCAGGATCACGATGCCAAGGATCAGCAGGATCACCAGGAAGTACAGCCACGCGATGGCGCTGGCATAGCCGTACCCCGTGGAGATGTTCACGGAATGGTGGCTGATCACCTCCAGAATGGGGTTGAAGGAGGCCGTGAACTGGTCCACGATGGTGTAAATGACGCAAATGAACAAAAACGGCATCAGCCCCGGCAGAGTGATGGTCCACAGGATCTCCCACTGGCCGGCGCCGTCGATGCGGGCCGCCTCATAGGTGCTGGGGTTGATGGACTGCATGCCGGCGATGAGCAAAAGCATCTGCACCCCGGAATACCACAGGATCACCAGAAAATTGTCCAGCACCACCTTGAGCGTCTCCCCCAGGCTCCCGCCGATGCCCGCCACCAGCGCCGCCGCTGTGCCGGACTGGAGGACGCTGATGGACCCCTGCCCCTGGCTGGTCAGCGTAGCGATCAGGTTGCCGCTTGTCAGCATCACCGGCAGGAAGAACACCGCCCGGTAAAAGGCCCGGCCCGGAAATTTGCTGTTGAGCATCAGGGCCATGATCAAAGCGAACACCACGATCAGCGGCACGATCAGAAGGGACTGCTGAAAGGTCTGCATCAGCTTGTTCGGGATCTCCGCGTCCTCATACAGGGCTTTATGGAAATTGGCGAACCCCAGGGGGCTCATTTCCAGATGATCGGTCACGAACTGGACCTTGTTCAGGGCCATATACAGGCAGTAGAAAAGCGGAAAGGCCGTGAACACGCCAAAGCCGATGATCCAGGGCACCACAAAGGAAAACCCCACCAGCTTCTGCTTTTTTTCATAGTTCCAACTTTTGCGCATTCCCCGTCATCTCCCTTCCACCAGACAGAAGTCCCGGGCCTTTACGGTCCTCCCCCGGATTTCCAGGTCCTCGTCCGTGTTGTTCACCAGCACCTCGACGCCGTTTTCGTAGTCCGTCGCCGTGACCCCCTCCGCGAGGCGCTCAAAACCGGTGATAAATTGGCCCCGGGTCGCCGCCAGGAAGGGCTCCAGTTTCTGCCAGACAGCGAGCACGTCCTCCTCCCACAGGTCAAAGGCCGTGGAATAATAGGCCGCCGTATCGGCATGGGACAGCTTTTCGGTGCCCTCCCACGTCAGGGTGAAGGAAACGCTTCCCCCCCGGGCGACGGCCTCCAGGAGCTGGCTTTTCTGCTCGTAATACCGCATGTAATCGCCGCACAGGTACTCCGTCAGTCCGTGAAGCGCGATGGGATAGAAGGGAACGGTCTCGTCCAGCATGGTCAGGTAGCTGCCGGATGGCAGGTCGGTCAGCACCGCGTGATCCATCAGCGCGTAGGCGTTGCCTCCGGAAAGCCGCACGCCGCCAAAGGCCTCCGTCATGCGCCCAAGCAATTCCCGCTGGGCCTTCAAAACGTCGGCGCGGGAGATCGCGGTCTCCGGCGCGTAATCCGTCATCAGCAGCGTGCCGGCCCCCTCCTCCAGAAGGCCGTCCACCCCCAGGTCCAGGTACTGCCCCAGGGACTTTTCAAAGTTTTCCCTCATAAAGACGCTGTTGGCAAAAGCGCCGCCGAACAGGGGATAGCCCTGAATGCTGTAAACGGTGTTTTTGCCCACCGACAGCCCGCCGGTCCTCTTCAGCGTCACCTGGTCGTCCCTGAGATAGACCCGGGCGCCGACGGCATGGGCCCCGAGGACCAGCGCCTTGAGCCCCGCGCTGCCGCCCAGTTCCCCCGCCGGGGGGAAGCGCTGGGGATATTCGACCGATTCCCCTTTCCTCGCCCAGCCGGAGAGCGTCACGTCCATCCGCCCGATCCCCCGGGCGCTGAGCCGCCCGAGGATCTCTCCGGCCTGCTCAAAGGTGGTCATGGCGATGAAACGGTCCCCCAGCATGCCGCTTTCCTTGTCCCCGCCCACCAGGTTCAGCTGCAGGGCGGGGGCCTCCTTCGCGTCCAGCCGGGTCAGGCCGTACTTTTCCATCAGGTATTCCCGGTACCGGGCCGCCATTTCCACATAGCCGCCGGTCCCAAAGACGTACAGGACCCGTCTGGGCTCGGTCACCGCAAAGGACGTGTAATTCAGGTAGCCGTCCCCGGTGCTGGAATTGGTGATCACCTTGTATTTCATCCGGTAGGTATAGCGCACGCCCACCGTGTTGAACCCGGTCTGCACCCCGGCCCGGGAGGCCACCACGTCCGCCTGGGTCTCCCCCCGGTCGATCATAGCCAGCATCGTGTTGCCCTCCCGGATCACCCCGTAGACCGGGAAGGCCACCCGGGACCGCTTCAGTTCCGACCTCAGGGTGCTGTCATACCCGTTCGCGAGGGCCATGTCCGGCCCGTACACGGAGGCGATGTACTGGCTGCTGACGTATTTCCCGGATTGAAAGCGGATCAGCGCGCCGCTTCCGTCAGGGACCAGCAGCGCCCCCTCCAGCCCCGTATCGCTGCGGGCCGCCCCAAGGTTCGGGAACAGGTAGATCTCCGCCAGGATGCAGGACGCGTCCTTGTCCAGGGAGACCCGGCCGGACTTGGAGGTTTTGTAGACCTCCCCCGGATCTGTGATCAGGTGGGAGGGCATGGAGACCGACAGCCCGCCGTCCTCAAGGCACGCGTCGTAAGCGAAGGTGACCTTGTGGACCTGCAGTTCAAAATAGACCCGCACGCCCCGCTCCAGGCGGAACACCGTCACCCTGGCCTCTTCGGAAAGGGTGTTGGAGTATTTGGAGTTGGCCGCGCTTTTTTCCTGTACGTAGGTAAACATGATGGGGGACTTGAGGTTGTTGGTCCACAGGGTATTGCTTTTTTCCAGGCGCATGTCCTCCTCGGTCGGCGCGGACCGCCAGACATAGCCGTTCTCCCTGTTGACCACCTGAAGGTTGCCGTCGTCAAAATCCACCCACAGCTGCAGCTGTTCGTTTTCGTCCACCAATCTGAGGCCGCTTCCCTCAAGGACGGTCAGCTCCCCGTTGGGGACGGCCCCTTCCTCCTGCGCGTACAGCACCGGGTCCGTGTTCCGCGATGCGTTCAGGTGACGGATGCCCGCCACCGCGCCGATGAGCAGCGCGAGCACCGCCAGCGACACCAGCGCCTTTTTCAGCTTTCTTTTAAACATAGCCCAGCAGCTCCCTAAATAGTTCGTTGAGGAAATTCCAGCCCTGGATCAGGATCCCGGCGACGGCCAGCACCGCCACCACGGCCATGGCCGCCACAAAAAGGATCCACAGGATGTTTTTCACCGTTTCTCCAAAGCCGTAGCCGTGGATCTCCTTCACCTGGGTGAACAAAAGCAGCGCCGTCCAAAGGAAAATGAGCACCTGGGCCAGGTGGTAGATGGACGCCTCGGACAGCGTCAGCGCGTTGCTCAAAACTGCCAGGGGCAGGCTCAGAACGATCATGGGCATCAGGGCATAGACGCTTCCGATCAGGATCCCCTTCAGGGTGCCCTGCCCCTTGGTGATCGCGCCCACCAGATAGTTCCCAAGCACCCAAAGGACCACCGGCGCCACATACATCAGCAGGAAGGAGACCCCCGTCACGCCCCGGAGCCCTTCCATATCGAACACAAAGCTGGTCAGTCCCCGGGAGGCGAGCATGATCCCCAGGAACGCCAGGTACACAAGCACCGCGGAAAGGACGCTCCCCTTTCCCCTGCGGGTGGCGTCGTAATAGGTGTCCACCGGGTGCTTAAGGACGTTGGGCGCGTATTTGAGCTGTTCCGCCAGCTTTTCAAGCGCCGGGAACCGGCGGTAAAGGGGGACGAGGAGCTTTCCGCGCAGGGCCCTCAGCCCTTCCCGGATCTTCTCCACGACGTTGAAATGGAGGAGCTTTTTCAGCACCGTATGGATCGCAAAAAGCCCCAGCAGGACAAGGATCACCCGGGCAGCGTTGTTCTGCACCGTTTCCGCCCTGTATTTCCACAGGGCGTCGGAATAGTATTCCTGGTTCCTGGCAAGCACCATGCGGTCCATCGAAGCCTGCCAGTCCCCGTTCATGTAGTCGATGCGGCCGAGGCCCAGGTTGGCCCAGTAGTAGCTGGTATTGGCCTTGAGGATCTGTTTCCAGGACGCTTCCGCCTCCAGGTAGCGCCCGTCGTTGTACAGGGATACCGCGGAAAGGATCCGCCTGGTCAGGGTGGTGGGACGGAACACGTGGATGCCGTTGTACGACCGGTCCAGCACCAGCAGCCGCCCGTCCGGCAGGGCGGAGACGGCCGCGGGATCGGTAAAAAAGCCCACCCGCCGGTCGTTTCCCACCAGTTTCTCGCCGAACATCATAAGGGGTTTCCCATAGGCGTCATAGATCAGCACCGCGCCGCTGGAGGCGTCCACCGCGTAGATCAGCCCGTTTTGATCCACATACAGGCTGGATACGGCGGACATGGCGGACGTGCTTCTATCCACCACCACGCGGGTCTGGACGTTGGCAAACAGGTTGTCGCCGTTGGCGTTGAATTTTTTGATCTGCAGATCCATCAGGTTGCTGGTGGCGGTATAAATGAAGCCGTTTTTGCTCACGCACATGCCGGTGATGGACGGGGCCACCGCGTTGGAGTTGGTTTCGACCTGCTCCTCCGTATAAAAGAGGCGCTTGATGCGCTCCCCCAGGGGCAGCTGGGTGGCGTTGCGGCCAAAATACCCCTGGAAACGGCCCCCGGCATTAAGGATCATCAGTCCCTCGTTGCCGCCCTTGAGCAGACAGTAGATGCAGCCCCGGTCGTCCACCATCACCTTCACCGGCGTGAACATCATGTCCGTCAGCCGCACGTCGTCCGGGGCGGTCAGCGTCGCGCGGACGGAACCGTCCTTTTCAAAGACCACGATGGAGGCGTGCCCGGTGTCCGCCGCGTAAACCGTCCCGTCGGCGGAGACAAAGACCCCTTCGGGGGCTTTCAGCACGCCCGCGCCGTATTCCTGAAGCAGCACCCCCTCCATGGTGATCCGCACGATGCGGTTGTTGGCCCTGTCGGCGATATAAAGGCTCCCGTCCTCCCCCAGGCACAGGTCCGACGGGGCGTTCAGGCCGGCGATCCGGGTCCCGTCCGGCAGGTACAGGTACTGCCCCAGGATGGACACCGGCTCATAAGGGGTCTGCATGTAGAAGGGATACCCGTCCGGCGTGTACGCGTAGGACCGGTAGGGCGGCTCGTCCCCAAGGACCGGGGAGGAGCACAGCACGCACAGAAGCGCGATCGCGGCCAGACACAAGAACTTTCTTTTCACACCATCACGATCCTTTCTGCGCTTATTTGATGCCGGACGTCA
Organism: uncultured Clostridia bacterium; assembly: GCA_946408995.1. Taxonomy (GTDB): domain Bacteria; phylum Bacillota; class Clostridia; order Christensenellales; family Aristaeellaceae; genus RUG756. Next base: position 32,427 of record CAMJUL010000024.1, on the reverse strand, counting down.
CCATGGTCTCGATCATGGACTTCTGCAGCACGGCAAAGATGATAAAGTTGGGCAGCAGCATCAGCAGGCCGGCCGCGGCCGTGGCGCCCTTGCGGGCCACCGAGGAGGCCGTCAGCCCGGAGGTGAGAGAGCTGACAAAATAGGGAAGGGTCTTCATGGACTCGCTGACGGTATACAGGGTCGAGGTGCTCATGTCCCCCCACACGTTCTGGAAGGCGATGATCAGAACGGCCCCCACCGCCGGCAGCACCGCCGGGGTGATGATGCTCCAGAGGATGCGCATTTCGCCTGCGCCGTCGATCTTGGCCGCCTCCGACAGGGAATTGGGCACCTGATCCATGAACTGCTTGATCAGGAAGACGCCCATGGGCAGCGCCAGATGGGGCAGGATATGGGCCCAGAGCGTGTCGATCAGGCCCAGACGGTTCACCACCAGGTACCTGGTGATGACCACCGCTTCCGGAGAGAACATCAGCGCGATGGTGATCATCCTGAAAAGGCCCTTCTGGCCGGGGAAACGGAGCTTGGAAAAGGCATAGGCGCAGCACAGGGAGCTGACGATGATCAGCGCCGTCGCCGACAGCGTCACCACCACGCTGTTGAACAGATACCGGGTAAACGGCACCGTGGAGACGTCGGTAGCGTACATGAAATCCGTAAAGTTCTGGGTGGTGGGATTGCGCACGAAAAACCTCGGCGGGTAAAGGAACAGTTCTTCCAGGGGCTTGAAGGCGTTGCAGATCACATACACGATGGGCAGCAGGGAAACCAGCGCCACCGCTGTCAGGATCAACAGGATCACCGCGGTGCTCAGGCGCATATGCCTCAGGCTGTATCCGAAATGCTTCAGCCCCAGATGGATCTTCCGTCCCAGGGGAATCTTCCTTGTCTGCATCTCACTCGTCCTCCTTCGCGCCAAGGAGCCTGAAGCAAACCCTGGACAGGATATAGGTCACCACCAGCAGCATGAAAGAAAGGGAGGTGGCGTAGCCCAGCTCGAACCGGGCAAAGCCGTAATCCTCGATATGGCTCTGGATCAGCTGTCCCGCGTAATTGGGGGTGGGGTTCTGCCCGGAAAGCTGGACGCCGATGGAGCCGGATTTGAGGGCGTTGACGATGGCCATCACGGCGGAAAACAGCATCTGGGGCTTCATCGAGGGAATGGTGATGTAGAAAAGCTCCAGCAGCGGGCTGCTGATGCCGTCGATCTTTCCGGCCTCGTACAATTGCCCGTCCACGTTCTGCATGCCGGCAAACAGGGACAGAAAGCCCACGCCCATGCTGGACCAGAGCGTCACGAGCATCATGATGGGCAGCAGCCAGTTCTTGTCCTGGGTCCAGGCCACGGGATTGTTGATGAAGCCCATGTTCAGAAGAAAGTCGTTCAGGTATCCCAGGCGGTCCGAGGAGAAAAACACCTGCCACACCACGCTGATCAGCACGCCGCCCGCGATGGAGGGGGCGTAGATGGCCATGATATAGGGCTTCTTCATGGGTTTGGGCGCTTTGTTGATCATCCAGGCCAGGCCGAACTGCAGGGCATAGCCCACCGGGCCCACCACCACGGCAAACAAAAGGGTGTTGGGGATCACGTATTTCATCAGGATCACGTCTTTGGTGAGCATCTTGACGAAATTGTCCAGTCCGGTAAATACAGGCGCCTGAATGGAATCGTAGCTGGTAAAGGACAGCACCGTCGCGGAGGCCACCGGCCCGACGATGAAGATGCAAAAACAGAGCATGAAGGGCGCGATCAGCGCGTAGGCGATCCAGGCGGTCTTCATCTGCGCCCATGTTCCGCCGATTTTTTCCCGCAGCGGCATTTTCCGGATCCTTTGCACGCTCATTCCCCCTTTTCCCCGGGATGGTCCACCGTCATCAGCGACATGGGGATCAGGGCGTTCCCCTCCTGATCGATGTACCCCATTTCCCGCTGTTTGATCGCGATCTCCAGCCGGATATCTTCCACCGCCGTCTCGATCTCCTCCCGGTAATTGCCCTTGTCCACCACGATGCGGGTCCAGGCGTTCCACAGTTCCCTGCTGGTCATGTAGGAGCCGCCGGGCACCATGGGCAGCTGTTTGTACCAGCGCATCTGGTCCAGCAGCACGGCCTTGTGGCTTTCCGGCCAGTTCTGCCTTTCCACCACCTCCAGGTTGGCCGAGAACCAGCGGAAGGCCTCCCCGTAGTTGTTTTCCATCTCCTCGGCGAACAGGCACTGGGTTTCCGTGTCCAGCCACCAGCGCAGGAATGTCCAGGCACGCGCCTGCCGCTGCTCCGTGGTCCTGAACATCACCGCCGAGGTCTGGGAGCCGGCCTGCCACCGAACCAGCGACCCGTCCTCCGCCCTTGTGCCCGGTACCTGGGCGATGGTCCAGTCCCCGGAAATGTCCGGAGCGGCCATGTCAAACTGGATGTATTGATCGATGTCCGCGATGCCCATCGGCACGTCCCCGATGCGGAAATGCTGGTAAAAGCTGCTCATCTGCGGCTGAAGGCCGTATTTGACGTACAATTCGGTCCATTGACGGTACGCCGCGTACCCTTTTTCGTTGGTAAAGGCCAGGGCGCGTCCGTCCGGGGTGTACACATCCACGCCGTTCTGGAAAAAGAAGGTCAGATAATCCCCGTAGGGATAATAAAACGCGTAATTCTGCTGGAGCAGGGTGGACAGCACCCCCATCGCCTCCGGCCAGGTTTCGGGCACCTGCACCCCCAGGCTCTCCAGGATGTCCGTGCGGTAAAAGAGCACCTTTACCCGGATCTCCTCGGGGATGCCGTATTCCGCGCCGCTGAAATAATTCGGGATCCGGGAGCCCTTGGGCAGCGGGGCAACCAGCTCCTCAAACCCCTCCAGGGCACTCAGGTCCACCAGGGCGTTGCGGATGCCGAACTCAAAGGGCAAGGTCAGGTCCACCCCCGTCACCACGTCGGGCTGCTGGCCCGCCGCGTTGGACAGCACCAGCAGCTGGGTGCCCGGAGGGCAGTAGCTGACGTTGACCCGGATGCCGGTCTCTGGCGTGAAATACTCGTCCGCCAGGAGCTGCATCATGTCCACATAGTCCCGGTTCCGCTGCACCCAGACGGTAACGGCATCATCCCCTCCCCCCAGGGCCGTCTCCTCCCGGGAGAAGAAAGAGCTGACGAAATGGCTGAAATTGTACCCAAGCCCCTCAAAGAAGCCCAGTCCCCCCTCCGGGATCCGGTCCTTTTCCCCCGCCAGGAAGATCCGGTCCAGCGCCAGCGGCTGGGAGATCATGCTGTCCTCCCAGTTGGAAAGGGTGGTATAGACGGAAGAAAGGGCATCGTCCCGCCGGGCGATCTGATTGTGGTCCGCGTAAAGCTTCTTCAGGTCCAGGATTGCCGCGTCCAGGGTCCCAAGGCTCCCGGACGACCCGATCACCCGGCCAAGGCCCTCCCGGACCGCTTCCAGGTCTTCCACCATCCCCCCAAGGTCCGCCTTGATGGAGGGGATGTATTTTTCCAGCTTCCAGATGCGGTACACGTCGCTGTCCGACCCGATGATCTCCGTCACGTACAGGTCCAGCGCCTTCATGGCCGAGACCGCTCCGTCCAGCCTTTTCCAAACCTCCGCATAGGGGGCATTGGTCGCCGTCAGGCGCAGGATGTGCTCCCCTTTGGTCAGGAACACCCGGTACGGCGCGTCGCCCCCGGGGATCAGCGTTCCCCAGTCGGACCGGAAGGGGAAGCCCACCGCCTCAAATTCCCTGAAGGGGACCTTTCCGTCCACGCGGATCTCCCTGAAGGAGGTCAGGGCCATGTTGAAGTTCTGGGTATACCTGAATCCCAGGCAGTACAGCCCGTCCTCCGGCGCCTCGACGACCCACTCCACATAATCGTGGGCCAGGTTCCAGCTGCTTCCGCCAAGGACGTTGAGAAGCTTGTGCCCCGCCTCCGACGGGCTGACGCCGGGATTGGAGCTGGTCAGGTTCCGGATGCTCTTGGAGGAACGGGAATGGATCTTTTCCGCCTCCAGGATGACGGTCCCGCCGGCAGGCGTTCCCGGATGGGCGGCAAGATAGGTTTCGTACGGGGGCACCTCCTCCGGGGCCCGCAGGGCGATCCCAAAGAGCGCGATGCTGCCCTTGACCCCCGTCAGGGTCAGGGTGTTCTCCCCGGCCTTAAAGGCGAACAGGAGCGGCTCGGCATGCATGCCGCCGCGCCCGGAAAGCGTCAGTTCCCTGGGCGCCGTCACGCCCCGCTGTCTGGGACGGATCTCGTTCCCGTATTCATTCCGGCGGAAGGGATATTCCGTATCCTCAAATTGCTTGGGAAACAAAAAGGCTTCGGCCTCGGCGTACGGGAGGACGCCGTTGACCCGCACGCCCCGCTCGATCTGCCCGCTGCTGTCGTCCAATTGGGCGTAGCGGACCCACAGGCAATACAGCCCTTCCCCCGGAACGCGGACATGGAAGGTCACCCTGCCAAGACCCGTCCGCCAGCACAGGGCCTTTTCCCCCTCCAGCGTCTCCCAGGTCAATCCCACATCCTCCGCCTCATACCCTTCCAGCGGGACGGCGATCTCCTCCGTCCCCAGGGGATGGTCCGTCCAGGCCGCCAGGGCGTCGCTGTAGCCGCCCTCCCCGGACGCCGCAGTCAGCATCAGCAAAACGCCCGCCAGCAGAACGGCCGCCAAACATACTCTGCGCATATCCGCGTTCTCCTTATATGATCCTCATGCCGGTATTGACGTCGAAAAACAGGAACATGCCCATGTCCGCGGTGACATAAAGCATCGTGCCCGGGTCGAATTTATCCCGCACCGACCCGCGGACGATCACCGGGGGCACCAGGGTGTCCGTTTCGTCATACCTCAGGTGCAGAAAGCGGTCCGCCCCCACCAATTCGGAAAGCTCCAGCCGGCCCGCAAAATGGTTGGCCGGCCGGCCTTCCCCGGTCATAGGCCTGACGGACATGTACTCCGGCCGGATGCCGCCCACCAGGTCCCGCCCCACGTACCGCGCAATGGCCGGGGTGATTTTCTCCGCCGGGACGTCAAGCAGGAACATGCGGTTGCTGAAGGCATAGCCCTTCTGCGTCTTCTCAAGCCTCCCTGGGATAAAATTCATGGGCGGCGTCCCGATAAACCCCGCCACGTACCGGTTGGCCGGCTCGTTGTAGATTTCCTCCGGCGTGCCCACCTGCTGCATCACGCCTCCGTTCATCACCACGATCCTGTCCCCCATGGTCATCGCTTCCGTCTGGTCATGGGTCACGTACACCGTGGTGGTGCCCAGTTCCCGGTGCAGCCGGATGATCTCCGACCGCATCTGCACCCGCATTTTGGCGTCCAGGTTGCTAAGGGGCTCGTCCATCAGGAACACGGAGGGGTCCCGCACGATGGCCCGGCCCAGCGCCACCCGCTGGCGCTGTCCGCCGGAAACATCCTTGGGCAGCCTGTCCAGCAGATGGTCGATCTCCAGCTTTTTGGCCTTCTGGTTCACCAGCTCGCTGATGCGGTATTTTTCCATCTTTCTCAGCCGCAGACCGAAGGCCATGTTCTCAAACAGGGTCAGGTTGGGGTACAGCGCATAGTTCTGAAAGACCATGGCAATGTTGCGCTGACGGGGCGAAAGGTTGTTGACCACCTTGCCGTCAATGAGGATCTCGCCCCTGGAAATGCTCTCCAGGCCCGCGATCATGCGCAGGGTGGTGGTCTTCCCGCAGCCGGAGGCGCCGACGAAAACCATGAATTCCCCGTCCCCGATGTTCAGGTTGAAATCCCGCACGGCGGGCGCCGCCGTTTTTGCCCCGGGATAGATCTTCCATACGTTTCGAAGCGATACCTTGTCCATTGCCTTCCTCACCATTCCTTGTGTCATCAAGTGCTCCACGCCGTCCTCTTCCGGCGCCCCGGGAGCGCGTCCCCCGAAGCGGCCGATAAAAAGAGCAGGAGAGCGGCCAGGCCGCTCTCCCACCTGTCAAACCCGCATTTATTCGGGAAATACCACGGTATTGTTGGCGTTTACGAAGTTGTCATACTCCTTCAGGGCATCCACCAGGCTGGCTTCTCCCCTGGCTACCTTGCGGGTCGCCTCCAGGAGGTTGAACTGGTCCGCGTACAGGGTGTAGGGGTTCTGCATGGAAGCGTACAGGCCGTTGTAGAGCTTGGCGAAGGCGTCGTTGAGCTCATACTCGGTGGTGAAGGGCGGAAGACCGAAGGTGAAGCCGGTGGTATCTTCGTCGTAGCGGAAGATATGGCGGGTCTCGCCCTCAAAGTCGGCATGGGCGTTGTTGCGGAATTCCTCGCTGGTGAAAGCGGACAGGTATTTCCAAGCCAGGTCCTTGTTCTTGGAGCCGGCGTAGATGCAGTAGGAGATGGTCTCCATGGGCGCGCCGCCCTTTTCGCCGTTGCTGCCGTTGAAGGCGGGATAGAAGACCTGGTTGAAGGCGGGCTCCCCGTTGGCGTCCTTGATCAGCGCCCAGGAAGAGACCCCGGGGAAGGTGGCGGCAATGCCGGCGCGCCAGTCGATGTTCCATACGCCGTTGTCCAGGCCGGCCACATTGCGCTCCTCCTGGGACAGGGTGTAGGCGTAGTCGTTGGCCTGGAGCTCCAGGTACTTTTCAATGGCGGCGATGGCGTTGGGATCCTCCGCCAGGTTGGAATAGGCCTTTCCTTCGGCGTTCACGCCGTAGCCCTTCACGCCGTAAATGGCGCAGAACATGGTCAGGAACCGGATGTAGTCATTTTCGATCACGTTGCGGGCGATGGCGATGCGGGGATTGGCGGGGTCGGACTTGTTGGTCACGGCCTTGCACATCTCCTCGAACTGCTCAAGGGTCCACTCCAGGTCCGGATAGTCCACGTTGGCGTTGTCCAGCACGTCATAGTTGACGAAAATGCCGTAGGGCATCACGTCAAAGGGCAGGGCGTAGAGGGAGCCGTCCACGGTCATGGCGTCCAGAACACCGGGCACAAAATTGTTGACGAAGCCTTCGTCCCCGGCCATGTAAGCGTTCAGGGGTTCCGCCAGGCCCTGGTTGAGCAGCTGGGGAAGGATCAGGTCGGGATTGCCGTCGATGAAGAAGATGTCGGGGGCGTCTCCGGCAGAAGCGGCGGCGGCGATATCGCCCCAGCCCTTGTTGATGACGAAATTCAGCTTCAGGTTGGGGAACTGTTCCTTCAGGTAGTCATAATAGGGATCGCCGGGCTGGTTGCCCCAGATGCCGTAGAGGGATTCGGGGCCGGTCTCGTTGGTGCGCACCCAGATCGTCAGCTCGCCTTCCGCGTCGTTGGCTGCCAGGGCGGGGACGGCGGCAAGCAGAAGCATTGCGGCCAGCATCACTGCAAGCAGACGTTTGAACATGTTTCGTTCCTCCTCATTTTTCCGCGGCATCCGTCCTGATTTTGTTACTTTTCTGTGGGTTAACTTAAATAGGGTGAAGGGGGCAGGACGTGTCGCTTTCGTGCTGTTATTTTACCACTGAAAACATGTTGTGTCAAGGCCTGTTTCCGATTTTCAGGATATTTGTTACTTTTACTTTTTTGTGTTTTCCTGTTGTTAATTTTTGTTAACTCCCCTTGTTTTCAGGTTTTTCGGGGGATCTGGCGAGAAATTCCAGGGGGCTTTTTTTCTTGACACCGGTGTTTTTGTTCTTCTATAATCTAATTCGGTTAACTCAGTTTCCTTCATTGTTTGGCCGTCCCGGCCGATTTTCAGGAGGTGCCCCCATGGAATGGTCCCCTTCGCTCACGCCCGTCCCCTGCAAAGAGGCGCTTTGCGCCCCGCGGAGCGTCTTCTCCCCCCGTCCCCTGACCTTCCTCGGCGTGGAAGGCATGGACGTATACAACATTTCCGTGCCCTTTGAGTGCGCGGGAAAGACCTACCTTGCCGGCCGGGTCGAGCCCCGCGGCAGCGAGCTGTCCGTGGTGCGCCTGTTTGAGAGGACCGGCGAGGAGACCTATACCGCCGTCCTGCCGGAGATGACCTTCAAAAACCTTCAGGACCCCTTCGTGACCCGGATCGGCGATGAGATCGTCCTGGGCGGGGTGCAGGTGGTGACCCATCCCCTGGACGACAGCCGCATCATCTCCTGGCACACCCTGTTCTTCCGTGGAAGGACGCCAAAGGAGCTCCGCCTCTTCGCCCAGGGCCCCGCCCGGATGAAGGACATCCGTCTGTGCGAAACGGCCGACCACCGCGTCGCCGTGTTCACCCGGCCCCAGGGAAAGAAGGGCGGCCTGGGCAGGATCGGGTTCATCCTCCTTTCCGGCCTTGAGGAACTGAACGCCGACACCCTGCTGGAGGCGAAGGTGGATCCCTCCTTCTTCCTCCCGGAGGAATGGGGCGGGGCCAACGACGTGCACCTGCTCAAAAACGGCCTGCTGGGCGTCATGGGCCACTGGGCCTTCCGGGCCGAAGGCGGCCTGCATTACCAGTCCATGGCCTTTGTCCTGGACCCCCGCACCACGCTGCACACCGCTCCCCGGATCGTCGCCTGCCGCGGCGACCTGTGCTCCTCCCCCGCCTGCAAGCGTCCGGATCTGATCGATGTGCTCTTTACCGGCGGCATTCTCCGCCGTGAAGGCGGGCAAGCAATGCTCTACACCGGCGTATCCGACTGTGAGGCCTGGTGCGCCCTGATCCCCGATCCCTTCTCCCCTTACGAGGAATAAGCCCGTATCCCGCCTGATTTGCGTCCCCCGGGCCCCTGCTTAAGCCCTGTTGCCGGGCGTTTTCTTGACACGGGTTCACGCCGTCCGTATAATAATCAATAACCGAAAACAGCAAGGACCGCTCTTTTTCCCATCTTTCTGGAAATCTTTTTTCGGGAGCTGATCAGATGCCATCCGGACGACGCAAAACCGGCAAAGTCACCATGCAGGACATCGCAGAACGCCTGGGCATTTCCAAGGTTTCTGTTTCCAAGGCCTTCAGTGGCAAGGGAAGCATCAGTGCCGGTCTGCGCCTTTCCATCTTTAACGCCGCCAGGGAAATGGGGTATGAACGGACCCCGCCGGACAGCGCCGACCGTTTTGCCTTTATCGTTCCAGATCATTTTTTCCTGGAGACAGATGCCTTTTACAGCGACATGTATGGTTATTTTTCCAGAGAATGCCAGAAAAACGGCTGCCTGGCCACCCTGGTCATCGTCAGCCGCGCGGACCGGGAGCACATGCGCCTGCCGGTCTCCTTTCAGATGGAGGCCTTCAGCGGCATGGCCGTGGCCGGGGAGATGCCTGACGCGTATCTGAAGCTGCTTGAGAAGCCGGACTGTCCCATGGTGCTCCTGGATTTTGACAGCCGCGCGGTATCCGCCAGCGCCGTGCTGACGGAGAACTATCACTGGGGCTGTTTGGTCACGCAGCATCTTGCGGACCTGGGCCACCGCAGGATCGGGTTCGTGGGCCAGCCCGGCGCCACCCGTTCCATCACCGACCGCTATTTCGGCTATCGCAGCGCGCTGCTCCTCAACAAGCTGCCCTACCGGGAGGAATGGCTGCTTGTGAACAACGACACGCTGACCGGCTTGTACCGCTCCGACATCCCTCTGCCCCGGGAAATGCCCACCGCCTTTGTCTGTCACTGCGACATGGCGGCCCATTATCTTCTGGCCACCCTGAACCAGCAGGGCCTGCGCTGTCCGGAGGACGTTTCCATCGTCAGCTTCGACAACACCCGTCTGGCGGAGACCTGCCGTCCAGCCCTGACCAGCGTGGCCATCGACACCAAGGCTTTTGCCCGTCTTGCCCTGGAACTTCTCACCGACAGCAAAAATCGCGGGACCGGCCGCCGCATTTATCTGCCCGCCTCCCTTGTACGGCGGAGTTCGGACGGCCCCGCCCCGGAAGGGAGCGGCGTATGACAGACAGCCCCTGGTGGAAAAAAAGCACCGTTTATCAGGTCTATCCCCGCTCCTTCTGCGATTCGAACGGGGACGGCATCGGCGACCTGCCGGGGATCCTCTGCCATTTGGACCACATCCAGCGCCTGGGGGCCGATGTGATCTGGCTCAATCCCATCTATGCCTCCCCCAACGACGACAACGGCTACGACATCAGCGATTACCGCGCCATCATGCCGGAATTCGGCACCATGGCCGATTTTGACGCCCTGCTCAGGGAAGCCCACCGCCGGGGCATCCGGATCCTGATGGATCTGGTGGTGAACCATACCTCCGACGAGCACCCCTGGTTCAGGGAGGCCCGGAAGGGAAAGGACAATCCCTTCCGGGATTATTACATCTGGCGGGAGGGGAAAAACGGCGGCCCGCCCAACAACTGGGGCTCCGCCTTCGGCGGTCCGGCCTGGGCGCAGACAGAGGAGGGCGGGGAATATTATCTGCACCTGTTCTCCCCGAAGCAGCCCGACCTCAACTGGGACAATCCCGCCGTGCGCCGCGAGGTCCATTCCCTGATGCGCTTCTGGCTGGACAAGGGCGTGGACGGTTTCCGCATGGACGTCATCAATTACATCTCCAAGGATCCCGCCCTGCCGGACGGGCCTTTAAAGGGCCGGTGGGGGGATTTTGCCCCCTTCTGCGTCAATGGGCCCCGTCTTCACGAGTACCTGAGGGAAATGCGCCGGGAAGTGCTGCGTCCCTACCGGGTCATGACCGTGGGCGAGACCCCGGGGGTCACGGTCAGGGACGCGTGTCTCATCACCTCACCCGACCGCGGGGAGCTGGACATGGTCTTCCAGTTTGAGCATATGTCCCTGGATGAGGGGGAACGGGGCAAATGGTGCCTGGACCCCATTCCCCTGCCCGCCCTGAAGGAGACCCTTTCCCGCTGGCAGACCGGCCTGCACGGCAAGGGCTGGAACAGCCTCTACTGGAACAATCACGACCAGCCCCGCATCGTTTCCCGCCTGGGAGACGACTCTTCGGAAGAAAAAAGGACCGCTTCCGCCAAAATGCTCGGCGCGCTGCTGCACATGATGCAGGGCACCCCTTTTGTATACCAGGGCGAGGAACTGGGCATGACCAATACGCCCCTGCCCGGCATCGGGGATTACCGGGACATCGACACCCTGAACGCCTGGCGGGAATGGACGCTGGAAGGACGCCTCTCCCCGGAGGAGATGCTCCGCCTGATCCGCCGCCGCAGCCGAGACAACGCCCGCACCCCCATGCAGTGGACCGGGGAAACGCACGCCGGCTTCACCTCCGGCGTCCCCTGGCTGCCGGTGAACCCCAATCACGTCTTCCTCAACGCCGCCCGTCAGATAGACGACCCGGACAGCGTGTTCTCTTTTTACCGGAAGCTGATTTGTCTGCGCAGAACGCTGGAGATCGTCACCGAGGGGGACTACCGTCTCCTGCTTGAGGACCATCCCCTGCTCTTTGCCTACGAGCGGCGCTGGCGGGGGGAGGTGCTCACCGTCCTTTGCAGCTTCTCCTCCTCGCTCCTGGCAGAGCCCGCCGCCGCTCCCCTACTGCGCGGCCGGGAGCTTCTTTGCAATTATCCCCCCGCGGAGGATCCTTTGGTCTTCCGGCCCTACGAGGCCCGGATTCTTTTGAGCGGGGACACAGCGGCGGAATGATCCCCGCGGACCTTTCCCTTTTTGCTGCTTTCAACGGCTGCCCTCCGAGGCAGCTTTTTTGCATCAAAAAAGCCGGTCTTCCGACCGGCTGACAGGACCATCCCTTCCGGACAGCCCTTCCCGTTACATCCCCGGGGTCTTCGCGCCTGACGCGCACATTTCCCACAGGCTCATGGCGCTGCGCAGCACCGTCACCGCGGGCAGGACCACATTGTCCTCCAGTTCCTGCTTGTACCCGTTCATCACCAGGGCCACGGTCAGGCCTGTCTCCCGCTGATAATAGACGTTGGAGGACAGGCCGCTGTAGCGGCCCTGATGGCCGTACCAGGTGCCCCCTTCAAACTGCCCGAGGCGCACGGTGCCAAGGCCGTACCGGCTTGGCGCCAGCCCCGGCTGGTCCGCCTCCATCAGGGCCACCGTCTCCGCGTTCAGCACCCGGGTCCCGTAGAACTCACCCCCGGAAAGCATCATCTGCGCCAGACGCGTCAAAGAGGAAGCGTTGATGTAGAGCCGGCCCACGGTATAGCCGTTGTTCCCCTCCGGGTCCGCCTTCCGGTTAAAGGAACGCTCCCGGTCCTTGCGGACGGTGATGGCGGCCTTTCCGGAGGCGTTCAGAAGATCCATGGTCTTTGTGCCCGCCGGCAGCAGGTTCGGGGTATAGGCCGCCGTCACCCCCAGGGGGGCAAAGACGGTCCGCTCCATGTAATCCTGCACGCCTTCCCCGGTCAGGGCCTCCAGAAGGGCCCCGAACAGGGCCCCGTTGAAATCCGCGTAAGCGTATTGGGTGCCCGGCTTGACGCTTTCGTCAAAGACCGGGTCATAGCCGGCGCCGATGCGGGACCAGTTGGGGTGGTAGTCCTCCGCGTCCGGGGACAGGGAGGAGGTATGGCTCAACAGCATCCGGGCCGTAATGGGGGTTCCGGTCCAGGCGGGGTTGCGCACCCGGAAGGGCAAATACTCGCTCACGTCCCTGTCCAGGTCCATCAGGCCCCGGTCGTACAGGGTCATCAGGCCAATGGCCGTCACCCATTTGGTCACCGATGCGATGCGGAAGCAGGTATCCGGATCCGCCCCGCCAAAGGACCAGTTCAGAAAGGTCTCCCCATCCCGGGAAAGCACCAGGGTCCCGCAGGCCGCGCCGCTTTGGACCGCCATGGCGTTCAGGAGGGCGGCCGCCCCGTCCGGCACGCCGGGCGCGTTGGCGCGCGCCTCCTGACAGGCCCGCTCCAGGGCGGCGAGGGTCTTGGGGCCGGCAATGCCGTCCCGCTTCAGGCCCGCCTTTTTCTGGAAGGCTTTGACCGCCTCGGTCAGATCGGCGCCCGACGCGTCCCGCCCGCAGTAGCCAAGGTACCACAGCTTCTCCGCCGGCCCGCCGCTTTGCGCCGGGGCGTCGGTCTGCATGGGCGCAGCGGAGGCCGCCGGCAGGGCGGTCCGGGAGGGCTCGGGGACGGTCCCCGCAGAGGAGGCGGCCGGGAGCGCGTACAAACGCTCCTGGGTCTTTGGTCCGGCGATGCCGTCCACCTTCAGGCCAAACGAGCGCTGGAAAGCGCGCACCGCCGCCGCGGTGGCCCTGCCGTACACGCCGTCCACCCGTCCGGTGTAATAGCCCTGTTCCTTCAGGGCCGTCTGCAGCCTGGACACGCCGCTGCCCCGGCTTCCCACGCGCAGCGTTTCCGCCGCGGCGCAGGCAAAGAGCAGCATCAGGCAGAGCAGCAGGGCCGTCACGCGTTTTGTCAAGGTCTTTCCCTCCTTCGCTATTCCACGATGTTCCTGATCCAGACGCCTTTTTTCAAAAGCACATAGCCCGCGATGCATTTGAGGAGATCGATCATCTCCACCAGGGCGAAAACCACCGCCACCGGAAGCTCCTCCCGGGCGATGAGAAGATGGGTCACCGGGATCTTGAGTGCCCAAAGATACACGGAATCAAACAGGAACGTGATCCAGGTCCGTCCGCCGGACCGGAGCACGAAATAACTGACGTGGCAGAAGGAATACAATACGCCGCACAAGGCCGTCACCCGCATCAGGTCCGCCGCCAGGGCGCGCACCTCCCCGGTCGTGTTGTACAGCCTGGGGAACAGGGGCGCCGCCGCGAACAGCAGCATGCCCGCAAGGACCGCCACGGCCATGGAGGCCGCGGTCAGTTTGCGCACCGTGCCCTTGACCCGCTCGGTCTCCCCGGCGCCCAGCTGCTGTCCCACCATGATGGCCACGGCCGAGCCCATGGAGAGCCACAGCACGTTGAACAGGTTCGCAATGGTGGAGGAGATGTTCATCCCCGCCACCACCATCAGCCCCCGGGTGGAATAGCTTTGGGTCAGCATGGCGTTGCCGGCGGACCACAGCCCCTCGTTCACAAGGAGCGGCATCCCCTTCCGGAGGATCTTTCCAACCAGCTCCCCGGGCACATGCATGTGCCGGTAGGCCCCCTCGATGAAGGGCATTTTCTTTTTGTTCCGGTGGGTCCAGAGGCAGATGATCCCAAACTCCGCCCAGCGGCTCAGCACCGTGGCCAGGGCCGCGCCCTCCGCCCCCATGGCCGGCGCCCCCAGGTTGCCAAAGATCAGCACCCAGTTGCCCGCCAGGTTCAGAAGGATGGCCGCAATGCCCGCCTTCATGGGGACCATGGTCTCCCCGCATTCCCGCAATGTGGAGGCGTAGGCCTGCTGCAGAGCAAAGGGAAGCAGGCCCCAGAGCATCATCGACAGGTATTTTTGCCCGTAGCCCGCCGTGGCCAGGAGGTCCCCGGTCTCCCCGCCCTCATGCAGGTACAGGCCGATCAGCCTTTCCCCGTTCGTCAGGAACACGCCCAGTCCCAGGGCAAACAGGCCCAGCGTCAGGAAAACCTTGAACCGGAAGGTGTTCCTGACCCCTTCCCGGTCCCCTTTCCCGTAGAACTGGGCCGTAAAAATGCCCGCCCCGCTGACGCCGCCGAACAGGCACAGGTTGAAGACGAACATCAGCTGGTTGACGATGGAGACGCCGCTCATCTGCTCGGTTCCCACGGCCCCCACCATGATGTTGTCCAAAAGGTTCACAAAATTGGACAGGGCGTTCTGCAGCATCATGGGGATCACGATGACCCCAAGCGCACGGTAAAAGGCCCTGTCGCCGATGTATTTTTTAAAAAAAGCGCGATCCATTTGCTCCGGCAATCCTTTTTCTTTCATTCCCTTCCCCGCCGTCCAGAAACGATGAAGGGTCCCCAACGATTATACAGAAAAAGGCCCCCTCCGTCCATCCCCTTCGGGGAACCGGAGCGCCTATTTCGCCCCTCAGGTGGCCAGATAGCGCTTCATTTCCTCAATGTATTTCATCCCCAGGGGGGTGTGGGGAACGTTCCTGCGCTCGATATACCCGATCTCCATGGCCGCGTCCGACGCGTCCTGCCCCACGGAGAAGGGCACGGCGGTGTAGTCCACGCCGCTCAGCTCCTCGCAGATGATGCCGGAGCACAGGGTGTATCCCTTCAGCCCCACCATCAGGTTCAGCACCGTGGCCCGGTCGCAGCACCGGATCAGGCGGGGGTAGACCCGGGTGGAAAGCAGCTCCTCGGAAAAATAAAAGGGCACGTCCCCCTGCTCAAAGGCCAGGCAGGGATAGGGCAGCAGGTCCTCCAGGGTCAGGGAGGCCTTTTCCGCCAGGGGATGTCCCTTCCACAGGTAGACGTAGGCGCCGCAGGTGATCAGGGGGTGGAAAACGAGCCCCTCGGTGTGGAAGAGCTTTTCCAGCGGCCTGCGGTTGGCCCCGTTCAGGTACAGGACCCCGATCTCGCTGCGCATGCCGGCCACGTCCCGGATCACCTCCTGGGTACGGGTCTCCCGGATGGCCAGTTCGTATTCCGCCACGTCCACCTGCCTTGTCATCTCCACAAAGGCCTTCACCGCGAAGGAGTAGTGCTGGGTGGAGACCGCGAAGCTGGCCCTGCGCTTCTCGATGCGGCCGTACTCCTCCATCAGGTTCAGGTACTGGTCGTACACCTGCCGGGCATAGGGCAGGAATTTCATTCCCTCGGTGGTCAGGGTCACCCCCCGGGAGGAACGGTGGAACAGCTGAATGGAAAACTCCTTTTCCAGTTCCTTCACCGCGCTGGTCAGGGAAGGCTGGGCCACGAAAAGCTTTTCTGCGGCCTTCCCCAGGGAACCCGCTTCGGCAATGGCGATGACGTAATGGATCTGCTGCAGGGTCATGGCGGCTTCCTCCCGCGGGGCCCGGAGGCCCCGTCCATATTACCGACCTGAATGGTAGGCTGTTTTTATCTTAGCAGGCCCCCCCTCTCCTGTCAAGCCGGGCCCGCCCGCCCCCCGGGGCTTTATGCAAAATACAAAAAGAATACAATTTTACGCCCGGCTTCCCGGCCGGAAACAGCTTGACAAACGCTCCTGTTTCGGGTAAATTTGCTTTAATTTCATAAAAATGCTTTGACGGCACCATGCGGATTGTCCACCACTGAAGAGAGCCGGCGGCCGGTGCGAGCCGGTGTGCGCGCAATACGCAGTCTCCTGCCCGAGCAGATCTCCGGAAGGCCCCCGCTGTGTATGGAGATCCGGCTGACCCCGTGACCAAGGTCGGGTGCTTGATAGAGCACTGCTGAGTGGCCGCTTTGCGCGGCAAACCGGGTGGTACCGCGACGGGCCCTTTGCGGGTCCTGTTCGTCCCGGAGGTCCATGTTTGCACGTGGGCCTCCGGGCTTTTTTTCTCCCGGGGCCCGCAATCCTAAAAAAAGGAGCCAGGCGCTCCGGAATGGGAGTCTTTTCATGAAAAAACTGCTTTTGATCGACATGACCTTGCGCCAACAGAACCGGGAAATGACCTTCAAGGAAAAGCTGGAAATCGCCCGCAGCCTGGACCGCCTGAAGGTGGATGCCCTGGAGCTGCCCCCCATTTCCGGCAGCAAGGCGGACCAGCTGGCCAACCGGACCATCGCTTCCATGCTCTCCTGCCGGATCTCGGCGGCGGTGGACCTGGCGGCGGAGGGCAGCGTGGAGGAAACCTGGGAGAGCGTGCGCAACGCCAAAGTTCCCTCCCTGAACCTGCTTGCGCCGGTCTCCACGGTGCTGATGGAGTATTCCTGCCATAAAAAAGCCCCCGCCATGCTGGAGGCGGTCTCCCGGCAGGTGCGCTGCGCCCGGGCCGTGAGCGAGCGGGTGGAAGTAACGTGCGTGGACGCGACGCGCGCGGAGGAGGCCTTCCTCTGCCAGGTGCTGTCGGCCTCCATTGAAGCCGGCGCCACCGCCGTCACCCTGTGCGATACGGCCGGGGTCATGCTGGCCGACGAGTTTGGCGCCTTTGTGCGGAGCCTGAAGGAGGCCGTCCCGGCGCTGGAGGGGATCGATCTGTACGTGCAGGTCAGCGACCAGATGGCCATGGGCCTCAGCTGCGCCGCCGCCGCCGTGCGGGAGGGCGCCTGCGGCATCAAGTGCACGGCCCTGCCCGCCGGCTTCCCCACCCTGGAGAACGCCGCCCGGTTCGTGGAGATCAAGGGCAACAGCCTGGATCTGTCCACGGGCCTGCGTATGACGGAGCTCCACCGGGGCGTGGAGCAGATTGAAAGGATCCTCCAGCCCCAGGAAACCCCCTCCCGCTTCAACGGCGCGGGGCTGGACGACACCGCCGGGGTCTGCCTGGACGCCAGCGACTCCATCACCGAGGTGGTGCAGGTGGTGCATCAATTGGGCTATGACCTGAGCGACGAAGACAACGCCCGGGTCTACGAGGCCTTCCTCCGGGTGGCGGAAAAGAAGCACTTTGTGGGCACCAAGGAGCTGGACGCCATCATCGCCTCGGCCGCCATGCAGGTGCCCTCCACCTATAAAATCAAGAATTACGTCATCAACAGCGGCAACATCATCACCGCCACCGCCAACGTCCTGATGGAAAAGGACGGCGCCCAGCTTCGGGGCGTGGGCATCGGGGACGGCCCCATCGACGCCGCTTTCCAGGCCATCGAAAAGATCATCGGCCACCATTACGAGCTGGACGATTTCCAGATCCAGACCGTGACCGAGGGCCGGGACGCCATGGGCAGCGCCCTGGTCAAGCTCCGCGCCGGCGGCAGGGTCTATTCCGGGAACGGCATTTCCACCGACATCATCGGCGCCTCCATCCGCGCCTATGTCAGCGCGCTCAACAAAATCGCCTATGAGGAATCCTAAGCCGGGGAGGGATAAAACGTGAAGCTTTCATTTACCATTCAGCACTGGAGCCGTCTTTCCTGGGACGCGTTCTGCGCCGTGGCGGAGGGCACCCGCATGCAGGGCATCGAGCTCTATGACCTGCGGGGACCCGTTTTTCAGGGCAAAGGCAGCCCCGCCAATCCCGACCGGGCCGCCCAGGTCCGCCGGAGCCTGACCGGACAGGGCCTTGAGATCCCCTGCGTGGGCACGGTCCTGGGGCTGACCGAGGCAGGCTTTTTGTGGGAATTCGACGAATGCCTGGAGACCGCCGTCAACCTGGGCATCCCCTGCGTCAGCGTGCATTCCGACTCCGGAGACGACGAGGAGAACGCCCGGGTGCTTGCAGGGCTGCTTGAGCGCACCCGGGAAAAGCCCGTCACCCTGCTGGTGGAGACCCGGAGCCGCTACGCCGACAGCGCCAGGCTCCGCGACCTGCTCAACCGCTTCGCAGACGACCGCCTGGCCGCCCTGTGGAAAATGGACCGCACCTGCTTTGAGGCGGGGGAGGATCCGGAGACCACCATCACAAACCTGGGCGCCTATGTGCGTCACGTGCACATCCGGGACGGCCGCCTCAAGGACGGGCAGCTGCTCCCGGAACTGGTGGGGGACGGCGCCCTGCCCCTGAAGGACCTGATGAACGCCCTGCGGAGCGTCAATTACGACGGGTTTGTTTCCCTGGAGTGGGATCCCGGCTGGATCGACGGTCTGGAGGATCCGGAGATCATCCTGACCCATTTTGAAAACACCCTGCGGCCCTACGTCAACACCAAACGGGGCCATGCGCACCTGTACTGGAGCAACCGCCACAAGGGGCGCTATGTATGGAAGAAGGGCGTGCTGATCGAGAAGACCTTCCCCCAGGTGCTGGACACCATGGTGGAGCATTTCCCGGACCAGACGGCCATCCGTTATACCACCCTGGACTATACCCGCACCTACAGCCAGTTCCGGGACGACGTGGACGAGTTCGCCCGGTCCCTGGTCGCCCTGGGGGTTCGTCCCGGCTCCAAGGTGACCATCTGGGCCACCAACGTGCCCCAGTGGTTCCTGACCTTCTGGGCCGCCACCAAAATCGGCGCGGTGCTGGTCACCATGAACACCGCCTACAAGATCCACGAGGCGGAATACCTGCTGCGCCAGTCGGACACCCATACCCTGGTGATGATCGACGGTTACCGGGATTCCGACTACAAAGCCATCATCAACGAGCTCTGCCCGGAACTGAAGGATCGAAAAGCCGGCGAACCCCTGCACGCCCGGAGGCTGCCCTTCCTGCGCAACGTCATCACCGTCGGCTTCCGCATGCCGGGCGGCCTCACCTGGGACGAGGCCCTGGCCTTCTCCAAGGGAACCCCCATGGAGGAGATCCGCCGCCTGGCCGCCGCCATCAACGTCAACGATGTGTGCAACATGCAGTACACCTCCGGCACCACCGGCTTCCCCAAGGGCGTCATGCTGACCCATTACAACATCGTCAACGACGGCAAGAGCATCGGGGACGGCATGGATCTGTCCACCGAGGACCGCATGATGATCCAGGTCCCCATGTTCCACTGCTTTGGCATGGTCCTGGCCATGACGGCCACCATGACCCACGGGGGCACCATTCTGCCCATCCCGTATTTTTCGCCCAAGTCCTCCCTGAGCTGCATCCACAACGAGCACATCACCGCCTTCCACGGCGTGCCCACCATGTTCATCGCCATGCTCTCCCATCCGGACTTCCCCAAGACGGACTTCAGCCACATGCGCACCGGCATCATGGCCGGCAGTCCCTGCCCCATCGCCGTGATGCGGGACGTGGTGGAAAAAATGCACATGCCCGAGATCGTCATCGTCTACGGCCAGACCGAGGCTTCCCCCGGCTGCACCATGAGCCGCACCTCGGATCCCCTGGAGGTCCGGGTGACCACCGTGGGCAGCGCCTTCCCGGAGGTGGAGTGCAAGATCGTCGATCCCGAGACCGGCGAGGACTGTCCGGACGAGGTCATCGGCGAATTTGTGGCCCGGGGCTACAACATCATGAAGGGCTACTATAAAATGCCCAAAGCCACCGCCTCCGCCATCGACAGGGACGGCTGGCTCCACACCGGCGACCTGGCCTGCCGCACCCCCGAGGGCAATTACCGCATCACCGGCCGCCTCAAGGACATGATCATCCGCGGCGGCGAGAACATCTACCCCAAGGAAATCGAGGAATTCATCTACACCCATCCCAAGGTCAGCGACGTGCAGGTCATCGGCGTGCCGGACCAGGCCATGGGCGAGGAAATCATGGCCTGCATCATCCTCAAGGAAGGCGAAACCATGACCGCGGACGAAATGAAGAAGTTCGTCCTGGACCATATGGCCAAGCACAAGGTGCCCAAGTACATCGAATTTGTCACGGGCTTCCCCATGAACGACGCCGGCAAGATCCAGAAGTACAAAATGCGGGAGCAGGCCATCAAAAAGCTGGGCCTTGAAAAGGCCGCCGGCATCGAAACGGCCTGATTCCTCCATCCCGCGAAAGGGGAATGCCATGACCAGGATCATCGACAGCCACTGCCACATCTACCCGGACAAGATCGCCCTGAAGGCGGTCTCGGCGGTGGACCGGTTTTACGACGGCCTGCCCCGGGAGCATTATGACGGCACCACCGCCACCCTCCTGCGCGAGGGAAAAAAGGCGGGGGTCACGCAGTTCGTGGTGCACTCCGTAGCCACCACCCCCGCCCAGGTGCCCTCCATCAACCGCTTTATCGCAAAGGCCCAGCAGGACGCGGACGGCGCCTTTATCGGCCTTGCCGCCCTTCACCCGGATTCCCCCACCCTGAGAAACGACCTGGAAGAGGCCCTGGCCCTGGGGCTGAAGGGCGTCAAGGTGCACCCCGATTTTCAGCGTTTCGAGGTGGACGGCGAAAAAGCCCGCGCCCTGTACGCCCTTTGCGTCGAATACGGCATCCCTGTCCTTGTGCATACCGGCGATTTCAGGTATGATTATTCCAACCCGGAGCGCACCGCCCGGGTGCTCCGGGATTTTCCCGATCTGAAGATGATCGGTGCCCATTTCGGGGGCTGGAGCGTCTGGGACCGGGCCCTTGAGCACCTGACGGGCTTTGAGAACCTGTATGTGGACACGTCTTCCTCCTTCTACTGGCTGGGCGGGGAAAAGGCCCTTGCCCTCATCCGCGCCTTCGGGGCGGACCGGGTGCTGTACGGCACCGACTACCCCATGTGGCCCCAGGGGGAGGATCTGGCCTTCCTCAGCCGTCTTCCCCTGACGGAGGAGGAAAGGGAAAAGATCCTCTGGAAGAACTGTGCCCGCCTGTATCAACACTTCTTTGACGACACGGAGGACCCTGCACATGTCTGAAAAGCGCAAGTTTGTCACCATGGACGGCAACGAGGCGGCGGCCTATATCGCCTACGCCTTCACCGAGATCGCCGCCATTTATCCCATCACCCCCTCCTCCCCCATGGCCGGGAAGACCGACGTATGGGCCGCCAAGGGGAAAAAGAACCTCTTTGGCCAGCCGGTGCGGCTTGTGGAGATGCAGGCCGAATCCGGCGCCATCGCCGCCGTCCACGGCGCGCTGGAGACCGGCGCCCTGGCAACCAGCTTCACCTCTTCCCAGGGCCTGATGCTGATGATCCCCACCATGCACCGCATCGCCGGGGAGCGGCTGCCGGGGGTCCTGCATGTGGCCAGCCGCACCGTGGGCACCCACGCCCTTTCCATCTTCGGGGACCATTCCGACGTGATGAACTGCCGGCAGACCGGCTTTGCCCTGCTTTCCACCGCGGACGTGCAGGAGGTCATGGACCTTGCCGGGGTGGCCCATCTTTCCGCCATCAAGGCCCGCATCCCCTTTATCCATTTCTTTGACGGCTTCCGCACCTCTCACGAGATCAACAAGGTGGAGGAAATGGATTACGCCTTCCTGGACACCCTTCTGGACCGGGACGCCCTGGACGCCTTCCGCGCCCAGGCCCTGAACCCGGAGCATCCCATGATCCGGGCCACGGTGCAGAACCCGGACATCTATTTTCAGGTGCGGGAGGCCAACAACGGCGATTACGCGGCCCTGCCCGACATCGTGGAGGACTATATGGCCCGCATCAGCGAGCGCACCGGGCGGGAATACCACCTGTTCAACTACTACGGCGCCCCCGACGCGGAACGGGTCCTTGTGGCCATGGGCTCCGTTTCCGGCACCGTAAAGGAGACCGTGGATTTCCTCAACGCCCGGGGCGAAAAGACCGGCTTCCTCCAGGTGCACCTGTACCGGCCCTTTGACGTAAAGCGCTTTGTCTCCGCCCTGCCCGCCTCCTGCAAAAAGATCGCGGTGCTGGACCGAACCAAGGAAATGGGAAGTGCCGGGGATCCCCTGTACCTGGACGTGTGCAGCGCCCTGCGGGGCCGCGCGGACGTAACGCTGGTGGGCGGGCGCTACGGCCTGTCCTCCAAGGACACCACCCCCGCCCAGATCGCCGCGGTGTTTGAGAACCTGAAAAAAGACGAGCCCCTCAACTCCTTCACCATCGGCATCCTGGACGACGTGACGGGCCTGTCCCTGCCGGAGGTCCCTTCGGTCCGCCCGGAGGCCCCGGGCCTGGTCCAGTGCAAATTCTGGGGGCTGGGGTCCGACGGTACCGTGGGTGCCAACAAAAACACCGTGGAGATCATCAACGCCCATACGGACAAATTCGCCCAGGCGTATTTTGAGTACGACGCCAAAAAATCCTACGGCGTCACCAAGAGCCACCTGCGCTTTGCCGACGGGCCCATCCATTCCTCCTATTACGTCAAATCGGCGGACTTCATCGCCTGCCACAACCCCACCTACATCGAGCGGTACGACATCGTGACCGAGGTCCGGGAGGGGGGCACCTTCCTGCTGAACTGTCCCTGGCAGGGGGAGGAACTGGAAAAGCGCCTTCCGGCCCGGGTGAAACGGGAGATTGCAAAAAGGCGCCTGAACTTCTATGTCATCGACGCCGGACGCATCGCCCGGGAGCTGGGGCTGGGCGGCCATTTCAACATGGTGCTGCAGGCGGCCTTCTTCCACCTGATGCCCGTCATTCCGGAAAAAGACGCTGTGGCCTTCATGAAGGCGGCCGCGGAAAAGACCTATTTCGCCAAGGGCGAGGAAGTGGTCAAACGCAACCTTGCCGCCATCGACGCGGGCATTTCCTCCGCAGCGCGCGTTGAGGTCCCCGCCGCCTGGGCGGAGGCCAAAGACCCCGATGTCCCTGAAAGGCCCGTGCCCCCGGTGGTGAAGGAGATCCTCGAGCCCCTGAACGCCCAGAAGGGCGACGACCTGCCCGTAAGCCGGCTGATGAAATACAAGGACGGCGTCATGGACATGGGGCTGACCGCCTTTGAGAAGCGCGGCATCGCCGTCCGGGTCCCCGTATGGCAAAGCAGTCAATGCCTGCAGTGCAACCGCTGCAGCTACGTCTGCCCCCACGCGGTCATCCGGCCCTACCTGCTCACCCCGCAGGAGGCCGCGGCCCTGCCCGGGGAGGCCGTCCCCGCCAAGGGAAAGCAGGCCGAGGGACTATTGTTTACCCTGCAGATCAGCCGGGCGGACTGCACCGGCTGCGGCAGCTGCCAGAACGTCTGCCCCGCCCGGGACAAAGCCCTGGTGATGACCCCCGCCGCCGAGGTCCCGGACACCTCCGCCGCCTGGGAATACACCCTTTCCCTGCCGCAGAAGGCAGACCTGTTCGACCCCCATACCGTCAAGGGCAGCCAGTTCCGCCGGCCCCTGCTGGAGTTTTCCGCCGCCTGCGCGGGCTGCGGCGAAACCCCCTACGCCAAGCTGCTGACCCAGCTGTACGGCGACCGGGTGTTCTGGGCCAACGCCACCGGCTGCTCCCAGGCCTGGGGCTCCGCCATGCCTGGCATTCCCTACACCGTCAACCAGCAGGGCCGCGGACCGGCCTGGTCCAACTCCCTGTTTGAGAACAACGCCGAATTCAGCCTGGGCATGGCCCTGTCCATCCGGCAGCAGCGTCAGGACGTGCGGCTCCAGGTGGAGGCCCTCCTTGAAAAACGGCCCGGCACCCCCTTTGCAAAAGCCGCGGAGGAATGGCTGCGCTGCTTTGACGATTTCGACCTTTCCGCCCCGGCTTCCGAAAAGCTGACCGCCGCCCTCCGGGCCCTGGACGGTCCCGAGGCCCTCTCCCTCCTGAAACGGAAGGACCAGTTCGCCAAGAAGACCTTCTGGATGTTCGGCGGGGACGGCTGGGCCTATGACATCGGCTTTGGCGGTCTGGACCACGTGGTGGCCAGCGGCGAGAACATCAACGTGCTGATCGTGGATACCGAGGTCTATTCCAACACGGGCGGGCAGGCCTCCAAGGCCACCCCGGTGGGGGCCGTGGCCCAGTTCGCCGCCGCGGGCAAAAAGCAACCCAAGAAAGACCTGGGCAGCATGCTGATGACCTACGGCCGGGTCTACGTGGCGCAGGTCGCCATGGGGGCCGACAACGCCCAATTGCTCAAGGCCATCACCGAAGCCCAGGCCTATGACGGACCCAGCGTCATCATCGCCTACGCCCCCTGCCAGGAGCACGGGCTCAAATGCGGCACGGACAAGGTGCAGGATGAAATGAAAAAGGCCGTGGATACCGGGTACTGGTTCCTGTACCGCTACAACCCGGACACGGTGCCGCACTTCCATCTGGATTCCCCCGAGCCCAAACGGCCCTACACGGATTTTCTGGAGGGCGAGGTGCGCTACAGCGCCCTGAAGCGCACCTTCCCGGACAACGCCGAGGCGCTTTTCGCCCGCGGCGCCGAACAGGCGAAAGAGCGCTACGAAAAATACAAAAAGATGAGCCTGGAATAACCGTCCCTCCCAAAAGGGCAAAACGGAGGCTGCCGCAACCCCGCGGCAGCCCCCTGTTTTTATTGTCCTGTTGGCAGGACGGATTCTTCTTCCGTTCTTTTATCTTTTTCATCCAGTCATCCGTTTTCAGTTCTGCGTCCCCCTTCCCCTCACCGTCCGGACCCCTTTCTCCGGCTTTCCAGGACCCGGGCCCTCAGGGCCTCTTCCGTCTCCCCCTCCCGGAGGCGGCGGGCCGCCACCACCCGGCGTTCCTCCTCGCTGTCCACGCAGGTGACCAGGATCAGCCATTGGTCCTCTGGACGAACGTCCACGGCGGCGGTAAACACGGAGGCCTCCTCCAGGGCCGAAAGAGCCCGCTGCCTCTCCGCCACGGAGGCGGAACGAAGGGCGTAGAAATCCAGGTACCCCTCGTCCCCTTCCCGGATGCTGACGGTGCCCACGGCGAAGATCACAAACCGGCCCTCCTCATAAAGGGTATCAAAGGAAAGGAACGGGTCGCCGTGGTACAGGACCGGGTTCTCCAAATTTCTCAGGCAGCCAAACATCGCCCCGCTTTTCATGTTGTGGCCGTAAACCACATAGGTGAAGGGGCGGGTGGTCAGGGGAATGGAGGCGTCAAGGAACAGGGCGCCGTTGGAATTCTTTCTTCCGGATACGTCATGGTTCAGGTAATACGCGTTGTCCCTGAGGACCACCGGCTCGTCCAGGAGCCCCTCGGCCTTCAGCCAGGCGGCCACGTCCCCGTTCTTTTTCCGGAGGGCCTCAAACCGGCCGGACACTTTCAGGGCAGGATTCCCGGGATATCCGGCCGCGGCGAGGAACGCCTGGGGAGGCGCCTTTGCCGGGGGGACTTGCGCAGCAGGGGCGGCCTCCTCTTCCGGAGGCTTTAGGGCCTCCGCCGGCGGGAGGGCCGCCGTCTCCCCCGGCCGGTCTGCCGCTTCCAGCGTGGAAGCGGACAGGGAGACCTGCCTCAGTTCCCCGGCAGCCCCCCGGGAGGAGAGCAGGTCCAGCCCGTAGCCGGTCAGCTTCGCCACGCCAAAGAGCGTGAGCACAAGCCCCGCGGCCGCCGCGATCAGGCGGGTCCGCCGAAAAGACCTGAAACGGTTCCTTTGCCGGCGACAGGTTCGTCCGTACATCGTTCTCCTCCTTGGAACAGGTTCCTTGGCAGATCTCCCCCGGGGTCACTTCTCCCCGAATTTTCCGCGGCGGCCGCAATAGGCGGCCGTCAGCAGCGCCAGGCCCAGGACCGCGCAGCCCATCCAGAGGATCGGGTCCGCGCTGTCCCCGGTCTTGGGCACCTTGTAGTTGATGATGGTCCCGCCATTGCAGCAGCGATCCGTTACGCCCGCGTATTTGCCGACGTTCTCGTACCGCACCCGGTATCCTGCGGGCACGTTCTCAATGATATAGTACTCCTCGCCGGTGGGGAACCAGGCCTCGTACCGCCATTCGGTTTCGCTGACCACGCGCTTCCTGAAGCCCTTGTGAACGATGGTGTCGTTGGAGGCGTAAAGTGTCCAATCGATGCTCTCCTCCTGGCCGCCCTGCCAGATCTTGGTGAAGGTGAATTTGTGGCTGTAGCCCCCGGGGGAATAGGGCGTTTCTTTGGGCTCCACGTTGAAGCGGATCTCCGCGTACCCGTCGGTGAAATCCACGTGCAGCCGGTGGGTGCCCACGCTCATTTTCTCCAGGGCGGAGGCCTTCAGGCTCAGGGCCAGGCTGCCCGGGCTGGCCGTGTACCCGGCGGAGCCCGGAGCCTCTCCGTCGATCAGGATGCCCAGGTACCTTTCAAAGGTCTTGCTGTCATCCGGGCTGCCCTTGACCGTAAAATCAAGGTTCCTGCCGCTGCCTTTGTACCAGGTGGTGCCGGCTTTGGGAATGATGGTATAAACGTTTGGGATCTGCTTCCACTGCGCGGTGACGGTGGTATCCGCCGTGACCGTCATCACCGTTCCCGGCGCGCCCGCGTCCCAGGTGTCAAACGTCCTGCCCTCTGGGGCGGTGAAGCCGTTCTCCGGCAGGGTCAGGGCGCCGTTTTCCGGAACGAAAACGTCCGCCATCTCCCCTTCGCCGCCGTTTCCGTCAAAGCGGACCCGGAAGGTATAGCCCGTGTAGTTCTCCAGCATCGTATCCAGGCCGCCGTAGCGTGCGTAGCCGCCCTCGTCGTTGAAGGGGTCCGTGTGCATCTTGGTCTTTGTCTCCACGGACATCTCCCTGCCGTAGAAATACCAGTTCATGAATTCCACCAGGCGCTCAAACTGGTCCGCGCTGGTGGAGTGACCGGCGTTGTTCATGCCCACGTCCAGGGCCAGGTAATCCTCGACGCCCAGGGCCTGATACACCGGCAGCGCGCCCTCGTAGCTGACGGAATCGCCGTAGCTGTTGTTGGCATCGTCGTTATTGGAGCAGATCACGTACAGGCCCCGGGGAGCGATGGCCGAAAGCACCAGGTTTTTATCATAGGGCAGGCGCGTTCCCAGGCGCGTATCCGGGAAATCCTCTCCAAACCAACGGTCGTCCAGGGCGTAAAAGAGCATCTCGTTGTGGTTCCAGCCCTGGTTGCGGGGCCTGTGGGGCAGCACCTCGGACCCGGAAGCCGGGCTGGAGGCCCAGGAATACTGCAAAGGGTATTCCTCCGTGGAATAATTGATGTAGCGGTAGGTGCCCGCGCCGCCGGAGCCGCTCTCCTGGGGCGCAGTGACCCCGAAACGCTCGTCCATGAGCCCCGCCACCAGGGAAGCCTTGCCAAGACGGCTCTGCCCGGTAACGCCGATACGGCTCAGGTCCAGTTTGCCCTGCAGGGCGGGATCGTTCTCATCCAGGTATTCCAGGGCGTCCACCAGGCGGCTCGCGCCCCAGGCCCAGGCCACCAGGGTGCCCCGGTCGGCGTATTCAGAGGCGTCGTAGGGGTACAGGTCATAGAAAAGACCGGTGTGGCTGGCATTGTCCGCGGCCACGCTGGTATAGGTAAAGGCCGCCTGGGCATACCCGCCGGCGCTGACCGTCTGGTTGTTGGCCGAGCCAAAGCCAAAGAACAGGTTTACGAGCACGGGGATCTTCCCGTCCTCGCAGAAGTCGGCCACCTCCGCGGGCAGATACAGATTGGCGTTGAAACTCCTTGTCTCCTCCCCGACCGTTACGTTGACGGTCACGGTGCCATTCTCCGGGTCATAGGAGGCGGTCACGCTGTCCGGCTCGCCGGGCATAAAGCCGTATTCATAGTACTGAGCCATGTCCCGGATCTCCTCTGCGCGGTCCGCCCAGGTGTCCCGGGTGACCCCGTCCCCGTTCAGGAAGGTGAAGGGATCCGGCAGGTTCTCTGTGACCGGGGTGTCCTTCAGGTCCGGGAGGCTGCTTCCGCTGACCCTGTCCACGTGCCGCATGCCCTCCAGGGCGTCCCGGAGAGTCTGGGCGGCGCTGTCCACGTCCGCCCGGGAGGCGGCCTTATCCGCCTGGACGGCTTTGGCCGCCGACAGGGCGCTGTTCAGGGCGGTTTCATCGGCCCAGATGCCCTTGGGCAGGGCCTCCGCCTGGCCGATCAGGCTGGAGAGCACAAAGGGATCCACAGGCCTTGCCTCCCAGGCCTCCTCGCCGGCGCTTCCCAGCACCACGGTGCCATACAGGTTCCCCTTGTTGTCGCCGCCGATGTCCTGTTGGGTGTAATAGGTGATCATCTCGTTGTCCGTGCCGCTGTAAACATGGGCCCCGTAGTTGGACACGCTGATGTCAAAGCCCAGGCGTTCGCCCCCCGTAAAGGCGTAGTCGCTCACGTAAAAGCCCAGCTCCGCCACATAGCCGGTAACGTTCCCCTCCGCGTCCGTTTTCTTATGGACCGCGGAGCCCTCGGCCAGGCGCTGGTACCTGGGCGTGTTCAGCCCGCCCCAGGAGACCGACACGCTTTCGGAGGCCGGTGTCACGGTGATCAGCGCGTCGTCCTCCTCCGTCAGGGGCAGCTTGTCGTTGAGCAGATCCAGGCCGATCATCACCTTGTCGTTGGACCCTACGTAGCTGTCCGTCACGTCGATCAGAAGGTACACGCAATTTCCGTTCCAAAGCGTTTTCACGCTGACCCCGGCCCCAGCCTCCTCCTTGGGCGTCAGGGTGGTTTTGGTGCTCCAGGTGCTCCAGTCAAAGCTGGTGGTGACCCCGAACGCATTCTCCAGGGCCATCTCGGCAGCGTCCTTCCAGGCGTCCTCCGCCTGCCCGTCCAGGGTGATCGTACCGGAAGTAAAGGGGATCTCGGCGCCGTCCGCCCCGGCGGCGGTCAGCCCCAGGCACAGGATCAGTGCCAGAAGAAAAACAGTCCCTGCTCTTTTCATGACGCGGTTGGGCCTCCTTCATGGTTTCTTTTCGGTTGTCGCTGTATTGATTCTATTTTCTCTCCTCCGAAAAGAAAAGGCCCAAAAATATTGCTGATCTTCCCCCCAGCCTCCTTCCTCCGCGCTTCCCGGGTTTGTCCGTTCCGGTCAGATATGCGCAAAATTATTGCTGATTTGCCCGATCACCAAACCTCCACGGTCCATTCGTTCACGTATACCCCGCAAGGCGAAAGCGCCGTCCGGTCC
The DNA here is from genome assembly GCA_946408995.1 of uncultured Clostridia bacterium. Taxonomy (GTDB): domain Bacteria; phylum Bacillota; class Clostridia; order Christensenellales; family Aristaeellaceae; genus RUG756. The sequence continues at coordinate 3,334 of CAMJUL010000024.1, read as the reverse complement.
GGCATGTCCGTCAGCTCCTCCGTGATTCCCGCCCGGCCGGGCAAAGCGCTCCAGGGCTCGATGCACACATAGGGCGCGTCGGTATGGGGCATGTGCCAGAAGCCCACGTAGGGCATCCCGGGGAAGGTCACCCGGAGGCCGTGGGGATCCTTCGGGGTGGAAAGGGTCACCTGCCTTGGCGTCCCGGCAAGGACAATGGCGTCCCCGTCAAACAGCGTGTGGGCAAGGGGCAGCACCCCCCCGGGCAGGGGGAAGGGCGGACGCTCCTCCAGGGTCAGCACGTCGTCTGAGAACTTTACCTGCTTTGCCCCGGCGTCCCCGGGAAAGGTCAGCGCGTAATCCTCAAAGCGCAGGCCCTCCCGCAGGGGCACGTTGAAGCCCGGATGCCCGCCGACGGCGAACAGCATCGTCTCCTCCGAACGGTTTTTCACCTCGTACCGGACGCGCAGAAGCCGCCCCTCCAGGGTGTAGCGGATACGAAACTCAAAGCGGCAGGGGTAGATCGCCCGGGTGGCGGCGCTGTCCCTGAGCAGGAAGACGCACGTCCCGGGGCCTTCCTCCTCCGTTTCCATCTCCGATTTGGACACAAAGCCGTGCCGGGGCATGTCATACGCCTTTCCCCGGAGGGTATAGCGCTGCCCCAGCAGCCGCCCGATGAAGGGGAACAGGTTCGGCGCCTGGCCTGTCCAGTATTTTTCGTCCCCCTGCCACAGGTATTCGATGCCGTTTTCCTTGCCGTAAAGGGACCTGAGGGTGCCCCCCACCGGGCTCAGGACCACCCTGAGGACCTCATTTTCCAGTTGGATCATGGGTGTTTCTCCTTTCCTTTTTTGCGCGGCGTTTTCTTTTTCCAGTATAGCATTTCTGTCCAAAGCAGACAATTCCGGGGCGCGGGGAAAGCGGAATTTGGGCTTGTCCTTTGGGGCAAAAATCGGTACAATAGAAGCGGAACGCATCCCGGTACCCGTCTTTCCCGGGAAAACATACAAACGCAAAAGGAGGTCCTTCCATGTTAGTCGAAACCAAAGCAAGGATCGGCGTCTTTTCCATCGCGCTGGGCGCGTACCTGCCCCAGTTTCCTTCCCTGGTGCCGGAATTCGAGGGCCAGTACGAGACTTTCAAAAAGCGCATTCCCGACACGGTGGAGCTGATCGACGGCGGCCTTGTGACCACCAAGGAAATGGCCATGGCCGCGGGGGACAAATTCCGCGCGGCGGACGTGGACCTGGTCATCCTGCAGCTTCTGACCTACGCCACATCCTATAACATGCTGCCCGCCGTAAGGGACCTGGACGTGCCGGTGGTGCTTGTCAACATCCAGAAAAAGCGCGCCCCCGATTACGAGAACACCGACACCCCCACGTGGCTTGGCGAACTCTACGCCTGCGGCGCCGTGGGCGAAATGGTGGCAGACCTGGAGCGGGCCGGCAAGCGGCACGCGGTGATCACCGGCGTGGAGGAGGGGGGCGACCCCGCCCTGCAGGCGGAAATTGAGGACTGGTGCCGCGCGGCCCAGGTGCGCCGCCGCTTCCGCAACACCAACATCGCCCAGATCGGCCGGCCCTATCCCGGCATGATGGACCTCTACATCGACGAAACCAACCTGTACCACCGCATGTGGCTGTACACCAAGCAGTTCGACTGGGAAAAGATGTGGGCCATCGCCGACAACGTCACCGATGAAAAGGCCATCCGCGAAAAGGCCGAGGACATCCTGAACACCTTCGACATCGAGGGCGGCGGCACCGTGGAAAAGGTCTGGGACATGGCAAGGTACGTGGTGGCCTTCGAAAAATGGTGCAAAGACGAGCAGCTGGGCTTCGTGGCCTCCCACTATGACGGCTTCGCCCAGGGGGTGGCCGGCAAGCTGGATTCCATGCTGATCCCCGCCTTCTCCATGCTGATCAAGCAGGGCACCGCCTGCGCGGTGGAGGGCGACATCAAGGTGGCCATGGCCATGGGCATCCTGAAGGTGCTCACCGGCACCGGCCAGCTTTCGGAAATGTATTCCATCGACTTTGACAAGGACATCTGCATCATCGGCCATTCCGGCTCCGGAGACGCGGACATCTCCCTGGCCAAGAAACCCACGATGAAGATCGTGCCCGTCTTCCACGGCAAGACCGGCGGCGGCTACCTGACCCAGTTTTATCCCCCCGTCAACGAGGCGATCACCTTCCTTGGCATCACCCAGGACAAGGACGGTCATTTCAAATTCGTGGTGGCCGAGGGCGTCAACGAGGAAGGCCCCATCTTCACCTTCGGGGATACCAACATGCGCATGCGCTTTACCTGCGGCGCCCGGGAATTCTGCAACAAGTGGAGCGAGGCCGGCCCCACCCACCACATGGCCGCCGGCATCGGCCGCCACATCGATACCCTTTTGAAGGTCGCAAAAATCTTCAACGTGCCTGTGGACATCATTACAAGATAAAGAGGAGAAAACCCAATGAAAGACATTCTGACTGCCCCCTTCATGGTGGAAATGATCCGCACCGCCACCAACATGTACGACCACGGCTGGGACGAGCGCAACGGCGGCAACATCAGCCTGATGCTGGAGGAAAAGGACGTCCGGGAGTACCTGGAAGACGGCAAAACGCTGCGCACCATCCCCACCGGCTTTACCGCCCCGGAGCTGGACGGAAAGTACTTCCTTGTGACCGGCACGGGGAAATATTTCAAGAACGTCCAGTATGCCCCGGAGGTGAACCTGGGCATCGTACGCCTGAAGGACCAGGGCCGTCAGGCGGACCTGATGTGGGGCTATGCTGACGGCGGCCAGTTCACCAGCGAATTCCCCGCCCATATGATGAGCCATGTGGCCCGCCTGAAGGTGAACCCGGAGAACCGCGTGGTGATGCACTGCCATCCCGCGAACCTGCTGGCCATGACCTATGTGCATTCCCTGGATGAGAAGGAATTCACCCGCACCCTGTGGCAGATGTGCACCGAATGCATCGTGGTGTTCCCCGAGGGCGTCAACGTACTGCCCTGGATGCTGTGCGGCACCAACGAGATCGGCGAGGCCACGGCCGAAAAGATGCTGACCGCCCGCCTGGTGGTGTGGAGCCAGCACGGCATCTACGGCGCCGGCAAGGACCTGGACGAGACCTTCGGCCTGATCGAGACCGCCGAGAAGGCCGCCGAGATCTACATGAAGATCGCCCACCTGCCCCGCATCAACACCATCACCGACGAGGAAATGCACCAGCTGGAAAAGCGCTTCAATATCAAGGCCCGGGAAGGCTACCTGGCCTGATTGCTCCCCCAAAAAAGAGGGGCTGTTGCACAACCCCAGCAACAAAAAATGGAGCTATCGACCACTGAGGAG
>CAMJUL010000023.1 GCA_946408995.1 uncultured Clostridia bacterium | reverse complement strand
TCCTCAGTGGTCGATAGCTCCATTTTTTGTTGCTGGGGTTGTGCAACAGCCCCTTGTTGGGTGGCGGAGAGGGTGGGATTCGAACCCACGTGCCCTTGCAGGCAAACTGATTTCGAGTCAGCCCCGTTATGACCGCTTCGATACCCCTCCAGAGATTCCCGAAGGAACAGGGAAAGTATATCCAAAAGGGGGAGGATTGTCAAGGATTCCTTTGCGGGACGGGGGGAGGCCCGTCCCGCAAAGGAAGGATTTACAGGGGCAGGACCTTCATCCCGCAGGGCTCCAGGGAAGCAGTATAGGTCTTGCCGCGGTAACGGCATACCGCCTCCACCGTCTCCAGGGAGGAGGAGCAGAGGACCAGCTTGCCAGAGGCGGGGAAGACCGCACAGTCCACGGCGGCCTGGTCACAGGCGGGCAGGACGGTGGGATCCGGCAGGAAGGAGCGGAGGAAGCCGTCCAGGACATGGGTGTTCTCCGGGCTCCAGGCAAAGCCTGCCAGGTACAGGCCGTAGCCCTTGCCGGTCTTGCGGCAGGTGATCAGGGGACGGCCGTCCTCTTCATACAGGACCCGGGTCTCTCCGTCCAGGAGGCGGACGGGGACCGTGCGGCCCAGGGACCCCTTGCGGGGCAGAGGCCCGTCATAGGGGGCGGGGGTGAAGGCGTATTCGCCGTGGCAGGCGTACAGCGCGTCGTCCCGGTCCACGCCGAACAGGGAGGCGCAGCGGAAATTGCGCCACCCGTCGGGGGCGGCGGTGGGCTCCCCGATGCCGATGAAGACGCCGCCGTTCTGCACGAAGGAGGTCAGGCGGGCGGTCAGTCCCGGATCCCGCCAGGCGTCCCCGCCGCTCCAGGCGGTGCCCTCCCAGCCGCAGTTGATGACGGCGTCTACATCCTTAAGGGCGCCCGCGTTCACGTCCTCAAAGGAGAGGAAGCGGACCTTGTAGGGCAGTCCGGAGAGGCTTTCAAGCACATGGATCAGGGGATGCATATAGGTCTCGTGGAAATGGCCGGACAGTGTCCAGGACCTCAGGCTGCCCCAGGAGGTGAGGATGCCCACGGTCAGGGGGGCTTCCTCGGGGGCGCCCTCGTCGTGGAGGGCGGAGATCTCGCGGAATTCGTTCAGGATCTGGTCCATGGCGGAGACAAAGTCCGGGTATTCCGGGATCAGGTGCAGATAGCCGCCCAGGCCGGTGCGGTCGATTTTCTGCCGGAGCATGGCCCTGCGCACGTGGATCCAGTAATCCAGGGCGTCCTTCCCCGGATGGCCGCCGGGGGAGAAGGTAGGGGCGCCGCCCAGCCCCACCGGGAACAGATAGGGGTGGAAGCGGATCTCATGCACCCGGGCGGGGACCCCGCCGCAAAGGCGGACCTCAAAGCCGGAGAAAACGCATTTGATCAGGCCGTCAAAGCCCATCTCCTCAAAGTGACCGTTCCAGGGCTCCAGCCCCACCCAGGAATCGTCATAAAAGACATAGGCGTCCTTGCCGTACTGATGGGTCAGGTCGGTCAGTTCCCGGGCCAGGCCGCGCACGAAGCGGCCGACGAAGGCCATCCAGTCCTTTTTGCGGGGCGTGGGAGGCACGTGGGTGGCGTTGTATTTGCCCTTGCGGACGAAGTCCTCGGCCGTCAGGGCGTAGCCGTATTCCTTCTCAAAATCCGCCAGAGCTTCAGGCGATACGGTGAAATCGTAGCTGGCCCAGTCGGTGAACAGGCTGCGGTTCCTTTCGTCCGCGCCCCAGATCCAGGCGAAATTGTAAAACAGGCTGGTAAACCGGACCACGTTGGTGTCCGGATGGTCCTCCAGCCACTGCTTCATCCAGGAGAGCAGATAGTTTCTGGCCGGGGCGGAATAGGGGTCCAGCACCAGAAGGTGCTCCTTGTCCCAGTGGTTGGTCACGTGGTTGTACATGGAGATCTCTTCCCAGATCCGCCAGGCCAGGAAGGAAACGGTGTATTCCCTGCCGGGGAGGGAGGCGCAAGTGACCTTTCCGTCCGCCCAGGTCCATTCGTCCCTTTCCAGCAGGCGGTTTCCGGTGCGGTCCCAGACCTGCATGTACCGGAGGGCCTCCGGGGTGACGTTCATTTCAAACTGTTCGGTAAAGAAGCCCTCCAGCGGGGACAGAACGGTGCTTTCCCCCTGGGCGGTTACCGGGAAGGAGCTCAGGAAGACCTGCTGGCGGCACTCGGGATGCGCCTTCAGGAAGGGGTTGTGCTCCCGGATGGGGCAGAGGGTGGAATAGACCCGATAGCCGGCTTTGAGCAGCTCTGGGCTCAGACGGGTGCCGTCGCTGTCGCGGATGACGTCGGCGCCCCAGCGCTCGCAAAGTTCCAGGGCCAGTTTTTCACAGCCGGTCTCGCCGGGCAGGGTAAAATTGCCTTTGACGCTCATGTATATCGATCCCTTCCGGGGGCCGGGAGCCCCCTGTACTTGTTTCTATTTTATACCAGAACAAGGGCTTTTTCAATGCGTACTTAGGAAAAACAGCCGGGTCAGAAGGTGTCCGCCTCCGAGATCCAGAAGGGCAGGGGGGACCAGGACGCGGGAAGGGAATTTGGCAGCAGGAGGTTCTTTATCCCGAAAAAGAGCCTTTGCATCTCCAGGGTAGACAGGGCGAAATCGGCCTTTTCCCCGCCCGGCGTGACGGAGGGGACGCCGCCACGCACCGTGACGGTAAAGGCCGTGCCTCCGGCGGGAAGAAAGGTCTTCCGCCCGTCCTCCAGGGGGGCGAGGCGGGCGCGCAGGGCAAGGAAGGCCTCAAGGACCCGGGGCCAGCTGAGCACCCGCAGCATCCCGCAGTCGGTGACGGAAACCTCCTCCGCGATGGGGGAGAGGACGGCGATGCGCCCGGTATGCAGCGGGCTGAGGGAAAAGACGGCCTCCCGGCTCCCGTCCCTTGCGAAAAGCGCCTGCAGCACCAGGGGCAGGAGCGCCTCGTGCCGCAGCACGGCTTCCAAAACGCGGCCCATGACGTACCCCTCCAGTTCCCCGTCCACCCAGACGGCATCAAAGGGGCTGGCCCAGGAATGCATGATGTCAAGGAAGGCCGCCTGTTCCCGTACGCCGTGGATGACCTGACTATCGGCGAGGGCCTTCAGCCTGCCAAGCAGGGCATCGTCCGACGCGGTCACGGCCTGAAAGCGCACCCGGGAGAGGTCCGGGCTGCGGAGGGTGTGCTTGAGGTTCCGCGCGGTCACGCGCATCCGGACGCGGAGGCCGCCCTGTTCAAAGCCAAAGTAATTGTAGCGCTGTCTTTGGCCGCCCAGCAGCAGAAGATCCCGGCCTTTTTTGCTTTCCTCCAGGAGCATGAGGGCCATCAGGGCCTTCATGTGTCCCTGCCCGCGGTGATAGGGGTGCACGGACACCGTGCCGACAAAGCCGCAGTCCAGGGTCCGGTCCCCAAAGACCATGGGGGTGGGCCGGCAGGCGACGAGCCCCACGATCCGTCCCCCGGACTTGGCGACGTAATGCCAGTCCTCGATGCCCGGGACGCCTTCCGCGTAGGTCTTGGGCAGGAGCGCCCTGAAATCGTGGGGGCTGTCCGCCTGGGAGAACACGAGGTTCGCGAAATCCAGGATTTCCTGACGGTCCGCCTTCGAGGCGCGGCCGTAAAACAGATCGCTCATGGGATCCCTCCGAATGGGGCTTTTTTCTTCCTATGCTACTCCAGGGAAGCGTTTTGATCAATGCAAAAAGCAGAAAAAAACCATGCGCGGCGCCGGGAGAGGCGATTGCGGAGGAAGCCCCAAAGTGGTAAGATGATGCGGGAAAACGCGGCGGCCTTGGGTACGCCGCGAAAGGATACAGGGGGACAACATGAGCGAAAAACAACGGAAGACGCTTCGGATCGGGGTGCCGATCCCGCCGGAAAAACCCTACACCAATTATTTTGAAGCGCTGCGGGCCCTGGGCGCGGAAGGCGTGGTCGTCGCCGCGGACACCGATCCGTCCGGGTTCGACGGCCTGCTGCTCCCCGGAGGCGGGGACCTGGCCCCCGAACGGTATCATCAGGAGAACCGGGGCTCCAAGGGGATCGACGAGGCGCTGGACACGCTGCAGCTGACGGCGGCGGACCGCTTTATCCGGGCCGGGGTGCCGGCGTTTGGTATCTGCCGGGGACACCAGCTGCTGAACGTGCTCTTTGGCGGCACGCTGATCCAGCACCTTGAAACGTTGATCCGCCATCCCCGGGAGGAGAATTCCACCGAAGACCAGGTCCACGCGGTCACGGCGGTGCCTGGCAGCTGGATCGAAGGGCTGTACGGACACGTCTTCAGCGTCAACAGCTCCCACCACCAGGCGGTGGACGTGCCGGGAGACGGAATGGTAATGGATCTTTACGCGGAGGAGGGGGTGGTGGAGGCGATGCATCATGCCTCGCTGCCCATCTGGAGCGTGCAGTGGCATCCGGAAAGAATGAGCTTCGCCTTCCGCAGGCAGGACACGGTGGACGGGGAAAAGGTGCTCAGGTACTTCCTTGAACAGTGCGAAAAGCACCGGCAAGGGCGGAAATAAGACAAAAAAAACGGACCGGAAGGTCCGTTTTTTTGTCGGGCCGCGGCGGCCGCAAGGCGATGGAGGACCCTTGGACGGATCAGGACGGCTCTCCTTCCGGAGGATCGAGCATAAGAAAGCGGACCGGATGATAGGTGCCAAGCTCGCCCGTGGGGGACTCACCGATGCCGATCCTTCGGACAAAGAGGGTATCGGGGAAGGCAGCGTTCCCGAGCAGGGAGCAGGCCAGGTCGTTCTTCGCGGGGTCCTCGTCCATGAACAGGGTCACATGGTAGGCGCGGTCGGTGTCGTAGGCATGGGGAGCAATCTGAAAGCGGGACTGCAAAAGGGCCAGCAGCCCGTCCTGGGCGGCGCAGAGCGCAGGACTTTCCAGAATCCGCAGCCAGACGATGCTGTGGCGGTTTTCAAGGGCCTTCACGGTGATGGGAAAAGGCCTGAGGGAGGCAAGATAGGCGGCGCAGGCCTCCAGAATGGGCGCGGCCTCCTCATCCGGGACCTGGAAGGGGATCTTCAGGGAAATGTGCATGGGCAGGCTATAGCCCTGCACCCGGAAGCCGGCCTGCTTTTCGGCCTTCTCGCAAAGGCGCTTCAGGTCCGCAAGCTGCTGATCCACATCGATTCCAAACCAGAGAAACATAGGCACCTCCTGAAAAAACCGGAAGCAGGAAAGCCCGCCGGAAAAGGACGGAACGGGTCAGAGCCGGTCCAGGTACCGGATGGCGGCCAGGGCGGCAGAGGAGCCGTCCGCGGCGGCGGTGGTCAGCTGCCGGACGGCCTTGCGGCGGCAGTCGCCGGCGACGAAGACGCCGGGGGTCCCGGTAAGACAGCTTTCGTCGCTGTCAAAATACCCCTGGGGGTCCAAAGAAGCCAGGGAGGCGAAGGCCCCGTTTTCCGGCAGAAGGCCAACGGCCTCGAACAGCCCCGCGCAGGGCAGCGTCTGCGTTTCGCCGGAGGCGCGGCTTTGGACCTCCACACCGCAGAGGGCGCCGTCCTCCGTCAGGAGGCGCAGAAAACGCATCCCGGTCAGGCAGCGGACGTTGGACCGCCTGCGCAGGGCTTCCTGCAGGGCCGCTTCTCCGGTGAGGACGGGCAGATCCTGCACGACGGTGACCTGGCTGCATTTTTCGCTCAGCAGCAGGGCCTCCTGCAAGGCGGAGTTGCCGCCTCCGGCCACGCAGACCTCCCGGCCTGCGTAAAAGTCCCCGTCGCATACGGCACAGAAGGAAATGCCCTCGCCGATGAGGGCTTCCTCGCCTTCCAGGCCCAGCGTCCGATGCCTGACGCCGCAGGCCAGGATGACGGCGCGGCAGTCGTACCGGCCGCCCTCCAGGGTATGCACGGTCTTGCTTTCTCCCCGGTCCTCAACGCCGGTGACGGTTTCCATTTCGATTTGGGCGCCCTGGGCCAGGATCTGGTCCAGGAGCTTCTCGGCGAATTCGTTGCCGCTCATCTGGGGGATGCCGGGATAGTTTTCCACCCGGGGCGAGTGGGTAATCTGCCCCCCGAAGCCGTTCTTTTCGATCACGAGGGCGCTTTTGCCGTTCCGCCGGGCGTAGAGCGCGGCGGTCATGCCCGCAGGCCCGCCGCCCACAATGACGATGTCAACCATGGATGTCGTTTTCCTTTCCGGATGGGATGGAAAATTCCACAGGAAGGTCCTGTGGAATCAGGAAGGCGCGGGGAAATCACTGACGGCTCATCAGCCAGCCCTTGATGTCGGACACGCCGCGGTATTTTTCAAATCCTTCCTTGCCAAGCAGCACCAGGGTGGGGGCCTGCCGGACGCCGTAGCGCTCCACCAGGGAGGGTTCCTCGTTGGCGTTCAGGGCCTGGTAGGCGACCCCGGCCCGGTCCAGGAGGGCCATCGCGGCCTTGCAGTTGGGGCAGGTGGGCGTCTTGAAGAGCAGGACACTGGCGCCCTTCTGCTCCGCGGCGGGGGCGGGAGGCGCGGTCCGGACGGGGGCCTCGAGGGTCTCCGGCTTCATCAGGGGCGCCGCGGGGGTGCAGCAGCCGCGTTCCTGCGCGGCCTCCAGGGCGGCGTCCTGCAGGCTGGGCCGGGGCCCGGTATGGGTCAGGACGGAATGGCCGATGTCGTAGACCTTGCGGTCCTTGAATTCCTGCACCTTGCCGTCGTTCCAGTTCTGCACCGGCCGGTAGTATCCGGTGATGCGGCTGTAGACCTCGGTCTTCCGGCCGCAGATGGGGCAGGTGTATTTTTCACCGGTGATGTAGCCGTGGTCCCGGCAGACGGAGTAGATGGGGCTGATGGTGTAATAGGGCAGCTTGTAATTTTCGGCGATCTTGCGCACCAGGTTCGCGGCCGCCTTCCAGTCGGGCAGCTTCTCCCCCAGGAAGGCGTGGAACACGGTGCCGGAGGTGTAGAGGGTCTGCAGGTCGTCCTGGATGTCCAGGGCGGAGAACACATCCTCGGTATAGCCCACGGGCAGGTGGGAGGAATTGGTGTAGTAGGGGGTGCCGTTCATGTTGGCGGTGATGATGTCCGGATACTGGGCCTTGTCGTGCTTGGCGAAGCGGTAGGTGGTGGATTCCGCCGGGGTGGCTTCCAGGTTGTACAGGTCGCCGTACTGCTCCTGGTAATCGGACAGGCGCTCGCGCATGTGATTGAGGACTTCCTTGGTGAACTGCTGGGCCTCCGGCGCGGTCAGGTCCTTGCGGAGCCATTTGGCGTTCAGGCAGGCCTCGTTCATGCCAAGCAGGCCGATGGTGGAGAAGTGGTTGTTGAAATTGCCAAGATACCGCTTGGTGTAGGGGTACAGGCCCATTTCCAGCAGGCGGGTGATGACGGTGCGCTTGGTCTTGAGGCTGCGGGCAGCGATGTCCATCAGGGAATTGAGGCGCTTGTAGAAATCCGCCTCATCCTTGGACAGGTAGGCGATGCGGGGCATGTTGATGGTGACGACGCCGATGGAGCCGGTGGATTCGCCGGAGCCGAAGAACCCGCCGCTTTTCTTGCGCAGTTCCCTCAGGTCCAGGCGCAGCCGGCAGCACATGGAGCGCACGTCGCTGGGCTCCATGTCGGAATTGATGTAGTTGGAGAAATACGGGGTGCCGTATTTGGCGGTCATTTCAAACAGGAGGCGGTTGTTCTCGGTTTCGCTCCAGTCAAAATCCCGGGTGATGGAATAGGTGGGAATGGGGTACTGGAAGCCGCGGCCGTTGGCGTCGCCTTCGATCATGATTTCGATGAAGGCCTTGTTGACCATGTCCATTTCCTTCTGGCAGTCCCCGTAGGTGAAATCCATCTCCCTGCCGCCGACGATGGCGGGCAGGTTTTTAAGATCGTTGGGCACCACCCAGTCCAGGGTGACGTTGCTGAAGGGCGCCTGGGTGCCCCAGCGGCTGGGGGTGTTGACGCCGTAGATGAAGGACTGCACGCACTGCTTGACTTCCTTCTGGGAAAGGCTGTCCACCTTCACGAAGGGGGCAAGGTAGGTGTCAAAGGAGGAAAAGGCCTGGGCGCCCGCCCATTCGTTCTGCATGATGCCCAGGAAATTGACCATCTGGTTGCACAGGGTGGACAGGTGGTTGGCCGGGGAGGAGGTGATCTTCCCCGGGACGCCCCCGAGGCCTTCCTGGATCAGCTGCTTGAGGCTCCAGCCGGCGCAGTAGCCGGTGAGCATGGACAGGTCATGAAGGTGGATGGCGGCGCTGCGGTGGGCCTCGGCGATCTCATCGTCATAGACCTCGCTGAGCCAGTAATTGGCGGTGATGGCGCCGGAGTTGGACAGGATCAGGCCTCCCACGGAATAGGTGACAGTGGAGTTTTCCTTGACCCGCCAGTTGTTGATCTGAAGGTAGTTGTCCACCAGGTCCTTGTAATTGAGCAGGGTGGAATTGATGTTGCGAACCTTTTCCCGCTGTTTGCGGTAAAGAATGTAGGCCTTGGCCACGTCGGCGTAGCCGCTTTCGCTGAGCACTTTTTCCACGCTGTCCTGGATGTCCTCGACGCTGACCCGCCCGTTGTGGATCTTGCTCTCAAAATCGCTGGTCACATGCAGCGCCAGCAGCTCGATGACGCTGGGATGATACTGTTTCCCGCAGGCGTCAAAGGCCTTGGTGATGGCGCCGGTGATCTTTCCGATGGAAAACTCGACGATTTTGCCGTCCCGCTTCATAACCTGATACATATAAAGAAATCCCCTTTCCCGGAGTGAGGTATGAATCCTCTCTTATTCGGTCCCTGGAAGAACCCGAGCGGATATAACACTACCACACGCAGGAGGGGATGTCAATATATAGTGTGAAATTTAAGAATCAAAGTGGAAGAATTCAAGATATTGTGTGCGTTCCGACCGTTTTTTCCATGCGGGGAAAGATCCGTCAGTCCGCCCCGCGCAGGGCCGCGCCGGGCACATAGGGACTGACGGCCTGAAGGCAGGCGTCGAGCTTTTCCCGGGAGGGGGCGTGAAGGCCCGAAAAGGGCACCGAATCCCGGTCGGCGAAGGACTGAAGGAAATACCTTTCCGCCCCCCGGATCCATTCCCCGATGCGTTTGAGATCCTCCACCTGGTGGAATTCGTCCACCAGGGTGGTGCGGAACTCGTAAGGGACGCCCCCTTCAAGAAGGAGGCGGACGCTCTTACGGATGCCGGAGAGGTCCAATTGGGCAACGCCCGCGGTGAGGGCGTACTTTTCGGGGCTGTTTTTGATGTCCATGGCCACATAGTCCACAAGCCCCTCCTCCAGCAGGGCGCCGAGCATGTCCGGATGGGTGCCGTTGGTGTCCAGCTTGACCGGATAGCCCAGGGAACGCACGCGGCGGAGAAACCGGGACAGATCCGGGCGCAGACAGGGTTCCCCGCCGGTGACGGCCACCCCCTCCAGCAGGCCGCGCCGCTTTTCAAGGAAAGCGAGGAAGGCGTCCTCCTCCATGACCGCGGGAGCAGCGCCGACAGCCAATTCGTAATTGTGGCAGAAGGGACACCTCAGGTCGCATCCCCCCAGGAAGACCGTGCAGGCGACATGGCCCGGGAAGTCCAGAAGGGTCAGTTTCTGAAGACCGTGGATCTGCATGAGGGACGAAGCTCCTTTCTGGAACGGGAAGGGTCAGACCGCGGCAAGGATGTGAAGCGCGCGTATCTCCCCGTCCCGGATGCCTTCCTGGACCTGGTAGGCCTGGACCTCCAGATCCCCGGAAGGGGAGGGCGAAAGCCCCTGGAAACGGACCTCCCGGAGAATGTCCGAGGAGATGCTCTCCATCACCTTGCGTTTTTCCGTCCGCAGGGGTTCGGCGTTGTCGCTGGTCAAAAGGAATTCGAAAAGCTCGGCCAGCAGGGAGAGCTTCCCAAGGCCGCGCAGGGCCCGGAAGGCCCATTTGTAATAAGGCTGATAGACGCCGTTGAGCAGGAAAGACGCCGCCATGGCGGCCCGGACGAATTCGCCGGCAGCCAATTGCGCGGCGCCGGTTTCCCCGTGAAGCAGGCAGCGCTCATAATTGTAGGGGCCGGACTGGGCCATCAGGAGGAGCTGCCCGGCCAGCTTTTTCCTTCGGACGTCCTCCGGCGGGCGGCGAAGGCGCTCCCGGATGCGGGTCACCTCGCCGAAGGGATCCATGAAGATCCGTCCGTTGACGGCCTCCGCCAGGGCATCGTCCGGCAGGGCAAGCCACTGAAGCGGTGTCAGCACGCCGTCCGGCGTGCCGGTCCGGTGAACAAAGAAATCCGCCGTGCGCATCACGCCCCGGCGGGGTCCCCCCACGGGGGCCACCAGGCCCCTGCGGAAGCCGGCGTATTCCCTGGGCAGGGCGGCATAGGCCCGCTCCAGAAGGAAAGCCTCCCTGCGGCTGACCGCGTCCTCTCCGGGGAGGAACAGACAGAACCCCGGCTCAAAATCATGGTCTGTGGAGACGTCGTCGTCGTACCCAAAGCATTCCGACCCGCTGCCGCACAGCCCGGCCGCCAGGCGGGGCAGCAGGTCCGGGAAGCGCTCCCTGAGCATGGGCAGACCGTATTCCTCAAAATATCCAAGGGACATCTCAAGCCCGTTCATGGATAGCCTCCGCCCGGGCCCGGAGCGCCTGGGCGGTCCGGAAAAACCCGTAATAATCGAACACGGGGGCGCATTTTTCGCATACAAAGGCATAGTAAGCGTCCCTTGGAAGGCCGGGACGGTCCAGCAGGGCCCCGGCCTCCTCCAGCAGGGGGGTCAGCAGAGGTTCGGCCTCCTCCGGACCCAGCTCCTTTTCAAGGACATCGGCCCGGTTCAGGCAGGTGACCGCCTGCTCCAGCGCGCCGTTTTCACATTTGCCCATCTGCTCCATGGCCCGGTCAAAGCAGCCCAGGGCCTCTGTATTCCGCCCGAGGGCGGCGCAGCACAGGCCCATGTTGTTGTACAGCCCGCCAAGGAGAGCGGGCGGCGGGGCGGCGCCCGCAAGAAGATCCGCGTTGGCTTTTTCAAACAGCGCCAGGGCGCGTTCGTTTTCCCCAAAGGCGTTCAGGGCTGTGGCGGCGTTGATGCGGAGGGTGCCCCCTGTCAGGGTGCCGTCCATGCCCGTCTCCTCCAAAAGAGAGAGGGCCAGGTCTACCTCCCGGAGGGCCTGCTCCTTTGCGCCGGTTTTGCGCAGAAAGCCGATCTTTTCGCCCCGGAGGCTCATCTCCCCGCGCTTGTCCCCGGACCGCCCGGCTTCCTCCAGCCAGTAATCCAGAAGCCGTTCGGCCCCCGGATAATCCTTCTTTTCCATCAGCGCGTCCAGGCGCGCGCGGATCCGCTCCAGGGGGAGGCAGGGGGAGGAAAGGTCCGTCATGGCTGTCTGTCCTTTCGGGGCTTCAGGCCCCTTTGTTTTCCGTTTGGGGAGCGGCGGAGAAATCCAGGGTGATCTCGGTGCCCTGGTCCACCTTGCTTTTCAATTCAACACGGGCGTTATGAAACAGCGCGCCGTGCTTGACGATGGACAGGCCGAGCCCCGTGCCGCCCAGCTCCCGGGAATGGCTTTTGTCCACCCGGTAGAAACGTTCGAAGACGCGTTTCTGATGCTGCTCGGGAATGCCGATGCCGGTATCCGAAACCGTCAGGGTGGGGCCGGCGGCCTTCACCGTCACCGTGACGCTGCCCCCGGGCAGGTTGTATTTGATGGCGTTGTCGCACAGGTTGTACACCATTTCGTTCAGGACCTGGGAAACGCCGGGAACCACGGCGCTTTCCCCCTGAAGATGGAGGGAGACGTGCTGCTTTTCCGCTACGGGACGCAGGCTTGCGAGGACCGATTCCGAAAGGGCGTACAGATCCACGGGCTCCCGCTCCGGTCCGATGGCTTCCTCGTCCAGGCGGGAAATGCGGATGATGTCGTCGATCAGGTTCTGGAGCCGTTCGGACTCCTTGAGGATGTCCCGGGAAAATTCCTGCGCCTTTTCCCCGGTGACCACGCCCTGGGCAATGAGCTCGGCGAAGCCGGAAATGGAGGTCAGGGGGGTCTTGAGCTCGTGGGAGACGTTGGCGGAGAATTCCCTGCGCATGTCCTCCCGTTGGGCCACCTCCTCCTGGATGGCGAGCTTTTGCTCCTGCAGGCGGGTGATCAGCGGGGTCAATTCCGGATAGATGTCCGGATTCGGATGGTCCAGATCCAGGTCGTTGATGGGCTGGACGATGGTTCTGGCCGCCCGGAAGGAGAGCACGCCGGAGATCATCAGCACCAGGACGATGACCCACAGCACGGGGCTGACGGCGATCAGGGCGTAGGTGACGGCGCTCAGGGAACGGCTGAGACACAGGTGGCTGCCGTCCTCCAGGGCGGTGACATAATACACGCTGGAGCCTTCCTCCCCGCCAAAGAGCACGCCCTCTCCGTCCCCGCTCTTTTCCTTTGCATCCTTCAGGAGGCGGCCCAGGGTCTCCTCCGGCAGGACGGAAAGGGAGGAAGCGCTGTCATAGAGGATCTTTCCGTCCGGAAGGAACCGGGTGATGCGGGAGGGGCTGTCCTCCCGGAGGGAGGAGAGGAAGACATCCCCGCCGCTGAGGATGCCCTTTCGGACATACAGGGCTTCCCGATGGAGGGCGTCCTGGGTCTCTTCGTTGACCTGGATCAGCTGCAGGCTGAAAAACAGGACCGCGCACAGGAGCAGGACGGACATGCCTACAAGAAAAATGCTCCGGAAAATGGTCTTGGTCATGGGAAAAAGGACCGGCTCCGCCGGATTTGGTCGAAATGGTCCGGATAGGACCGGGAAAAGGGAACGCCTCAGACAGGCGGGTCAAGGACGCCGTCCGGGGAAAGGGGAGCGGAGAGGACCTCCAGGTCGGAAAGCCGGTAGCCCACGCCGCGGACGGTCTGAATGCGCGCCCCTTCGGCGCCGAGCTTGGAACGGAGGGTGCGGATGTGTACGTCCAGGGTACGGTTTTCCCGGTCGGCCTCCAGGCCCCAGACCCGCTCCAGAAGGATCTCCCGGGGGAGGACCCGCCCCCGGTTTTCCATCAGGAGGCACAAAAGCAGGTATTCCTTGTGGGTCAGGGAGACGTTCATCCCCTCTACGGTCACCTCGTGCCGGTCCGGAAAGACCCGGAGGGCGCCCGCACGGTATTCCGGGGCGGTGCCGCCGGATTCCGCCCGGCGGAGCAGGGCCCGGACCCGGGCAAGAAGCTCCATGATGCCAAAGGGCTTGGAAATAAAATCGTCCGCCCCCAGGTCCAGCCCCTGGACCCGGTCATACTCGGTGTTCCTGGCCGTCAGCAGGATGACCGGCAGGGCGGCGGTGGCGCTTTTCTGCCGCAGGGTGGTGAGGACGCTCAGGCCGTCCTGCTCGGGCAGCATCACGTCCAGGATCACAAGTCTCGGAAGGCGTTGGGACAGGGCCGAGAAGAAGGCGGAGGGACGCTCGAATCCCTGTGCTTCAAAGCCCTGGCTTTCCAGGGCGTAGACCACCAGCTTTCGGATGCTGGCATCGTCCTCCAGAAGATAGATCAGGGAAAGCCCTCCTTTCGTGACGGAAACGGGCAAGGCGCAGGCCTTCCCCGGGACCCCCTTCATCTTAGCACAATTCAAGGGACTTTGAACAGGGATCGGGGACGGATTTAACATGGATTTAACGAAAACACGTTCCTGGATTTAACAGGCGCGCGGTACAATAAAACCGGTCCGGCCCTGCGGCCGGGCGTCTGAAGCGTCAGGCCTCCGGAGGGAGGCGGGAAGGACAGGTCCTATGGGTGTATCGCAGATCATATCGCTTTTGAGCGGTGTCGCCATGTTTCTGTTTGGCATGTCCCTGATGGGGGACGGCCTGAAAAGGGTTTCCGGCAGCAAACTGGAACCGGTGCTGTTCCGCCTGAGCGGCACGCCTCTCAAGGGGATGCTGCTGGGGGCGGGGGTCACGGCGGTCATCCAGTCCTCCTCCGCCACGTCGGTCATGGTGGTGGGCTTTGTCAACTCCGGCATGATGAAGCTTCGGCAGGCCATTTCGGTGATCCTGGGGGCGATCCTGGGCACCAGCATCACCGGCTGGGTCATCTGCCTGAGCTATATCGAGGGAACGGAGGGGCTCAGCAGCCTGATCTCCACCACGACGCTTACGGGCATCATCGCCATTTCCGGCATCGTGCTGCGGATGGCCAGCAAAAAACAGTCGTCTCATCACATCAGTGATATCATGATGGGCTTTGCCGTGCTGATGTTCGGCATGAGCACCATGAGCGGCGCGGTGAGCGACCTTGGGAAGCAGGACTGGTTCACGGATCTGCTGACTGCCTTTACCAATCCCCTGATGGGCATCCTGTTCGGCGCGGCCTTCGCGGCCGTGCTGCAGAGCGCCTCGGCGGCCGTGGGCATCCTGCAGGCCCTGAGCGTGACGGGCATGATGTCCTTCAGCGCGGCGCTGCCGCTTTTGATGGGCATTGCCATCGGCGCCTCCGTACCGGTGCTTCTGACCGCCCTTGGGGCCAACACCGACGGGAAGCGGACGGCCGTCAGCTACCTGGTGGCCTCGACCATGGGCGTCATGGTCTGCGCAAGCCTCTTTTACATCCTGGAATCGATTTTGCGCTTCCCCTTTATGGACCAGGTGATGGATCCTTTCTCCATCGCGGGGGTCAACACGGTGCTGCGTCTGTTCATGGTGCTCCTTCTGGCCCCGTTCATGGATGTCCTGGAGGCCCTGGCCAGGTACATGATCCGCGACCGGAAGGCCGCCACGGAAGAAGAGGAAAGCTTTGAACCCAGGCTCGAGGAACGCTTTGTGGCCCACCCGGTGCTGGCCATCGCCCAGAGCCGTGAAACCATCGACAGCATGGCCCGGGAGGCCGAAAAGGCCGTGGGGATCGCCGCAGACCTGCTGACCGTGTACAGCGAAAAGGGGTTTGAGCGGGTCAAGAAGCTGGAGGACCGGGGCGACCGGTACGAGGATGCCCTGGGAAGCTATCTGGTGAAGCTGACGGGGAAGGAGTTGACGGAGCGGCAGA
Organism: uncultured Clostridia bacterium; assembly: GCA_946408995.1. Taxonomy (GTDB): domain Bacteria; phylum Bacillota; class Clostridia; order Christensenellales; family Aristaeellaceae; genus RUG756. Next base: position 34,956 of record CAMJUL010000023.1, on the reverse strand, counting down.
GCCGGGAGGTAAGCGTGTACCTGCACACCCTCTCCGACCTGGAGCGGATGACGGACCATGCCCTGAACATCGCCGAGAGCGCCAGGGAAAAGGCCGAAAAGCAGGCGGTCTTTTCCAAGGAAGCCCAGGCCGAACTGGGGGTTATCACCGGGGCCGTGCGGGAGATCATGCACCTGGCGGTAGAGGCGTTCCTGAACGGAAGCCTGGAACTGGCTTCCCGCGTGGAGCCCCTGGAGGAGACCATCGACCAATTGGGGGACGAAATCAAATTGCGGCATGTGGAGCGGCTCCAGCGGGGCGTATGCACCATCGCCAACGGCTTTGTCATCAACGACCTGCTGACCAATTTCGAACGGGTCAGCGATCACTGCTCCAATGTGGCTGTGGCGCTGATCGAACTGCACAGCGGCGTTTTTGATACCCACGAGTACCTGGGCGAGGTGCGGGAGAAGCGCAGCGGCGATTTCGAGAAGTACTACGAAGAATACCGGGCCCGGTTCAGCCTCAAGGGGCTTTCAAGGGCCGAGGAGGAAGAGGGGGCGGCTCAAAGCGCCACCTGATCCCCGTCCGTCCCCCATGCCCGTGCGCGCCTTAAAAGGGTTGGAATGGACCCCGGGGCTGCCGGGGCGGAAGGCAGGGATCGCCTGTCCGGGGAAAAGAAACCGCTGACAGAGGATCGGGAGAAACAGGGGTTTTTAAAGCAGGGGGATCGATATGACGGGTTTGATCGGCATGGCCCTGGCGGTCGTCCTTTCGCTGTGCTGGTATTTGCCGGGGATCCGCGCGCAGGGCAAAAACCGCGTCTTGACAAGGAAAGACTATTGGCGGACGGCCGTTGTCTACGGCTTTTGCTATACGAGCCTTCTGATCATCGCCACGGAGATCCTGTGGGACATGATCGCAGACCGCGCCGGACTGTCCGGCCTCAAACGGGAGATCCTTTCCGATTTTTTCCGTGCGGCGCTGCTGGAGGAATTCTTCAAGTTCACCGGCTTCCTGCTGGCCAGGCGTTCCCTGAAGCTGTGGAGGAAGATCGATCACATCATGATCGCGGGGCTGATCGGCCTGGTCTATGGCGTGGTCGAAAAAGCAGTGCTGGGCAATCCCGCGGCGGTCCTTATCGGGCTGGCGATCCCGATGCACATCACCTGGCAGTTCAACCAGGGAGGCCACTGGTATGAATATGAAGGGGCGAAGGCCCGGAATGACCGGCCGGGGATGCGCCGGGAAATGCTGATGGCAGTGGCTGTGCCGTTTCTCTTCCACGGGTGCTGGGACAGCGGGCTGGATCTGGTCCTTTGGCTCATGGACAAGGAATCGGTTATCGCCCAGGCCGTCAGCGGGGGCCAGATCCTGGCGATGCTCATCCTGGGGATCCTCTACACCATCCGGACGATCAAAAAGGTCTGCGCGATCGCGCGCACCTGCGAATTGGCAGTCAGGGAGGAACAAGCTGTCCGGACTTGACGGAAAAGGGCTGTAAAAAGGAGGCTGCTGCAGATCCTTGCGATTCTGCAGCAGCCTCCTGCTTTTGATGGAACGATCGGCCTTTCATCAGGCGTTGCTGTTGATTTTCCCGTCTGGGCGCGCCTGTTCCCGGGCGATGAGGGTGCGTACGAACTGCCTGGCGGCCCGGCCGTTGGCCCCGCCGTGGCGGATCTCCCAGGCGTCCGCCTGGCGGAAAAGCGCCTCCTCGGACAGGGCGGAGCCCCCCGCGCGGCTGTAGAGGGCCGCGACGATGCGGTGATATTCCTTGACACTGGGGATACTGAAGCTGACGGCGCAGCCAAAGCGCGAGGCCAGGGACAGTTTCTCCTCCAGGGTATCGGAGCGGTGCACGTCCCCGACGTGCTCCATGTCGGACCGGTCCCGCCAGTCCTCCCGGACCAGGTGGCGCCTGTTGGAGGTGGCCACCAGCATGACGTTGCGGGGCAGGTCGCTGATGCCGCCCTCGATGACCGCCTTGAGGTGCTTGTAGCCGGTCTCGTTCTCCTCAAAGGAAAGGTCGTCAATATAGATCAGGTACCGGTTGGTGCGCTGGCGGCAGGCCCGGAGGACCTGCTCCAGACGGTCCAGCTGCTGCTTGCGGACCTCCACCAGACGCAGGCCGTCCCGGACGTACAGGTTCAAAAGGGCCTTGACGCTGGTGGATTTTCCGGTGCCCGCGTCCCCGTAGAGCAGCATGTGATTGCAGGGAAGCCCCCGGAGGAACGCGGTCACGTTGTCGGTCATCTGGGCCTTTTGCTTTTCATAGCCGATGAGGGTATCCAGGGTGATCTCCGGGGAGCGTTCGGCGGGTTCCAGGCGGAAATCCGGGCCGGGGGCGAGGCGGAAGGCGCTGTGGATGGAGGAAAGGCCGCAGCCGTTGTTTTCGATGAATTCCGCAAGGAGCGCCATGAAGGTGCCCGAATCCCCGGCGGAATTGAGCCTTTCCCGAAGAAAGACCAGCTTTTCCCCGGCCTCGTTGCCCTCGCTTCTGCCGTCGTTGTCCCAGTCATCCCGCAGGGAGGCAAAGAACGGCGCGCCGGCCCAGGTATCCAGGGGGGAAAAATCGAAATGGAACAGGTCCATCCAGGCCGGGGCTTCCTTCAGCGCGATCTCCCGCAGGGCAGAATCCCTCAGTCCCTCCGCGCAGGCCCGGGTGAAGGGATTGTCATCGGTCACCAGGAGGAAGGTCAGATAGGCCTGCCAGAGGTTGCCGGAGACCCGGTAGGCCTGGTCGAAGGCCAGGATCCGCCGGGCCTGCAGCCGATAGGCGAGGACCCAGTCGTAGGAGGGGCGCTGCCAGGAGGAAGGCTTTGCAGGCACCTGCTCCGACAGGCGGGAAAGCGTATTCACGATGCTGTCTTCCCGGGGGGAAGCGTATAATAACAGGCGTGATGCGATCCGGTGCATAGAGACCTCCGTTACGGATGGTATGGGTGTCCCGTCAAAGGATTATTCCAGGATGGCCCCCTTGTCCGCGCTGGAGACCAGTTTGGCGTAGCGGGCCAGGTAGCCGGTTTTGACCTTGGGCTCCGGGCAGACCCAGGCGGCCCTGCGCCGGGCAAGCTCCTTTTCATCCACCTGCAGATGGATCGAGCAGGCGGGAATGTCGATGGAGATGATGTCCCCCTCCTGCACAAGGGCGATGGGGCCGCCGGCGGCCGCTTCCGGGCTGACATGGCCGATGGAAGCGCCGCGGGTGGCGCCGGAAAAGCGCCCGTCGGTGATCAGGGCGACGCTTTCCCCCAGCCCCATGCCGCAGATGGCGCTGGTGGGGTTGAGCATCTCCCGCATGCCGGGGCCGCCCTTGGGGCCCTCGTAACGGATGACCACCACGTCGCCGGAACGGATCTGCCGGTCATAGATGGCGCGGATCGCCTCGTCCTCGCTGTCAAAGACCCGGGCGGGGCCGGTGTGGCGCATCATTTCCGGCGCGACGGCGCTTTGCTTGACCACGCATCCGTCAGGGGCCAGGTTTCCCTTGAGCACAGCGATGCCGCCGGTGGGGGAATAAGGCCTGTCGATGGGGCGGATGACCGTTTCATCCAGGTTACGGGCGTCGGCGATGTTTTCGCCCAGGGTCTTCCCCGTGCAGGTCATGACCGAGGTGTCCAGGAGTCCGGCGTCGGCCAGCTCCTTCATGACGGCGTAAACGCCGCCGGCCCGGTCCAGATCTTCCATAAAGGTGTCCCCCGCGGGGGCGAGGTGGCACAGGTTCGGGGTGCGGGCGGAGATCTCGTTGGACATGTCCAGGCTGATCTCCACGCCGGCCTCATGGGCGATGGCGGGCAGGTGCAGCATGGTGTTGGTGGAGCAGCCCAGGGCCATGTCCACCGTTTCGGCGTTGTGGAAGGCAGCCGCCGTCATGATGTCCCGGGGACGGATGTTTTTGCGGACCAGCTCCATCACCTGCATGCCGGCCCGCTTGGCCAGCCGAAGCCGGGCGGAATAGGGGGCGGGAACGGTGCCGTTGCCGGAGAGCCCCATGCCAATGGCCTCGGTCAGGCAGTTCATGGAGTTGGCGGTGTACATGCCAGAGCAGCTGCCGCAGGAGGGACAGGCGTTTTCCTCGTAATCCAGGACGCCCTGTTCGTCCAGCGTGCCGGCCTTGTAGGCGCCGACGGCTTCAAACATGTGGCTCAGGCAGGTGCGGCGGCCGTCCTTGAGGTGGCCGGCCAGCATGGGACCGCCGGATACGAAGATGGTGGGCACATTGACCCGGGCCGCGGCCATCAGCAGGCCCGGCACGTTTTTGTCGCAGTTGGGGATCATCACAAGGCCGTCCAGCTGGTGGGCGATGGCCATGGCCTCGGTGGAATCGGCGATCAGATCCCGGGTGACCAGGGAATACTTCATGCCGATGTGCCCCATGGCGATGCCGTCACAAACCGCGATGGCGGGAAAGGTGACGGGCGTCCCGCCGGCCAGCCGGATGCCGGCCTTGACCGCGTCCGCGATCTTGTCGATGTTCATGTGGCCGGGCACGATCTCGTTGTAAGAGGAAACGACCCCGATCAGCGGGCGGCGGATTTCCTCGTCCGTAAAGCCAAGCGCATACAAGAGGGAGCGGTTCGGGGCGCGTTCCACGCCCTGCTTGATGTTATCGGAAAGCATAACGGAAGTCCTCCTTTAAAACTCATAAGCCATAACAACCGTTGTGAAAGCGCACCCGTGCGCTCAGCCCAGCCGTCCGGCCCGCAGGGCGGGCAGCTGGGCTGAAGGCACGGAGGAAAGCAAAGGAAAAACAGGCCGGAACGGACAGGGCCTCTCCAAGCGGGAGCGGACGGGCTGCAATTGGAGCATTGGACGGTAGAGAGAGACAGAGACGGGCCGGTGTCGGGGATTAACGGGGTTTGTCCAAAGTTTTCCGCTTGCCAAGCTGCCCGGCCAAAGTTGGAAACGCTTGCACGTATGGAGCAAGGAAAGATCCGGCAGCGAAATAGCATGTCGCTCTAAAAGACACAGCAGCGCGAGCAGCACGGCCAAAAAGAAGAAACGCATCCGCTATTTTCGGCGAGGGGAGGTATTGGAGGGGGGAAACCCTCCAATGACAATCCGCTTTGACGGCGTGCTGCATATCGGTTGCGATGCCGTCCCGGCGAGGGACCAAAGCGGAACGACCCCTGAAGTGGTCCCGGCAGGACGGGTGAGGATTTGTCGGGTCTCGGCCCAGGCGAGCGCCCCGGCGGGTACGGGTCTTGGGGAAGGGCTTTCCCTTTCCAAAGACCCGTACCCCGGGGCCGTGGGGGGAGTTGTCAGGTCTCGGCCCCCAGACGCCGGGCGGCTGGTCAGGATTTGTCGAATATCGGTTTCGACAGCCACCCGGCGATTGAGGGGCCGGGAACGGACATTTCCCTGACGAGCCGCCCGGCGATTGAGGGGATCGCAATCCCCCCACAGCGAGCGCGTTAGTTGGACGCGCTGTCCAGTCCCTTGTCCCCGTCGGCACTGTCCTTCCAGAGCATGTTGTCCCGAAGTTCCTTCCCGACGATTTCCATGGGGTGCTTGGCCAGCATGGCGCGCTTGGAATTGAAGAAGGTGCGGCCGTTTTTGTTTTCGGCGATCCAGCGGCCGGCGAAGGAGCCGTCCTGGATATCCTTGAGCACGGCCCGCATGTTGGCTTTCACCTGATCGTGGGGCAGGACCCGGGGGCCGGAAACATACTCGCCGTATTCGGCGGTATCGGAAATGGAATAGTTCATGGCCGCGATGCCGCCCTTGTTGATCAGGTCGACGATCAGCTTCATCTCATGGATGCACTCGAAGTAGGCGTTTTCGGGGGCATACCCGGCCTCGCACAGCACCTCGAAGCCGCACTGCATCAAATCGACCACGCCGCCGCAAAGGACGGTCTGCTCGCCGAACAGGTCGGTTTCGGTCTCGTCGTGCATGGTGGTCTCCATGATGCCGGCCCTGGCGCCGCCGATGCCGGCGATGTAGGCCAGGGCGATGTCCAGGCACTTGCCGGTGGCGTCCTGCTCCACGGCCACAAGGCAGGGCACGCCCTTGCCCGCCACATAGGTGCCGCGCACGGTGTGGCCGGGACCCTTGGGAGCGGCCATGAAGACGTCCACGTCGGCGGGGGGGACAATCTGCTGATAACGGATGTTGAAGCCGTGGGCGAAGGCGATGGCCTTGCCGGCGGACAGGTTGGGGGCGACGGATTCGCGGTAGATTTCGGCGGCGCGCTCGTCGTTGACCAGCATCATGATGATGTCGGCGGCCTTGGCGGCTTCCGCGACGGTCATGACGGTGAAGCCGTCCTTGACGGCCTTCTCCCAGCTGTTGCCCCTGCGCAGGCCCACGATGACATCGCAGCCGGAATCCCGCAGGTTCTGGGCGTGGGCATGGCCCTGGGAGCCGTAGCCGATAATGGCGATCTTCTTGCCGTCCAGCCTGGAAAGGTCACAGTCCTTCTCGTAATACATTTTTGCCATAATCGAATTCTCCTTTTTCCTTGGTTTGCTCGTCGATGGTGTATTGTCCCCGTTCCAGCGCGACCATGCCGGTGCGCACCAGTTCGAGGATCCCAAACTCCCTCAGGAGGTTTTGGATGGCCTCGGTCTTCTGCTCATCCCCGATCAGGGCCAGGGTGATGGAAGACTTGCTGACGTCGATAATGGACGCCCTGAAGATATTGCCGATCTGGATGATCTCGTTCCGGGTCTCGGCGGTAGAGCAAAGCACCTTCATCAGAAGCAGCTCCCGGCGGATGGCGTGGGAATCGTCCAGGATCTTGACCGAGTGGACGCAGATCAGCTTGCGCAGCTGGTTGGAGAGCAGACGCACCTGGTCTTCCGCCGTACAGACCTCGATGGTGATGCGGCTGACCTGGGGGTCGTCCGTGGTGCCCACGGCCAGGGATTCGATGTTGTAGCCCTTTCCGGAAAACAGTCTGGCCACCCGGGAAAGCACGCCGGCCTCGTTGTCCACAAGGACGGCCAGGGTCCATCTTTTGTTCTCGTTCATGTTGACCGCCCCTCCTTAATAGAGCATGAAATCAGTGATGTGGCTGCCGCCGCCCACCATGGGCCGGACCATTTCGTCGATGTCGATGACGCAGTCGATAATATAACCGGTGTCACAGGCAAGCGCCTCCCGGATGGCCTCCTGAAGCTCTTCGGCGCTGGAAACCCGGCGTCCCTTCAGGCCGTATGCGTCCGCAAGCTTGACAAAATCCGGGGCGCGGTCCAGGGTGGTTTCGGTAAAACGCTTGTTATAGATCAGGTTTTGCCACTGCCGGACCATGCCCAGGGTGCCGTTGTCAAACAGCACGTGGATGATCTTGAGGCCGTAATACTGCTCCGTGGACAGCTCGTTGCAGTTCATGCGGAAACCGCCGTCCCCGGTGATGTGGATGACGCATTTTTCCGGAAAAGCCGCCTTGGCGCCCAGCGCCGCCCCCAGGCCGAAGCCCATGGTGCCAAAGCCGCCGGAGGTCAGGAGCTGGCCGGGGTAATCGAAATGGAAGTGCTGGATGGCCCACATCTGGTGCTGGCCTACATCGGTGGCAATAATGGAATCCTTCGGACAGGTTTCCGCCACGCAGGAGAGCACCTGACTCGGGGTCAGGCGGCCCTCGGCGGGGTCGTATTCCGTTTCGGTTTTAAAGGAGAAGACATACTTCCTGAACTCGGAGTGGTCCATTTGCTCAGGCAGTTTCTCAAGGAGCTTTTCCAGAACGTGCTTGCAGTCTCCGACGATGTGGTGGGCGGTCTTGACGTTTTTGTTGATCTCGCTCCGGTCGATGTCGATCTGAACGATGCGGGCGTTGCGGGCGAAGGTTTCGGGCTTGAGGGCCACCCGGTCGGAGAACCGGCAGCCCACGGCGATCAGCAGATCGCAGGCGTCCACAGCCCGGTTGCTGGCCTGGGACCCGTGCATGCCGATCATGCCGGTGGCCAGGGGATCCAGCCCGTGAAAGCCGCCGGCCCCCATGACGGTGATCGCGGTGGGCGCGTCGATGCGCCGGGCGAGGGCCTTCATTTCCTCGTGGGCCCGGGCGCGCACCACGCCGCCGCCGCAGATCAGCATGGGCTTTTTGCTCTCCCGGATCATTTCCACCAGTTTGTCCACGTCTTTTTCGTCCGGTTCCGGAGCCTTGAAATCATGGGAGGCGCGGCGCATCAGGTCCCCCAGCTTGCCGGTGGAAGAATGCTCCCGGCGGGGCAGGGGCGTGTATTCGCATTTTTCTGCCGTGATATTTTTGGGAATGTCGATCAGCACCGGGCCGGGCCGGCCGGACCGGGCAATGGCAAAGGCCTCCCGCACGATGTCGGCCAGTTCCTCCACCGAGTGCACCAGAAAATTGCATTTGGTAATGGGCATGGTGACGCCGGTGATGTCCACCTCCTGGAAGGAATCCTTGCCGATCAGGGAGGAGGCGACGTTGCATGTGATGCAGACGATGGGAGAGGAATCCAGGTAGGCGGTGGCGATGCCGGTGACCATGTTGGTGGCGCCGGGACCGGAGGTGGAAAAACAGACCCCGACCCGGCCGGTGGCCCGCGCGTAGCCGTCCGCCGCGTGGCAGGCGCCCTGCTCATGGGCGGTCAGGATATGACGGACTTTCCCTTCCTTTTCATAGTTGTACAATTCGTCATACACATTCAGGATGGTGCCGCCTGGATAGCCGAAGATGGTGTCGACGTGCTGTTCCATCAGGCATTCCATCAGGATCTTGGCGCCGGTAACAAGCATGGAAATCCCTCCATCGTCAGATGTAATAAAACAAACGCAGTCTGTCCGTCCGTCAGACTGCGTTTGAAGAAGCGACGAAACACATCAGAACCGGTACGGAACCGAAACGGCCCCGGACGCGGAACCCGGTCACTCCTGGCAGAACCTGACTTCCCCGGCGTGCAGGGCAAGGGGTACCCGTACGGCGTACAGCCCGGTCAGGACACTCGCGGAGACAAACTTCATCGCTGATCCCTCTTCGTTCAACGGGCCAGAAGACCCTGGAATCAAATGAAATTTTATCATAGCCCCAAAGGGGGTGTCAAGGCAATTTGAGGCCGGAGCGGGCTCTTCACCCGGGGAAACGGAAGAAAATGGCCGAAGACAGACGTATTTTGACAAGCCCGCCCGTTTGGGAAAACTGTTTTTTCATTGTATTTTCCGGGAGATACCGGAAACAGGAATGCCGGAGGACCCGTTGCGTGCAGGGGACGGGTGTGCTATGCTGGGGACAGCGGATCCTGGATGGGAAAAACGGATACGGAAAGCGCAAAAGCCTTTGGAAAAGGGGGCGAAAGGATGCGGAAACAGAGGGAGATTGACATGGGAACGGGAAGGAACGGGGTCCTTCAGGGCGCGGTGTGGATGCTGATCCTGGCGGCGTTGCTTTTTTTGCACATCGCCGATGCCCGGGCGGAAGAACGCCTGGACAGCTGGCAGGAGGTGAAAAACGTATTCAGCCGGGCCCTTGAGGAAAAGCGGACGGCTGTTTCCTTTACGCTTTCAGGCAAACTGCTGCGGGAAGCCGAAAAGGACAACAGTCTGGTCTGGTACTGGGCGGCCCGGGGCGGCGCCATGGATTTTTCCTGGTCCTGGTTCGTCAACGGCCGGGTGGAGGTGACGGAACTGCAGGGGTACGACTGCCCCTGGCGGACGGTTTCGGACGAAACGGAATACCGGCAGGCCCTTTCGGAAATGCGGGCGGGGAACGAAAAACGGTTCGTCCTTCTGTCGGAGGAGGGGCTGTTTCGGACGCTGACCACAGACGGCAGGACGGCCCTTGGCCTGCGGCTTTCAGGAGGACTGAGAAGCTATGACACAATGTACACCAATCAGGGCACGCTGTCTTTGGAATATGTGGGGTGCACCTACTGGGACGGGGCGTGGGCGGAGGTGGATTCGGAGCGGGACATCCCGGAAACCGTGGACAATCTGGCCGCGGAGGGCTATGGCGCCTTTGCCCTGGGCGTGGACGCCCTGACCTGGGAAAGGCTGAAGGCCGATGACTGGCGGCGGCTGGAGGCCCTGAACGCCCTGTGCCGGGTGGAGGGCGGAATGAGCCATTATGATCAAGAGCGGGTACTGGTCTTTGCCCGGGAGGGGGAAAGCGTGTTCTATCCAGGCTATGAGATCCTGCTGGCCGTCAGGGCGGGCAGGGAGGGGAAGTTGTCCCCCCGTCTCAGACAGACGCTGGAGACGGCCCGTGCCATGCTGCAGGGGGTCACCGGGACGGAAGGGGAGAAGGCCCTGCGGATCCACGACCTTCTGTGCAGCCGCGTGACCTATGTGCTGGATGAAACGACCAAGGAGGACGACCGGTGCATCGGCGCGATTCTGAGCGGCAGGGCCAATTGCGACGGCTACGCGGACGCCTATGTCCTGCTGTGCGGCCTGGCGGGGATCGATGCCCGCTGCTGCTTCGGGGAGGGCCTGGACAGGGAAGACCCTGAAGGGGACAAGGAGCATCTTTGGAATCTGGTTTTCCTGGACGGGAGCTGGCGGGGGGTGGACGTGACCTGGGACGACGACGAAGGGGACGGCCTGTGCTGGATCCATTACAACATGGGCCTGGACAGGATGCGCCTGTGCTATGCCTTCGTGGAGGATGTGCTGCCGGAGGGGACCCTGAAAGCGACCGATCTTATGGACAGGCCTGAACCGGAGTACCAGGTGGGAAGCGCCCGGGGGGCCATGACCGCGGTGCGGGAGGCGTCCGGACTGGGCAAGAGCGGATTGGTCCTTTGGATGACGGACGAATTGTACCGGCAATACCAGTCGGAGGAGAATCCCGTCTGGGCCTGGCTGGACCATGGCGGCGCCCAGGATTGCACGGTGACCCATTCGGATACAAGAAAATGGGTCCACATCCGTGTGGGAAGCTGGAATGACGGAAGCGTATTGACCAAGGACGTGTCCACGGAGGCGGAGGTCATTCGTCTCCTTTCGGAGGCTTCCGGGGCGCAGGAGATCCGCCTGTACCTGACAGGCGATCTGTATGAGCGGTATCGGGGGACGGACGAACCGGTCTGGAAATGGCTGGACCTGGGCGGTATCCGGGAGGCCAAGGTTCGGCATACGGACGCGCAGCGCCTGGTGGTGATCGACGGCATGGTCCGGGAGGACGGCAGGGCCCTCGCGGCCGAGGCGGAGTCAGAGGCGCAGGTGATAAACGTCCTCTCGAACGCGGGAAACGAAGTGAAGGAGATCCGCCTGTACCTGACAGGGGAACTGTATGAGCGGTATCTGGGGGCGGACAATCCCGTCTGGAAATGGCTGGACCTGGGCGGTGTCCTGAGCGCCGGCGTCCGGCATTCCGATATCCAGCGCAAGATCGTGTTCACAGAGATCCTATGGAACGACGGAAGCGTCCTTGCGGCGGAGGCGGAGACGGAAAAGCAGCTGATCGGCATCCTCTCGGGCGCGGGAGACGAAGTGAAGGAGATCCGCCTGTACCTGACAGGGGAACTGTATGAGCGGTATCTGGGGGCGGACAATCCCGTCTGGAAATGGCTGGACCTGGGCGGTGTCCTGAGCGCCGGCGTCCGGCATTCCGATATCCAGCGCAAGATCGTGTTCACAGAGATCCTATGGAACGACGGAAGCGTCCTTGCGGCGGAGGCGGAGACGGAAAAGCAGCTGATCGGCATCCTCTCGGGCGCGGGAGACGAAGTGAAGGAGATCCGCCTGTACCTGACAAGGGAATTGTACGCCCGGTTCGAAGAGGACAGCGGACGCGTGTGGACCTGGCTCAGGCAGGGAGGGTACAGGGACGCGCAGGTCCAATACAGCGGCCAAAGCAGGAAGATCGTCTATCTGCGAATGGAGCGCTGAGGAATTCATCCAACCATCGCAATGGGGCTGCCGCTTGCGCGGCAGCCCCATTAAACAACAGGTGTTCTTAATGCTTGGAAACCCACGGGAACGGGCCTTGAAGCGCCTGTGAGCGCGCTTTCCGGCCCAAAGGAAGGCGGCACGGACCGGGGCCGTCTCCGGCGGAAAGACCGTTACGGCTTCAGGTCCAGGTACAATTGCCGGTACGCCCTGGCGGAAACATCCCAGGAGACGTCCTTGGCCATGTCCCGCTGGACCATTTCGTCCCAGCACCAGCGGTTGTTGAAGAACAGGGTCTTGGCGCGGTTGACGGCATCCAGCAGGAGGCCGGATTCATACCGGTCGAAGGTGAAGCCGTTGCCCTGGTTGCTGTACTGGTTGTAGGGTTCCACGGTGTCCTTCAGGCCGCCGGTCTCCCGGACGATGGGCACGGTGCCGTAGCGCATGGCGATCAGCTGGGTCAGGCCGCAGGGCTCAAAGAGACTGGGCACCAGCAGGGCGTCGGCCCCCGCGTAGATCTGGTGGGCGCGGCCCTCGTCGTACATAATGTTGGAGCAGACGCTGCCCTTGTAGGTGTATTCATACTGGCGGAAAGAGTTCTCATACCGGGTGTCGCCGGTCCCCAGCACCACGATCTGGGTATTGCCGTCCACCATGGAGGGAAGGATGGCGTTGACCAGATCCAGGCCCTTTTGATCCGTCAGGCGGGAAATGAGCCCGATGACGAAAAGCCGGTCGTCCTGTTGGAGCCCCAATTGCTCCTGCAGGGCTTTTTTGTTGGCCTTTTTCCCGGGCAGCACGTCCCCGGGGCCGTAGGGCCGGGCCAGCAGGGCATCCGTGGCGCTGTTCCACAGGTCGCAGTCGATGCCGTTGACGATGCCCCGGAGCTTGCCGGAATGATACCGCAGGTGGGCGTCCAGCTTTTCCCCGAAGAAGGGGGTCTGGATCTCCCCGGCGTAGGTGTTGCTGACGGTGGTGATGCTGTCGGCGTAGGTCAGGCCGCCCTTGAGCATGTTGGCGTCCTCATAGCCCTGCTTCAGGGCGTCCTTGTTGAACACATAATCCGGCAGGTTGGACCAGTATTTGATGGTGGGAATGTTGTAAATGCCCTGGAACCGAAGGTTGTGGATGGTCAGGATGGTCCGGGCTTTTTCAATGGGCGTGCCCGCGAACAGGGTGCGCAGGTAGACCGGGACCAGACTGGCCTGCCAGTCGTGGCAGTGGATGATGTCCGGGATCCAGTTGAGGTAGTTCAGCGCGGCCAGGGCGGCCTTGCCGAAGAAGCAGTATTTGGGGATGTCGTCCACCAGACTGATATAGGGATTGCCGGCGGAGAAAAACTCCTCGTTGTCGATGAAGTCATACACCACGCCGTCGCAGACATATTCCATGATGCCGACGTAGAAGGACCGTCCGTCCGCGCACAGGTCCATGCTGAAGGCGCCCCGGTAAACCATTTTCTCCTGGTATTTCCAGGGAATGCATTTGTAGCGGGGAAGAATGACCTTCACGTCGCAGTTCTGCTTGACCAGGGCCTTGGGCAGGGCGTACATGACATCCCCCAAACCGCCGGTCTTGACAAAGGGATAGCATTCGGAGCCGATGAAAGCGACGCTTCTGCGGGGCTGGGGCAGGGGCTCCTCCCAAACGGCGGGTTCCTCGTCAGCCGGGGCTTCTTCCATAACGGGCGCTGCCACGGCGGCGGGCTCCTCGACAGCCGGGGCTTCTTCCATAACGGGCGCTGCCACGGCGGCGGGCTCCTCGACAGCCGGGGCTTCTTCCATAACGGGTGTTTCCACGGCGGCGGGCTCCTCGACAGCCGGGGCTTCTTCCGGAACGGGCGCAGCCTCGGCGGCGGGCTCTGCCGCTGCCGGGGCTTCTTCGATGACGGGCGCCTTTTCGGCTGCGGGGACCGCTTTGGGCGCGTCCGGGAGGCGGGGGCTTTCCTCCGCCGCGGCCGTCAGATCAAGGAAATCCTCCTGGACAGGGGCCGGGACGGTTTTCTTCCCGGCGCTGCGGACGGCGGCCTTTTTGGGGGCGGCCTTCGGGGCGGGGGCGTCCGCCTTCACGGGCGCCGGTTTAGCGGAAGCGGACTTTGCGGCCGTCCCCTTTTTGGGGGTGGCGGGCTCCGCCTTGAGCACTTCTTCAGACTGAGCGGGTGTTTTTTTCTTGGGCATGGGAAGTACCTCCTTTCAGAATCGGGGAATATGGATACGATGGGACCTCCGCGGGAAACACGGAGGATGAATGACAGCTGTTATCTGAAACTGCGGACCCAGTTCAGAAGCGAATCCCGGTAAACGTTCCTGGCAACGTCCTGCTTCATGCTTTCGGTCAGCGGACCGTTGGCGGCCAGCTTCGCGAGCACTTCCGCCTGGAGCTCCGGCACGGTCATTTCCTCATAGTTTTTGCCTGAGGCGCGGGGGGGAAGGACGGCGTCTTCCGGCGCGGGAGGCTCCGGCGCGGCGGCGGGAGGAAGATCCAGGGGCGTATAGTCGGGCCGGCCATCCGCGGCCGGGATCCAGATTTCCCCGCCGCAGGGGGGCAGCTGGAAATGCGCATGGCCGCCGCTGCTCTCCACCCGTTCGCCGGACAGGGCACCCTGCCAGGCGCCCTCCAGCGCGAGGTCGAAGAAGGCGGGCGTTGCGGCGTTGTTTACCGTCACGAGGACGTCTCCGCGGGCGAAGGCGTATTTTTCGGTGGTCAGGCAAAGCTCCCGGTATTCCCCGTACCACAGGGCGGGCTCCCCTTCATGGATCTTTCCAAGGGCCCGGATCAACTCAAGACAGGGAGAGGCGGATCCGGTCTTCTCTTCAAGGGAAAGGCAGGGGCGGAGGGAATCGTCCGACCCCCGTTCCTTGCGGCCCTCGATGCCGAATTCGGAGCCGTAATACAGGGAAGGGATGCCCGGAAGGGTGTAGAGAAGCACGTGGACCGGAAGGAAATGCCGCTTGTCCCGCAATTTGGTGTAGATCCGCTCCACATCGTGATTGTCCACAAAATTGTAGAGCAGGACGCGGCTCCCGAGGCCCATATCCGCCTGCCGGCGGACGGTGTGGGCGATCTCAAAGTAATTGTGATCGTTGTGGCCGCTGTACAGGGCCTTGTGCAGGTGGTAGTTAGTGACGGAATGCAGGGTGTTTTCGTTGGCCCAGCGAAGGTAATCGCCGTGGATCACCTCCCCCATCAGCCAGAAATCGGGCTTGACCTGTTCGGCGGTCTGGCGGAGCGCCCGGAGAAAATCGAAATCCAGCACGTCCGCGGCGTCCAGCCGGAGCCCGTCGATCTTAAAAACCTCCACCCAGAAGCGGACGGTGTCCAGAAGATAGGCCCGGACCTCGGGATTTTGCAGATCCAGCTTGCAAAGCAGGTTGTAGCCCCCCCAGTTGTCGTAGGAGAAGCCGTCGTTGTATTCGTTGTTCCCGTAAAAATTCACGTTCCGGTACCAGTGAAGAAAGCGGCTGTTCTCCCGGTGGGCCTTCAGGTCCCGGAAGGCGAAAAAGTCCCGTCCGGTGTGGTTGAATACCGCGTCCAGGATCACGCGGATGCCGGACTGATGACAGGCCTCCACGAAGTCCGTCAGGTCCTCGTTGGTGCCAAGGCGGGTATCCAGCAGGCGGTAATCCGCCGTATCATAGCCGTGGGTGGAGGACTGGAAGAGCGGACCGATGTACAGGGCGGAGCAGTGAAGGCTTTTCAGATGCGCGATCCAGGGGAACAGCTCCCTCAGGCGGTGTACCGGCTCCCCGAAGGGATTCTCCCTGGGGGCGCCTGTCAGCCCCAGAGGATAAATGTGATAAAAAACGGATTGTTCATACCAGGGCATAGGGAAGGAGATCATCCTTTCTGAGCTGCTGTGATGGGAGCGGGAGGGACGTCCTTCCGTCTCCGGCCCTTATCATACCAAAAAAAGAACGGGACGTCCATGGTTTTTGCCTCCGCCGATCCTTTTCCGTGCTCAAAAGAAACCGGCCCGGCAGGTCAAAAACAAAAAAAGCTTTTCCTGCGGCCTGTTTTCAGGTATAATAGAAGCAAGAACTACCCCGGGATGACGCTTGCAGCTGACGGATACGTCCTAGAGACAACAGGGGGAGAATACCATGAAAAAACAGAGAATACGGTTCCTTTTGTTATTGCTGACCGCTGTCCTTTTTGCCGCGCCGGCGCTCGGTGCGACCGACGACTCGGCCTGGGTTCCCCCTCCCTGCAACGTGCACGTGTGGGGCGGGGCGGAAACCATTCAGGCAGCCACCTGCACGCAGACGGGATACGGCGTGAGGACCTGTCAGGTATGCCGTGCGCAGGAAAGGATCATCCTGGAAGCGCTGGGACACGACTATGCCAAGATCGCCGAAACCGCGCCGACCTGCAAGGACAAGGGAACGGTCACCTGGCAGTGCAGCCGCTGCGGCCTTTCCTACAGCGAGCAGATGCCGGCCCTGGGCCACAATTATGGGGAACCGAAGACGGATATCCCGGCGACCTGCACTGAAAAGGGGCGCACCGTCCGCGTTTGCTCAAGGAACGAGGCCCATATCTGGTATGGGGAGCTCCAGCCCCTGGGCCATGACTTTGGCGCCTGGCAGGAATTCAACGGCATCAGGCAGAGGACCTGCGCCCGCTGCGGTCTGACGGAAACGGACCAAACCGTCCAGCCCGCTACCACGTCTGGCGTAGTCCGGGAGATGCGGGGGCTGCCGCCGGCAATGCCCAGGGTGACATTGGAGGCGGAACCGCCCAAGGCCCTGCCCTATCAGGAAAACAGCCAGATCCAGGTCGTTCTGACCCTGACCAATACGGGGTCGGCGCCCGTGACCATCAAGTCCCTGACCCCGTACAACGAAGGAGACACGGTCCAGGTGGCGGACTGGATGCTCAAGCCCCTGCAGCCCGGGCGGTCGGAACAAACCCTGCTGCTTCTTCGGGTCGGCCCCGGAGACGTGTCCAGATATGCTCCGGAGTGGATCCACCGGTTCGTGACCGCGGTGTGCGTGGATGAATACGGAACGGAGTGCGGGGATACCTGCATGGTGCTTGTCCCCCGGCTGAAAACGGGGGCGTCCCTGCTTCTGATCCCGGAGGACACCACAGGCATGACCGGGGTCAGGTACGGGATCTGCACGGTGGAGATGTACATCGTCAACAACGGGACCGTTCCCCTGCGGGACCTGAATCTGCAGAGTCTGGACGCCAGGGGCATCGGCGTGCCGGAGGATTCTTTCGCGTCGATCGGCATCGGCGAGAGGCTGGACGTGGGGGAAGCCAGGCGGTTCCAGCTTTTGCTGACGGTCCGGGACCTGGACGCCAATGACGGCATTGCCTGGCGGCAGGTCATGGCGGACGCCGCCAGGGAGGACAACGGCGCCGGCACGGGGGATACGGCCGACGTGGCGGTGGTGGTGGATACCCTGTTTGAGGGAAAGACGGAAGACAAGGCGGGCCCAACGCAGATCCCGGAAGTCCCCGTGCCGGAGGTATCCGAGCCTCCCGCGACGGACATGCTGATCCCCCCCGTGACCTTGCCTCCGGAGGAGTATCCCGTGCCCGGGGATCTGATCCCTCCCGTAACGCCTCCCCCGGAGGAGGGGGAAGCGGCCCTGCAGCTGGAGGTCAAGCTGGCCGAGCAGAAGGAAGAGGGCTTTGCCCCCGGGGAACAGGCGGCGTTCAATTGGACACTGACCAACACGGGGGAAGTCGGAATCTATTACGGGGATCTGTCCACCTGCTGGGAATTCCCCGAGCTGGAGGCGGACGACCCGGCGTTCTACACCGACAAGACCAAGGTGGACGAGCAGTCCGGCGTTTGGCTGGAGCCCGGGCAGAGCCTTTCCGGCACGGTCTTTGTGACCGTCGGGGAGGAGCATGCCGAGGGAGAGGATGTCGGGATGTATTTCCAGGCGACCGGTGAAAGAACGAACGGAAAACGCGTTGCAAGCAATCCGGTCATCGAGCATCTTTTCCTGGCCCCCAAGACGCTGACACTGGTCAAGGAAGTCACCTCCGCGCCGAAAAACGGCAGTTATTATACGGAAGGCGAGGAAGTGACCTACCTTATCACGGCGGTGAACGGCACAAGGCACCGCATCGACTCGGTCATCATCCGGGATCCGCTTTCCGGGAGCAGCGATCCCCTGGCGATCGGCGGCATGGTGGAGCCCGGGGAGAAGGTCAAGGCGGTCTTCACCTATACGGTGACCGCTCCGGATGTGGAGGCGGGCAAGATCACCAACACCGCGGTCTGTGATTATCTGCTCAACCGGGAGCTTCTCCAGATCCTCTCCAATACCGTGACGGTTCTGACGAAAGGCGGCGCGCCCAGGGAGGATTATTGCGTGCCGGTCCTGACGGGCCATGGAGGGAACGTAACGGAGACGGAACTGAGGCTGTGCGGGACGCACCTTGAAACCGCGCGGCGGGCGCGGGCGCTGACGGACGTCCGGGAGGCTGCCGCACTCTGGCAGGAAGCGGTGCACGACCTCTACGGACAATTGTACCTGAGGACGGGCAGTTCCGCCTTCATTGAGGAGCAGGCGGCCTTTGACGTCCTCATGGAGAGGGAGAGGGCCGTTGCGGAGGCCCTGTATCCGGACGAGCCCGGAAAGGGATACGAGGCCGTCATCGAACAGATGACCGAGAAATGCGTGAACCTGTGCTATGAACTGCATACCGCGCCGTCGGACCGCAGGGACAGCGTGTTCGCCGGGAACGATGCGCCCCTGGAGGACGAAGCGGCCGACCCCTGCCTGTGGCGGTTTACGCAGACCGACGGAGGCGCCGTGATCCACACCGCACTGTGCGAAAAGCACCGGGACAACGCCCGGTACCTGGAGAGCGCCGCCCGGGCCGTCAGGGCCGGCAGCAACCGCGCGGGCCTCATCAGGAGCGCCAGGAACATCTGGATGACGGAAACGGAGCTTTTGATCCAACAGGGCGGCCTGAAAGCCGGCGACAGCGCGGCGGCCCTCTCCGGCCTGCGGGCCGCGCTGGACGGGTATCTTCTCGCGCGTGAGAGCACCCTTTCTGTCCTCTATCCCGAAAGGACGGATATCGTGGAAGAGGTGCTGATGAACGAGGCCAAGGCCTGGAACCTGCGCCTTTGCGGGGATATACGCAAATGATCTCCTTCCCCAAAAGAACAACGGGGCCGGACAGATTCGTCCGGCCCCGCTCTGGCTGGGGAAGGGGTCACAGGCGCAAGGTCAGCGTTACGGGACAATGGTCGCTGCCGGGGACATGGGTGTCGATGCCGGCTTCCACGATGCAATCCCGCAGGCGGTCCGAAACCAAAAAATAGTCGATGCGCCATCCCGCGTTGTTTTCCCGCGCATGGAACATATAGCTCCACCAGGAATAAACCCCGGTTTTGTCCGGATACAGAAAGCGGAAGGTATCCGTAAAGCCGGAAGAGAGCAGTTCCGTCATGCGGGCGCGCTCCTGGGGGGTGAAGCCGGCGTTGCCCGTGTTGGAGGACGGATTTTTCAGATCGATCTCCTGATGGGCCACGTTCATATCCCCGCAGACGATCACGGGCTTTTTTTTGTCCAAACCGTGAAGATAGGCCTGGAAAGCGTCTTCCCACGTCATGCGGTAATCCAGCCTTGTCAGTCCCCGCTGGGAATTGGGCGTGTAGACGGTCACCAGGTAGAAGGCAGGGGTTTCCAGGGTGATGACGCGGCCTTCCTGGTCGTGTTCCGGGATGCCGATGCCAAACGAAACGTTCAAAGGCGCCTCCCTTGCGAAGACGGCCGTGCCGCTGTAGCCCTTTTTGACGGCGGAGTTGAAATAGGCCTGATACCCTTCCGCCGGGACCTGGGCCTGACCGGGCTGCATTTTGGTTTCCTGAAGGCAGAAATAATCCGCCCCGGACCCGTTGAAATAATCCATAAACCCTTTGCCAAGGCAGGCTCTGAGGCCGTTGACATTCCAGGAGACAAAACGGACGAGATCGGAGGAGGCAGTCTGTTCCATAACGGCGGTTTCCTTTCATCATAACGCGGGGCTGCGGCCTTTGCCGGCCGCGGGCCGGAAAAGGGGCCCGGAAGAAATTATACCCGGAACCCCGAAGAAACGTCAATAAAAACCCGGCCCGGCAGCGGAAATAGCCCGGGGCTTGCGCAGGAAACAAAGACCATTCAATCGGACAGGGCACGAGGAAAGGATCGGGGCCCCCTGTGGGCTTGCTGCGTGAACCGTGGAAGAAAGCCGAAGCGCGCTTGACGTTAAGCAGGATCGGGGAATAGAATAACAGCGGAAAGACCCTCCCCTCCCAAACAGAAAACCCGATCATCAACAACCGCCTCCAAGGAGGCGGCAGGAAGGAAACGGCTTTGAAAAAATCATTCGGAAAGCTCTTTGGCACCCAGGATATGACGGTGGGCAAGCCCATGGAGGGACTGCTCCGGTTTTCAGTCCCGCTGCTGATCGGAAATTTTGCCCAGCAATTGTATAACACCGCGGATTCCGTCATCGTCGGCAGATACATCGGGGATACGGCGCTGGCTGCGGTCGGAACCGCCGGACCCATCATGAACCTGCTGTTTGTGCTGTTCATGGGCATCTCCACCGGGGCCAGCATCCTCAGTGCCCAGTATTTCGGCGCGAGGGACCGGGAGAGGCTCAGCCGCACCGTCGGCTCCACCCTGTTCCTGATGTGCGTGAGCGCGGGCCTCATGATGGCCGCGGGCTATTTTCTGTCCCCGCCGCTGATCGCCCTGATGAACCCTCCGGAGGAGGTTGGAGCGGGTTCGGTCATCTATCTGCAGATCATTTTCCTGGGGATTCTGGGCACCGCCGCCTACAACATCCTCTCGGGCATCCTGCGGGGAATGGGGGACAGCGTCGCCCCGCTGATCTACCTGGTTTCGGCCTGCCTGATGAACATCGTCCTGGACCTTCTGTTCGTGGCCCGGTTTGCCATGGGCATCGCGGGGGCGGCCCTTGCCACCATCCTCAGCCAGTTCCTGTCCGGGCTGCTGTGCCTTCTGCGCCTTGTGCGGATGAAGGATGTGATCGACCTGAACCGGCGCACCCTGACCCCGGACGGGGTCCTGGTGAAAAAGCTCAGCCTGCTGGGGATGCCCGCCGGCCTGACGCAGGGGATCTTCAGCATGTCGGCGATGATCGTACAGGGCCTGACCAATTCCATGGGCACTGTGATGATCGCCGCGAATGTTGCGGTGATGCGGGTGGACGGGTTTGCCATGATGCCGAATTTCACTTTCGGGACAGCGGCAACCACCTATGTGGGGCAGAACATCGGCGCCCGGAAGCAGGAAAGGCTGGTCCCCGGGGTGACGGCGCTGATGAAGATCGCCCTGATCTCCGCCCTGGTGCTGGTGACGGCGATCCTGCTCTTTGGCAGGAACCTGATCAGCCTGTTTACGGAGACCGACACCGTGATCGCCCTGGGGGCGAGAGGACTGAGGTGGCTGGCCTTTGGCTATCTGTGCTTTGCCGTCACCCAGGTGCTTCAGGGCGTGATGCGCGGCGCGGGGGAGACGGTGATCCCCATGTGGATCAGCATCCTGACCACGGTGGTGCTGCGCCTGCCGCTGGCCTATGGGCTTGCCGCGCTGACGCGAAGCGAAGCGTGGCCCACCGGGCATCCGGACGCCATTTTCGCCTCCCTGCTGATCAGCTGGGTCTGCGGCATGGTGCTTACGGTGATCCTCTATCTGCGGGGAAATTGGAAGCGGAAGGCCGGCCTTCCCCGGGAAAAGGAAGCGGACGGGAAAGACATTGTAAAAACATGAAAAGCCCTTTTTAAAACCGGATTGTGTGCTATAATGGATCAAGAAAGCGGGGAATCAGAATATGGAAAACAGCCGGGAGTTTCCGGAAAAGACCCGCGGGCTGGCGGTCACGCCGCCCATGGGCTGGAACAGCTGGAACACCTTTGGAACGCATATCAGCGACGCCCTGATCCGGGAAATGGCGGATGTCATGGCGGAAAAGGGCTACAGGGACGCGGGCTATGAATACCTGGTGATCGATGACTGCTGGAGCCTGCGCAAGCGGGGAGCGGACGGACGGCTGGTGCCGGATCCGGAGAAATTTCCCCAGGGCATGAAGGCGGTGGCCGACTACGTCCATTCCCGCGGGCTGAAGTTTGGCATGTATTCCTGCGCAGGTGTGATGACCTGCGGAGGGTATCCGTCCTCTTACGGACACGAGTTCGTTGACGCCCAAACCTTCGCGGCTTGGGGGGTAGACTATCTGAAGTATGATTTCTGCAATTTTCCCGCGGGGGCAGACTGCAAGACCGCCTACATCACCATGTCCATGGCCCTGAAGGCCACGGGCAGGCCCATTCTGTTTTCGGCCTGCAACTGGGGGCAGCAGGAGCCCTGGCTTTGGATGCGGTCGGTCGGCGCCCACATGTACCGCTCCACGGGGGATATCCAGGACAACTTTGTATCCTTCAGGGATATTTTCCGCAGCCAGCTGAAGCATTTCGCCATGAATGGCAATTACTGCTTCAACGATATGGACATGCTGACGGTGGGCATGTACGGAAGCGGCAACGTAGCCCTTGGGGAAAAGTGCACGGATACCGAATATCGTACGCAGTTTGCGCTTTGGGCGTATTTCGGGGTCCCCCTGATGCTGGGGGCGGACCTGAGGAACATGTCGCCCTTCTGCCGGGAACTGACCCAGAACCGGGCCCTGATCCGCATCAATCAGGACGCGGAATGCAGGCCCCCCTACCAGGTGTACCAGGGGCGCCCCCAGTACGGCAGCACCGATTGGTGGACGATTCCCGAGGACAGCGCGCTTGCCTTTGTCCGGCATCTGAGCGGCGGGGAATTTGCCATCGGCCTGTTCAATCTGAGCGACGCGGACGGGCAGATCACCTTCCCCTTCGCCAACGCCGGCCTTCCCTACGCTTGCGGCTATGGGCTGGAGATGAAAGACGTCTTTACCGGGGAAGACCTGGGGGTCCAAAGGGATTACCTGACCCCGGAAGTCAAGGCCAGGGACTGCAGGCTGTACCTGGCGAGGATAAGCAGGCTGTGAGGGGAAGGGAGATTTGCGGCGTCTGTGCCCGGTGCCGCAGCGCGGTGACCCGGGACGAGGCGGCACTGACCAGGAAGCTGATCAACCGGGGCATGGAGGAGGCCTGGTGCCTATCCTGCCTGGGGGCGCATTTCAGGGTCAGCCGGGCGGCCCTGGAAAAGAAGATCGACCAGTTCAGGGAACAGGGATGCACCCTGTTTGATCCGGAAA
The DNA here is from genome assembly GCA_946408995.1 of uncultured Clostridia bacterium. GTDB lineage: Bacteria > Bacillota > Clostridia > Christensenellales > Aristaeellaceae > RUG756. The sequence continues at coordinate 11,955 of CAMJUL010000023.1, read as the reverse complement.
GCTGAAAGGCCCGGGGAATCGAGGAAAAACCGATGAAATGGATGATAACTGCTGATTCCAGCTGCGATCTGAGGAACCTTGAAACGGGATCCGCCGATATTGCCTATGAAACTGTTCCCTTTGTGCTGACGCTGGACGACACCCACTACAGGGATACGGTGGATTTGGATATTCCGTCTTTTGTGGAGCATATGGAAAGGAGCAGGACGAGCCACTCTGCGTGCCCCTCCCCGGGGGATTGGGCGGAAGTGTTCGAAAAGGCGGAGAACACCATCGCCTTTACCATTTCCGGCAACCTGTCCGGCAGCCACAACAGCGCGGTCAGCGCCATGCGGATGGTCCAGGAGGACCACCCCGGGAAAAAAATCAGCGTGGTGGACAGCCTCTCCACAGGCCCGAAGCTGGTGGTAATGGTGAACAAGGCCCTGGAGATGATCCAGAAAGGGGAAAGCCTGGAAAGGGTGACGGAGGCCTGCGAGCAGATCGCCCATTCCATGCGCACCATCTTTACCCTGTGCTCCTTCCATAACCTGGCACAGAACGGGCGGATTGGAAAATTGGCCAGCTATATCGCCGTTCATCTGGGCATTCGCGTGATCGGGGAAGGCTCCAGGGAAGGAAAGATCCAGATGAGGGACAAGGCGCGCGGGGACGGGAAGACCCTTCGGCGGGTGCTGGAGATCATGGAGCAGGAAGGATACAACGGGAGCAGCGTTTATGTCAGCCACTGCCTGAACGAAGGCCTGGCCGAACAGTTCCGCCGCATGATCCTTCAAAAATGGAACATGGCAAAGGTGGAGATTTTCCAGACCCGCGGCCTGGACAGCTATTACGCGGAAAACAAGGGCCTGATTGTGGTCTATTGAGCCTATCGCCCTGCCCTGCGGGGCAGGGCGGACCGGTGGATGAGTACCCCGCACGGTGCGGGGCTTTTTTTTGATTATTTAATAACATATGTTATACAAAAGAAAAGCGTGGAAACAGGAATGGAAATAACTGGAATAAATGAATTGAAGGGCGCTTCGCGCAAGGATTTGGAACGTGGAAAAGGCCGATTGGCGCGGACGGGGACGGGAGGAATATGCTGTGCTTATCCGGTATTTGCGCAAGCCGGAGGGAACAGCTTGCCTTGAAGGGCATGGGCGGAAAGGACCGGCCGCGGCCGAAGCTTTCCGCGTGAAAGGAGCGTTTATGGAGACGGGAGAGCTGCAGCGGTTTTCCGAAGGCGGGAGCACCGGAGGAGCCGGAAGCGAAGCGGGCGCAACAGGGACCGACGCCGGGTCCCAGCGGGCGGAGAAGGTCGCCGGCAGTCAGCCGGTGGTGGTGTACGGAAAGCAGGAAGAAACCGGAGGGAATGCCGACGCCGGGCAGGAGACCGGAGGGGAAGCGCCAGCGGAAGCGAGCGCGGACCGGAACGCGGAATGGCAGCGGCTGATCAACGGGGAGTACCGGGAACAGTTCCAGAAGCAGGTGCAGGGGATCATCGACAAGCGCTTTGCGAAGTACAAGGGCTTGGAGGAGAACGCACGGGCGGCCGCGGGCGTGCTTGAGAAAGTGGCGGCGCGGTATGGACTGGACAGCACGGACCTTTCCGGGATCGGGCAGGCCATCGACAGCGACACGAAGTTTTTGCAGGAGCAGGCCGACAAAGCCGGGATGACGGTGGAGCAGTACAGGCAGTTCAGCCAGGCGCTGCGTGAGAACCGGGCACTCAGGCAGGAGGCGGAGGCGAGACAGCGGGACGCGGCGGTGCAGGACCAGATCACGCGGTGGCAGCAGGAAGCGGACCAGGTGAAGCAGATCTATCCGGGATTCGAGATGGACAAGGAGATGCAGAACCCGGAGTTCGTGGGGATGCTCAAGCGCGGGGTGGACATGCGAACAGCGTACCAGAGCGCGCACTTTGACGAGCTGATGCGGGGCGGGATGCAGTACGCGTCCCAGGCCGCGCAGGCGCAGATGGCGCGGAATATCCAGGCCAGAGGGCAGCGGCCCATGGAGGGCGCGGCCGGCGGGAATCCGGCGATCATCACGAAGAGCGACGTGACGAAGCTGAGCAAGGCGGACCGGGAGGAAATCGCCAGGCAGGTTTTAAGGGGGAAAAAGAAATCTTTTAGCTAAGGGCAGACTTTTCCAGGAGGGAAGCAGGAAGCCACGCGGGGGACCTCTTCCGGCGCTGCGCGCCACCTTCCCCAAACGGGGGAAGGCTTCAATGGGGCTGACGCCCCAGGGGAGATTAACGGAGCCGGACGACCGAGAGAGGCAGACCATGAAGCGGCGGACACCCAGACGGGGAAGGCTGCGGAAGAAAGGAGAAAGACCATGGAAGAAATGAAATACAGACTGGATCTGCAGCGGTTCGCGAATCCGAACACCAACATAACGACCGACACGGGGCTGAGCAACGAGAACAAGACGTATTACCATGATACGCTGATCGACAACGCGGAGCCCTATCTGGTGCATGACCAGTTCGGGACGGAGATCAACATCCCCGAGCACGGGGGCAAGACCGTGGAGGTGCGCGTGTTCGACGTGCTGGACAAGAACACCACGGCGCTGCAGGAAGGCGTGACGCCGGACGGAAGCAAGCTGACCATGAGCGTGAAGAACGCGACGATCCATCAGTACGGCGACTACATCACGCTGTCCGACGTGGTGAGCGTGACGGCCATCGACCCGCTGCTGGTGCAGGCGACCAAGGCCATGGGCAGCCAGGCGGGACGGAGCCTGGATACCATCACCCGGGACGTGATCACGGCCGGCACGAACGTGCTGTACGCGCCGAAGATCTCCGGCGACACGGTGACCGAGGTGACCGGCCGCGGCCAGATCGACAATACCGCGACGCTGACGCCGGACGTGATCCTGAAGGCGCAGGCGCAGCTGGAGGCGATGCTGGCGGAGCCCATCAACGGCAGCTATGTGGCCATCATCCACCCATACGCGGCCTATGACCTGATGCGCAGCCCTGAGTTTATCGAGTGGCACAAGTACGCGCAGCCGGGCGAGCTGTACCGGGGCGAGATCGGCATGATCGGGAACGTGCGGTTTGTGAAGAGCACCGAGGCGAAGATCGTGAAGGAAGGCGCGACCATCAGCGGGGCCAACAAGTACGCGGTGTTCCTGACCATGGTGCTGGGCAAGGACGCGTATGCCACGACCTACGCCACGGGCCTGGGTCTTGAGCACATTGTGAAGCCCCTGGGCGCCGGCGAGGATCCGCTGAACCAGCGCTGCACGGCGGGCTGGAAGGCCACGAAGACGGCCATCCGCCTGAAGGAGCAGAACATGATCCGCATTGAGAGCGGAAGCTACTACAGCGCCACGGCGCTGGCCAACTAAAGACGGAACGCGGGGAGGGGGAAACCCCTTCCCGCGGGGCCGTTGAGGCGAGAGGGGACGAGGAGACGAGGACCTCTTCCGGCGCTGCGCGCCACCTTCCCCTGTGGGGAAGGCTTCATCAGAGCGGGGCTCTGACTGATTCCCCTGCGGGGGGGGAGAATAACAGCCGGCACGCGGGGAACGGAGACGGGAACCGGATGAGACCGGCGGGGTTAAAGAAAGGATGGGAGACATGGCTGAGAAGAAGACGGAGACGAAGGTGGAGGAACAGAAGGTGACGCTGAGCCTGGAGGAATTGCAGGCGCTGATCCGGCAGGAAGTGGAGAAGGCGGGCGGACCGAAGGAAGAAGCGAAAGGCGAGACGGTCTACGTAAAGGCGCCGGCGCCGGAGAGGATGAAGGTCAAGCTGTTCAAGGACAACGACAAGTACAAGGACCCGCTGTACGTCAGCGTGAACGGGAACCGGTTCATCGTTCCCAGGGGCGTGGAGGTGGAGATCCCGGACTATGTGGCGGAAGTTATTGAACGGAGCATGGCGCAGGATGAGCAGACCGCCCTGACGATCGAGAAGCTGGAGAGCAAGTTTGACGAGAAGACCAAGGACCTCGGGTGACGGAGGGGTTAGGGATTAGGGAATAGGGGTTAGAGACGGGGTTAATGTGAAGAGTGGAGAGTGCAGAGTGGAATGACTACAGTGCTTACAGTGCTCCCCTTGTCAAGAACAATTTTGATTAGGAAAGGGGAAATGCAGGACAAAGTGCGATACGATCTTCCTGCACGGACGGAGGATAGGGCAACGCTGAGGAGCGACCAGAGCGCCAGTACGGAGAACGGGGGACGGGGTTAATGTGAAGAGTGGAGAGTGAGGAGTGGAATGACGGAGCCTGTGACGAAGGGAGCATTTCACTTTATCTTTTGAACGCTTCACGCTTTATCAATCTTCCTGACGAACGGGAAGCCGAAGTCCCTATGACCATAACGGACGAGCGGGAGGTCGTGTTTGCAATCGCCTCCTTCTGAAGGTATAATGAGCCGAACACTGTTCACAACGACCGACAGGAGGAGTAAAAAATGAGAAAAAAATGGATACGGAAAATGGCGTGGATGCTGGCAGTTGCAGGAATTACCAGTTTTTGTAAAACGGGGGGGCGCTAACCCTTGAATTCCCGATTGCCTGCTCGGAGACCGCCATTTTGGAGGAGGCCGGGAGCGGAATGGAACGGGGCACAAAAGAATTGCTTGAACTGAGGAAAAAGGGGAACTACCTGGGGAGGACCGGGGAAGAAGGACGGAAGACGGTCTTTGTGGACGCGACGAAGTGGAACGAGAGCGCGGGCGGGGGCAGCGGGATATTGCTGTACACAAGCCCGACGGGGCAGGTGTGGCCGCTTGGGAGCGTAACGGAGACGGACGAGGAGACGGGGACGGTGAAGATCAGCGCGCCGATCACCCGGGCGGAGACGGCTGTGGCCGGCAACGGGCACATCGAGGCGCAGTGGATGAGCGGCGGCGAAGTGGTGAAGAGCGTAAGCTATAACACGCTGGTACTGGAGAGCGCGTACACCGGGGAGACCGTACCGGACAATACGCCGCACTGGGTGAAGGAGCTGATCGAGGAGCTGAACGCGGCGGGCGTGCTGCTGGAGGAGCTGGGGGAAGTAGCCAGCGAGACCCGGAGCCTGTATGAGGAGATCCAGGCGCCCATGGCCGCGGTGCAGGAAGCGCTGACGACGGCGGACGAGATCGCGGAACGGGCGCAGGCAGCGGCGACGACAGCACAAGAGCACAAGACAGCGGCAGCTGCCAGCGCATCGGCAGCCGCAGCCAGCGCGGAGCAGGCCATGACGGCGACACCGGAAGGGTACGCGGCGTTTGTGGGGAGCATGGCGCAGGCCTACAGCCCGGCCCAGGCGTACGCCGTGGGCGATCTGGCGCTGAAGGACGGGCAGCTGTACCGGTGCGTTTCCGCCATCGGCGAAGAGGGCGAAGCCTGGACGGAGGGACACTGGACGGCGGTCACGGTCGGGGGCGAGGTTGGTAACTTAAAGACGGCTTTAAGTGACACAAACGATGCGCTTGAAATCATTTTCGCAAAGAATCTTTGCACGGGAGTGCAGGAGAATACAAGATATAGTGCATGGAATGATGGCGATGCAATTACCATATCAACAGATGCGTCTTATATTGGTGCTATCATTCCGCTTAATGGTGAAGAGTATATTTCAACAAATCAAAACTGGTGCGGCCCGTCATATTCATTTTTTGCAGATAGTGAAGATAAGAGGATTTCAAGGGTTGTCGATGGAAAAACGGAAGACCCCGGATATGTATATGCTGTTCCACAGAATGCTGTAAAAATCTATATGTCTCAAAATGTTGCAAATGTAAATGCTTCGCGTGGGCTTGTGGTTTTTAACGGGAAAGCTGATCTTACCGGGGATGAGTTTACAGCAACAAATTACCCATATAACACTCAAATCGCGCATATTGGCGTCTTGGATCATTTGATGATTGAATACGCAAATATAAAAAATCAAGATATAAATGAGGCGGATGGAACTTACACCGCAATGAGTAACGCTACAGTATCTGGAAATACGGCAACCGTCACGGCCGCGTATTCCGGCATGAGATGCAATGAGTTTTCATTAACTAATTCATATGCCAAAATATCTGTGAAACCGATATTCAATGTTCCGGGTGTTGTTATGCGATTTCAAGCAAATGTGAATGGAACGTGGAAAACGGTAAGTGGCATAGAATGGGTACTCAACAATAACAGCGAAAATGACGTTGCGTTTAAGCCTGCTGATTATGTGTCTGGGGCAACCAAATACAGATTAATCTTCCAAAACACTGGGTTGACCGATAATGTAACTAACACAATAACAATCGAATCCCTTTCTATATATGATGCGAAAGAGCTTGAAACATATCCACTTTACGATTCCAATTTAGAGGAATTATTAACTAACGTTCTTAACGCTATGAGTGGAATAAAAAGGGTTTATCATGTAGAGAAAGATGGAAGTGGTGATTTTGTTTCATTTGTGGATGCAATCGCGGAAGCAACTAAGTACATGGACTCCGTGGTCTATGTTGGAGCGGGAACGTATAATTTGATGGAAGAATTGGGGAATGATTACATTCAGAATCCTTCAAGTAGCAAAAAAGGAATTGTGCTGAAAAACAGGGTTCATGTGATTTGTTCTTCACAAACGATTTTTACGATAAACAATACTGGGGCTGTATTGGAATACTTATCTACAATCAATACAGGCAAATACGGTTGTACGCTGGAGAATGCAACCATCATTGATAACGGTGTAAGGTATTCCATCCATGACGATCTTGGAGGTTCTGGCCCAACTCCGTATATCAATAGATTTATCAACTGCACAATAATTCACAAAAACGGAATGTATGGAGATTGTATCGGTGGTGGATTAGGGGAAAACGGCGAAATTGAAATCAGGGGATGCTACTTTGAAGGTGATTCAGGAGTCGAAAGACTTGTGTATTATCACGGGAATAACAATCCAAATGTGACAAATGCGAAGTGCCATCTTGTGATAGCCGATAACTATTTTGCGAATAATGGAACCTTCAAGATGACGAAATACGGACAAAGCACAGAAGTTTCCACTGCATTAGTTAGCAATAATAGTTTCGGCTCTTTGCCTTCCGTAGATAGTGGGTCAGTTGCGCCCTATGATAATGTTGCGATTATAGCATGGAATAATGAGATTAGATACAATTAAAGAATTTCCTTAAAGGTTCAGGTAGTGACTTAGACTTGGAAGAAGCTGGGAGAGGGGAGACCCTCTCCCAGCTTCTTCCGGGAGACGGATCCGGAGCGCGGGGGACGGAGAAGGAACGCGGGGAGCCAGGCGGGGATAAAAAAGAGAAAGGCGGGGGTAAAAGAAATGACGGTGCGAGAGGCGATAGAGCTGGCGGACGAGATGCGGCCGAACGGGATCGGGGAGGCGCTGAAACGGAAGTGGCTGACGGACATTGAAGGGGAATGCGTGGAGCACCTGAACCGGCACGAGGGCGGGAACGCGGAGCCCTGGGTGTGCACGGAGGAAGAGGACGAGACGGAGCTGATCCTGTCAGAGCCGTATGAAATGGCCTATGTGTATAAGCTGGTGGCGGAGATCGACCGGGCGCAGGGCGAATTTGACCTGGCGAACAACGCCGCGACGATCTGCAACGGGTATATGGAGGACTGGAAGGCGTGGTATCGGCGGAACCATCGGCCGAAGAAGGTGGACAGGCGGAAGTGGGTCGTGTGCTGACGGAGAAAGTAGGGGTTAGGGAACGGAGAACGGGGACCTCTTCCGTCAGGCCCTTGAGGGGCCTGCCACCTTCCCCAACGGGGGAAGGCTTTTGGAGGGAGCTGCAGCGAGCGGTTCCCACAAAGTTACCGTAAAGTTTCAAAAACGGAGAGGGAGCGCGGGGGACGGGGAGACGGGGACCTCTTCCGGCCCTCCGGGCCACCTTCCCTCAGACGCCGGGAGGCTGGTCAGGATTTGTCGAATATCGGTTTCGACAGCCACCCGGCGATTGAGGAATTGTCGAATATCGATTTCGACAGCCGCCCGGCGATTGAGGGGGCCGAGACCTGACAAGTCCCCTGATGGAGAAGGCTTTTGGAGGGAGCTGCAGCGAGCGGTTCCCACAAAGTTACCATAAAGTTTCAAAAACGGAGAGGGAGCGCGGGGGACGGGGTTAATGTGGAATGTGGAGAGTGCAGAGTGGAATGACGGGGGACGGGGAGACGGGGACCTCTTCCGGCCCTCCGGGCCACCTTCCCTCAGACGCCGGGAGGCTGGTCAGGATTTGTCGAATATCGGTTTCGACAGCCACCCGGCGATTGAGGATTTGTCGAATATCGGTTTCGACAGCCGCCCGGCGATTGAGGGGGCCGAGACCTGACAAGTCCCCAGAGGGGAAGGCTACACGGAAGCGGAGGACCGCTTCCGCTGCTGTAAGATATGGGAACCCGGGAGATCCGGGACATGATATGGGATGGAGCGCGGGGGACGGAGAGACGGTACGCCGGAAGATGGGCGGGGATAAAAAACATGATGAGGATAACGGGAACGGTAGGGACGTATACCGAGGAGGGGAACAGGTTCCGGGGGTATGACAGGAACCCGTTCGGGAGCGCCGGGGCATTCTGCGAGATGCGGAACATGAGCGGCTGGCGCTGGCCGGTGGTGTCCACGCGGGGGAAAAGAAGACGGGTGCGGGGGTTTGAGCACTTCCGGACGCTGTTCGGGCATGACGCCCTGGGCTGGATCGACGGGACGGAGGTCTGGTACAACGGGCAGCAGGTGGGGACGGTGACCGAGGGCGAGAAAGTGATCTGCGAGATGGGCGCGAAGGTGTGCATCTGGCCGGACAAAAAGATCCTGAACACGGTCGACGGGACCTGGCAGGAGATGGAGCAGCACACCACGATCAGCGGGGAGATCACGTACATCACCTGTGATCTGCTGGGCGAGCCGGTGACGAGCGTGCTGGCGGTGTATGTGAAGGTGAGCGCCGTGGGCATCGGGCAGGGCCTGAAGGACTACGACGTGGTGGAGATCGCGGGCAGCGAGGTGCTGACGAACGGCGCGTACCAGGTGCACACGGTGACGGACAACAGCCTGATCGTGCTGGCGACGATGACCGAGGACAGCGCGACCCAGACGGGCGGGCTGACGCTGGACCGGAGCGTGCCGGACATGGATTTCATGACCGAGTGCGACAATCGGATCTGGGGCTGCAGCAATGCGACCCACGAGGTGTACGCCTGCGCGCTGGGGGATCCGACGAACTGGCGGACCTACCAGGGCCTGGCCACGGACGCCTACGCCATGACGGTGGGCACGCCGGGAAAATTCACCGGGATGACCACCCACCTGGGGTATGTGCTGATCTTCAAGGAGGACGCGATCCATAAGCTGTTCGGCAACAAGCCGAGCAATTACCAGCTGACGACCACCCACGCGCGGGGCGTGGAGGAGGGCAGCGCCAAGAGCCTGTGCATCATGAACGAGACGCTGTACTACCTGAGCCCCACGGGCATGGTCAGCTTCGAGGGCAGCCTACCAAGCGACATCAGCGAGGCGCTGGGGCATGTGAAGTATAAGAACGCGGTCTGCGGCGCGATCTTCGGGCGGCTGTACGTGAGCATGGAGGAGGAGAACGGCAGCACGCACCTGTTCACCTACGACGGGCAGCAGGGCTACTGGTACAGGCAGGACAGCGCCAGGGCGGCGGCTTTCCGGTATGCCGGGGGCGGGCTGTACATGGTGGACACGGACGGGGTGCTTTGGAAGATGGAGGGCTACTGCCCGGCGGCGCTGGAGGATGAAACAGCGGCGGACGAGGGTGCGATCGAATGGGAGGTCCAGACCGGGGACCTGCAAATGGAAAACCTTTACAAACGGCGGCTGCAGAAGATCCTGCTGCGGTTCCGGCTGCTGGAGGACGCGGAGGCCACGGTGGAGATCCAGTGTGATGGCGGGGCCTGGCAGACGATAAGAAGCTATAGCGGGAAAACGGACAAAAAGGCGGTGAGCCTGCCGCTGATCCCCAGGCGGTGCGACCACATGCGGATCCGGATGCGCGGAACCGGGGACGTGCGGCTGCTGAACATGAACTATATCACCTGGCGGGGAACGGACCTGTAAGGAGGGAAGGATATGGCAACGATCAGGCCAAAAGAAGAGAGAAGAATCACCAAGACGGACAGCGGGTACACGGTCACGGGCCCGCGGATCTACGCGAGCGACCTGCAGGACGGGACGGCGGCGGCGAAGCTGGCGGACAGGGAACCCTATACCACGCTGCAGACGACCGTGGGAGCGGACAGCCCGCTGCCGAACAACCCGAGCCCGGCCTACACGGCGGCGAACGGGATCCGGTACAACAGCAAGCACCCGCTGGGGGCCAAGGAGATCATTGAACGGTACAACCAGACGATCAACAGCCAGCCGACCCGGCAGGAAAGCGAGGGCACGAGGCAGGCCTACGAGCGCTTGAGGACCTATGACGACAGCGAGCCGGTTTATAACCAGAGCGAGAGTGTGACGGCGGCGCTGGAGCGGCTGAGGCAGGCGGAGGCGGCGCGGCCGGGGGCGTACAACAACCAGTACCGGGCGGACATCGACGACATTCTGGACCGACTAAAGAACCGGGAGGCGTTCGACTACAACGCGCAGACGGACCCGATGTACATCATGAGCCGGGACCAGGCACTGCGGGCCGGGCAGCGGGCCATGATGGACACGATCGGGCAGGCGGCCGGCATGAGCGGCGGGTACGGCAGCAGCTACGCCCAGGCGGCGGGGCAGCAGGCGTACCAGGATTATCTGGCGGGGCTGAACGGGAGCCTGGGAAGCCTGTACGACGCGGCCTACCAGCGTTACCGGGACGAGACGGGCGACCTGTACAACAGGCTGAACGCGCTGCAGGGCCTGGAGAACCAGGATTACAGCCGTTACAGGGATGCGCTTAACGACTACTTGACGGAAAGGAACTACCAGAATACCCAGTACCTGGACGAGCGGAACACCGATTATGACCGGTTCCGGGACACGATGGGCGACTGGCAGACGGACCGGAATTACTGGTACAACCTGTACAACAACGGCCGGGCGAGCGACCTGGAGGAATACCAGACCGACCTGGCGCAGTGGCAGAGGGACAAGGATTACTGGGACGAACTGGTGAAGAACCTGTCGATCCAGTACGATCTCCCGATGGGCATGCTGCTTACGGAGGAGACCGCGCCGGAGGTCGTCCGGTTCGGGGACGACGGCAGCGAGGCAGCGCTAAGGCAGTATATGGCCTGGCTGAATGCGCAGACCGGGAAGACCGGGAGCAGGGAAAGCGGGAAACTGCCCAACGCCATCGGCCCAAAGCCCTTTCCGGGATATACGGATGTGGATGCAGTGACCGGTGCAGACGCTCCATGGCGGAGAGGAGGACGAGGGTAAGCGTGAAGAGTTCAAAGTGGAATGACGGATGAGGGACGGGTTAATGTGGAATGCCCCCGTCTCCGTCGTCCCTATTCTGAACATCGTTGTATAACACTGAGGGAAGGAAGCCCTCCCGTCTGAGCGCCGGAACCTGACCTGTTATTCCTGGGGAAAGGAAAAGCATGGACCGGTTTATCATTCCGCTTTTCATGCTTCCCTCTGCACGCTTCATATGAATGCTTTGGTCTTCAATCCGTCCCCTCCGCCTACAAAGAGTAACATACGTTATATATCCTGTACGGAAAAGGCGCTGCCGCGTTCACGGCAGCGCCTTTGTCACAGGATTCCATGGGACCGCTTTTTTCGTTTTTTCCGGGGAGCGGCCCCGACGGAGGCACGGTAATCGCGGATCTCCTGGGCGATCAGGGTATAGTCCCGCTCAAACAGTTCGTCGCTGATCATCTGATCCAGCCGGGGGCGGTCCATCATCTCCGGCAGGCGGCGGACCAGGCGCGCTTTGGAGAGGGAGCGGAGCATGGGCAGATGGGAAAGCTCCAGAATGTGCTCCATCTCCGGCCGCTGAACCGCTTCCCGTCAAGTAGACAGTGAAACAAAAAAACAAATCATACACAAG
>CAMJUL010000022.1 GCA_946408995.1 uncultured Clostridia bacterium | reverse complement strand
AGCGTCACGTTAACGTCGAAGGTGCCCGTAAACCCGCGGGCCGTCACCGTCGCAGCGTCCCCCTCAACGGAGGCGGAAGGGGCCGCAGGAGCCTTCTTTGCTTGACTGAGGACCGCGTTAACGGCTTCCAGGACCGCTTTGGAAGACAGGGTCGCGTAGGTTACCGTATCAATCTCTTCAGGCGTGATTTCCCCGCCCTTCCCGGCAAACTGGGGGAGGAAGCGATCGCTGATCTTCAGCATCATCAGGTACGGAAGATCATCTTCCGAGGAGGGTTCCCCAAGACGGACCTCGGAAACCGTGCCGTCCGCGTTCAGGTACACGGCCACATCAAATGTGCCCGTCTTGCCTGCGGCGGTGACGCCAAAGCTGCCATCCTCCTTCTCCACAGGCATCCGGGCGGCTGCTGCGGCTGCGTAATGGGAAAGGACCTCATTCACCGCCTCCAGGACGGCCCCGGAAGACAGCGTAGCATACGTTACCGAATCGATCTCCGATTCGGCGATCTCGCCCGCTTTGCCCACAAACTGGGGGAGAAAGCTTTCTTTGATCCTGAGCATCAGTACATAAGGCACATCATCTTCATTGGACGCATCTCCGACCCGGACTTCGGTGACCGTGCCGTCTTTGTCCAGGAACACCGTCACATCGAAGGTGCCCGTCTTTCCGTTAGCCGTGACAAGATACCCGCCGTCAGCGGTTTCGCGGACACCGGCGCGCTCCTGCGCCGCATCGGCGCGGGGGAGTTCCCCGGCAGCCGTACCGCCGATGAGCGAATTAACCGCAGCAACGACGGCCTTGGAGGATGTCGTAGCACCCGTTACCATATCAATGTCCGCTTCGGCGATCCCGCCATTCTTTCCAACGAACTGGGATAGGAACGTGCCGCTGTCCTTCACCATCTTCAGGAAAGGCGCGTCCGCATCCGTGGAGGCTTCTCCCAGGTTCACGTTAGCGACTGCGCCGCTCTCATCCAGCTGTACGGTCACGTCGAAGGTGCCAGTCAGTCCGTTGGCCGTTACGGTTTTTTCATCCAAAGAAGGTTCGGAAACGTTTGCCGTCTCCGCGGGCGCACCCTCGGCAGCCGCAGCCGTGGATCCCTTGCGGAGCACCGTATTGACGGCTGCAAGAACGCCCTTTGAGGAGGTGGTCGCACCTGTCACCATGTCAATGTCCGCTTCGGCGATCTCGCCGCTCTTTCCAATGAACTGGGGAAGGAACGTGCCGCTGTCCTTCACCATCTTCAGGAAAGCCGCATCCGCGTCCGTGGAGGCTTCTCCCAGGTTCACGTTAGCGACCGCGCCGCTCTCATCCAGCTGTACGGTCACGTCAAAGGTGCCCGTCAGCCCATCCGCCGACACGGTATTCCCGTCCACAGAAGGTTCGGAAACGATTGCCGTCTCCGCGGGCGCAGCCTCGGCAGCCGCGGGATTGGATCCGTTCCCGAGCACCGTGTTGACGGCGGCAAGAACGCCCTTTGAGGAGGTGGTCGCACCGGACACCATATCAATGTCGGACGCGGAGATCTCGCCGCTCTTGCCGTTGAATTGGGCAAGGAACGTTCCGCTGTCCTTCACCATCTTCAGGAAAGCCGCGTCCGCGTCCGTGGAGGCCTCGCCGAGGCTCACGCCGGCGACAGCGCCGCCCTCATCCAGCTTTACGGTCACATCGAAGGTGCCCGTCAGCCCGTCCGCCTGAACGACAAACCCATCGCCGGTATTCGCCACCAGGGTTTCTTCCCCGGATGAGAATCCCGCGTATCCGGAAATGCTTTTCCAGGCGCTGTTGACCCCGCGGACCACAGCATTAGAGGTAATGGTCGAGGAGGTCAGGGCGTCGATTTCGTTTTCATTGGCGCTGCTGCCCAGTTTCAGGGTGGGGGTTTTCCCCTTGAACTGATCGGTAAAGGCGGCGTCCTTGGCCCTGGCGCCCAGCCCGGCCGTTTCGCTGAAGTTTTCACCGCCGACACGGATCCCGGTCAGTGTTCCGGACGTATCCGTTCCGACGGTAACCTCCACGTCCCCGCCAAATCCCTGAACCGTCGTCACGCCGACATACCCCACGGCCTGCGCATCATCGCCTTCTCCGGTTTTGCCGACATACAGGGAGTCAAGCTGGCTGTCCTCCACCTGTTCGAAAACGGACGCGTCCGGCAGAAGCGCTTTCCTGGTCGCCTCCGCCTCCGCTGCAGTCCTTTGGGCGATCGTGTCCTTGGTCATCTCGTAGGTGCCGCCCAGGCACAGGGCCGCGACCAGCGTGATGATCATCAGGACTGCCCACGCGGGCAACTGTTTCTTACTCATTCGAAACCCCTCCAAGCAGTTTTTCTTCGTGGGGCAGAAGCTTTCTCCCGAGCATCTCTTCCGCCGCGCGACGGTTTCCCTGTATTATAAAACGCCTGATGGCCGTGCTTGAAATCAACAGCCCCGAGTTTGTCTTGACCGGCGGAACCACGTCGATGGAGATTCCTTCCGTTTCACAGAGCTGTGCCAAAATAGAAGCGTTTCCTTCGGCATGCCGCCCAAACCGGTAATGAAACCCGACGACCACATGCTTCGCGTTCATTTGACGGACAATAAAACGTTCAAAGAAATCCCGATAACTGTAATTGGAAAAACGGGCGTCAAAATCCGTACACAGGACGCGTTCGATCCCGGCTTTTTCCAAAAGCAGCTGTTTGTCCGTCATTTCGGTCAGCACCGGATCCGCATTGGCGCGAAGGGTCAGGGCGGGCGGACGGACAAACACAAACGCGGCGGGGATCAGCCCTTTTTCTTTCGCCCTTCCAACGCAGGTCCGGATCAATGCCTGATGGCCCAGATGCACCCCGTCAAAGGTGCCAAGACACAGGCACAGGGGGTCCGGGATATGTGTGTCTTCGGTCAAAAAGATCAAGCTCACCCAATCCCTCCCGCATTCAGTTTCTGCTGCCGGCCCCATAGGACCGGAGCATTCTTGAAAAGCCATCCGTCATATGGACAGTTCCATCCTTCAACACCCAGTAGACTTCAGTATGTTCCATGGAATCCGCCCATTTCCGGCCTTCTTCATACGACAGGTTGAAAAAGGCGGTGGACAGCAGGTCCGCCACGCCGGAATCCTCGGTAACCACCGTTACGGCCCGCATAAAATCCGCCGGCATCAGCGTATCGGGATCAATGATATGATGGTAGCGCACCCCATCCACCGTATAATAGCGCTGATAATCCCCGCTGGTCACAACCGACAGATCCGTCAAATAGAGCACGTCCATATACATGCTTGGGTCATCCGGATCAGAAATGGCCACCCCCCAGCGGTCCCTTCCGTCCATGGGGGAGGTCCCGCAGCGTACGTTGCCGCCGGCGCTGAGAATAAAAGAAGGCATATGCTCCCTCAGCCATCCTGCGGCGATCTCCACCACATAGCCTTTTGCCACCGCCCCAAGGTCTATCTGGAGTCCCGGGTCGTCAAAGAAGACGCTGCAATTCTCCGTGTCCAGGCGAATGCGGTCAAAATCCGTGTGGAGCGCCGCTTCCTCCAGCTCGGCTCTGGAAGGGACCGTGGTGCCCTCTTCGCGGCAGCGGTGCCAGATGGACAAAACCGAACCCATGGCAATGTTGACACGGCCACGGGTCTCCTTTTGCGCTTGCCTGAGCCACACAAGCAGCTCCATCAGTTCCGGCTCGACCTGTGTATATCCCTCTGAGGCGTTCCGGTTAAGGAACCACAGGTTCTTTACGTTCTCGTATTCGTTGTACGCGTCATAAATACGATGATACCGAAAAAAAAGGCTCTTTATGTGATTAAACGCCAAATCAAACGATTCCTTGTCAGCGGTATAACCGGTCAGGGTCGTCACCGTATCAAAGGCGTCGAAGAACGAATTGGAATACTTGGAATAGTCCTCGGATACAGCAAGAGACGGGGAAAAAAACACTGCCGACAGCACCAATGCGGAAAGCAGGCACAGAAGCCTGACACGGGGAACAGCCCTCAGTCCAATGCGCGTCATAGCCAATTATTCGGTTCGTCCTTTCTGTGTGTTCTGCAGGCGGCTTACCGGCGGCCCCCATCCTTCGTACGTTTTCAATCCGCCCGGCCCTGTGGGTAAAATTATATCAAAAAAAAGTGTCCAGTTCAACAGAAAGTTTGTAAAGGAAAAACGCTTGACAGTTCCGGGAAGAGGTGTATAATAGGGCATTGTCAAGCGGAACTGCTTGTCAGGGGGAAGCGTGGAGGAAATGAACACCATCGCTGACAGAAAAGCAGAGCTTTCGGAGCTGCTTTCTTTTTACGGCGTCCTGCTGACGGAGACCCAGTTCAGCATGACAAGGCTTTTTGCGGATGAGGACTGGTCCTTCTCGGAGATCGGGGAGCAGTACCGCATCTCCAGACAGAGCGCCTACGACACCATCACCAAGTCCGAGCGCCTGCTGAATGATTTTGAGAACAGACTGCACCTGATCTCCACCGCGCGGCAGCGCAATGCCCAGCTTTTCAATTGTCTTGAGCTGCTGAGCGTCCCCAAGGAAAAGCTGCCTGAATCGGCTGAAAGGGTCAAGGCTGTTTTACAGTCGATTCTTGACAGGGAGGATTGCTGAATGGCGTTTGAAGGACTTACCGAAAAACTGCAAAACGCGTTTAAAAAGCTTACCGGCAAGGGAAAACTGAACGAGCAGAACATCAAGGACGCCATGCGGGAGGTCCGGATGGCCCTGCTTGAAGCGGATGTCAACTACCTGGTGGTCAAAGATTTCATCAAAAAAGTCAGCGAGCGCTGCATCGGAACGGAGATCCTCTCCACCCTCAACGCCGGTCAGCAGGTCATCAAAATCGTCAATGACGAATTGACCGAACTGATGGGCGGCTCCGTCGCCAAACTGACATGGTCCCCCCAGGTCCCGACCGTTTATCTGCTCTGCGGCCTTCAGGGCGCCGGCAAGACCACCATGGCAGCAAAGCTTGCCCTTTATCTGACCAAGCAGGGCAAAAAGCCCCTGCTCGCGGCCTGCGACATCTACCGCCCCGCAGCCATCAAACAGCTGCAGATCGTGGGCGAGCAGGCCAACGTCCCGGTTTTTGAAAAAGGGACCCAGGATCCGGTCCTTACCGCCAGGGAAGCCATCGACTATGCCCGCTATTATGGCCGTGACGTGCTGATCATCGATACCGCCGGCCGGCTGCACATCGATGAATCCCTGATGCCCGAGCTTGAACGCATCAAAAGCGCGGTTCATCCCCAGGAGATCCTTTTGGTCATCGACTCCATGACCGGTCAGGACGCGGTCAACGTAGCCAAAACATTCAATGAAAAGCTCTCCATCGACGGTGTCATCCTGACCAAGCTTGACAGCGACACCCGCGGAGGCGCCGCGCTGTCCGTCCGGGCCGTTACCGGAAAGCCGATCAAATTCGCGGGCACCGGTGAGAAGCTTCAGGACCTGGAGCCCTTCTTCCCCGACCGGATGGCCGGCAGGATCCTCGGCATGGGGGACATGCTGACGCTGATCGAAAAAGCAGTGGAAGCCTCCAATATGGCCGGGGAGGATGACAGGAAAAAGAATCTGCGCAAGAACCCCATGGATATGGACCTGGAAGACTTTCTGGAGCAAATGCAGCAGATGAAAAAAATGGGACCGCTGCAAAATGTGATCGGAATGCTTCCCGGCATCGGAAGCAAGCTGAAAAACATGGACATCGACGAAGGCGCGCTGAAAAAGCCCGAGGCCATCATCCGGAGCATGACCCCCAAGGAAAGGCGGCATCCCGAGATCCTGAACGCCTCCCGCAGAAAGCGCATCGCCGCCGGTGCGGGGGTCGGGGTTCAGGACGTCAATGCCCTGATGCGCCAGTTCGACCAAATGAAGACCATGATGAAGCAGATGATGGGCAATAAAAAAGCGGTTCTTCGAACCATGAAGAACATGAATCTGCGCTGACAAAAGCAGGCAATCATTTTACAATGATTTCCATAAATAATTTCAACTGATGCAGGAGGATTACAAAATGGTCAAGATTCGTCTGAAGAGAATGGGTATGAAGAAAAAGCCTTTCTATCGTGTCGTCGTCGCGGATATCCGCAGCCCCAGGGATGGCCGGTTTATTGAGGAAATCGGGTATTACGATCCCATGAAGAACCCCGCCGACATCAAGATCGACAACGAGAAAGCCATTCAGTGGATGAAAAATGGTGCTCAGCCCACCGACACGGTCCGTATTCTTCTGAAGAAGTCCGGCGCGATTCAGGACTAAGCCGCCAAGAAAGGATTTGTCCATGCAGGAATTATTGCTTTTCCTGGCAAAATCTCTTGTTGAGCATCCAGAGGCCGTTCAGGTCACCGAAACAGAGGGGCCAGAAGCGATCATTCTTGAATTGAATGTTGCTTCGGAGGACATGGGAAAGGTAATCGGAAAGCAGGGACGGATTGCCAAGGCGATCCGCACCGTTATTAAAGCCGCGACCGCCAAGGATGCAAAACCGGTTTTTGTTGAAATACAATAATAAGCAAGTGGGCGGCTGCCAGCCGCCCGTTTCTTTTTAAAGGGGGCCTTTGGCTTTGGAGACCTACTACCTCTGGGGAACCATCACCCGCCCGCAGGGAATCAAGGGCGAGATGAAGGTGGATACGGACCTGGACAGTCCCGCTTTTCTCTCCGGAATCAACTGCGCATACTTGCTTGAGGAAAACCGGTACCGGCCTTTTCCGGTCAGCGCCCTTTCCAGAAGAAACGGACAAGTCTATCTTTCAAGTCCCATGGTTTCTTCGCGAAACGAGGCGGAGCCTCTGCGCGGAAAGGCCCTGTATCTGGACCGCAGAAACAATCCGCTTCCGGTGAACACAGACCTGGTAGCGGATCTGGTGGGCAGCAGAGTGGTTGCTCAAGAAACCGATGAACTCATAGGCACCTTGGAACAGGTCCTGCATTTTCCCTCTCAGGACGTTTATTGCGTCAGGAGGCAGGAGGGCCTGTATTACGTCCCCGCTTTGCTGAATGTGTTCCCGGAAACGGACCCGGCTGCCAAAAAAGTGTTTGCCTGCCCAAAGCGGTTTTGGGAAACCGCGCTGCTCCAGGATGAGTCCTGATGGCTCCGCCGCTGATTGTACTTTGGTCTGTTTTGCCTGCTGAGAGGATTTCTCCCGCATGAAAATTGATATTTTAACCATTTTTCCGCACTTTTTCGACAGCTTTCTGCAAACCAGTATTCTCGGAAGGGCCGTTTCTGCGGGACTGATCGATATTTCCTGCACCGACATCCGTCCCTTTTCCGAAAGCAAGCATAAAAACACCGACGATTACCCCTATGGCGGGGGGGCCGGCATGCTGATGATGGCACAGCCCGCTGCCGACGCGATCAAGCACGTAACGGCCGGCTGTCCTGGGAAAGTCCTGTATATGAGCCCCAAGGGGGTACCCTTTACACAGCGGCTTGCGGAATCCCTTGCCCGTGAAACGCACCTCGTCCTTCTTTGCGGGCACTATGAGGGCATTGATCAGCGGGTTATCGACAAGTATGTGGACATGGAGGTCTCCATCGGGGATTTCATCCTGACCGGGGGCGAGCTTCCCGCCATGATCGTCAGCGACTGCATCGCCCGGCTGATCCCGGGCGTGCTGGGTTCCGCATTAAGCGCCGAAGACGAAAGCTTCTCCTCAGAGGGGCTTCTTGAATACCCTCAGTATACAAGACCCCGTGTCTTTGAGGGTATGGAAGTGCCCGAGGTTCTGTTAAACGGAGATCATGCAAGGATCCGTGCCTGGCGCAGGGAGCAGGCGCTCCTTCTGACCCGGGAAAAGCGGCCGGATCTTTACGCGCAGTATCAGCGTCGATCTGACGAAAGGAAGGGGAGTTCTTCATGACGATCCGTGAGCGCCTGGAGGAGGAGGAAGCGCAGCGGCTTTCCCCGCGCGCGAGTCTGAGCATCCATTCCCGGGGCAGGGAAAGAGCCCTTGAGCCCTGCTCCATGAGAACGTGTTACCAGCGGGACAGGGACAGGATTATCCACTGCAAAAGCTTTCGCCGTCTGAAATTCAAAACCCAGGTTTTCATCGCGCCGGAGGGGGACCATTACCGAACGCGTTTGACCCACACCCTGGAGGTCACGCAAGTAGCCAGAACCATCGCCCGATGCCTTCGTCTGAACGAGGACCTGACGGAAGCCATCGCGCTGGGGCACGACCTGGGGCATACCCCCTTTGGCCACATTGGGGAACGATGCCTGGATCAGTTGGCAGCCAAAGGATTCCGCCATAACGAGCAGAGCCTTCGGATCGTTGAAAAGCTTGAAAACGGATCCGGTCTGAACCTGACCTGGGAGGTCCGTGACGGCATCCTGAACCATTCCGGCCAGGGGACGCCTTCCACCCTGGAGGGGGAATGCGTCGCACGGGCAGACCGAATCGCCTATATCAACCACGACATCGACGATGCGCTCCGCGCCGGCGTTCTTCAGCCCTTTGAGCTTCCTGAGAATTGCATTTCGGTGCTTGGAAGGACGCATGGCGAAAGGATCGACACCATGATCCGCAGTCTGATCCGGGAGAGCGTGGATTCGGAGCACCTCAGGATGAGCGATGAGGTCCAGCAGGCCACGGATGAGTTGCGTTCCTTTATGTTCAAAAATGTCTATATGGACTCCTGGCGGACAGAAGAAGAGAGAAAATGCGACCATATCCTTTCCTCCCTCTTTGGCTATTACCAGGAGAATCCGGAAAAAATGCCCTTGGAATACATCCAGATCGCCTATCAGGAGGGAACGGAACGGGCCGTTACGGACTTTATCGCCTGTATGACGGACCGGTATGCCTACCGCTGCTATCAGAAGGCATTCATTCCGGAAGCGTTCCTTTAAGCGCCGCCGCCCGCCTGTGAAAGGCCGCCTTTTTCCAAAGCTTGGAAGAAAGCCTTTTAAATATTTCTTGTTTTTAAGCAGGAAATATTTTTTTTACGGCGAAAACATGTTCTGAAAGCGTTTTCACCGTTGGGCGCTTGCAAGTCTGCAACCGATGCATGGCCCTTGCCTGCCGGTCAGGACGGGAAAGGATCCCTGAGGATAGCCCCCGCCGATCGGGCAAACGTTGTGTGCATACTGCGTGCATTCAGCCTTCGGAAGGAGTCTGGTGTTTTTTAAATGAGCGGTAGATTTCCACAGGCCTGGATGGATCAGTTCTACGCCCAGATCGATATCGTCCAGGTTGTCTCAGCCTATGTTCCGCTGAAAAAAAACGGCAGGAATTACATCGGTCTCTGTCCGTTTCATCATGAAAAAACACCCTCCTTCAATGTCAACCGTGATAAGAACCTTTATTATTGCTTTGGCTGCAAGGCCGGCGGAAACGTTGTTCAGTTCGTCATGCAGATGGAGCATCTCAACTACACCGAAGCGGTCCGTTTCATCGCCGACCAGGCCCATATCGCCGTACCGGAAATGGAATTTGATCCGGAATGGCAAAAGAGGGAAGACCGGAAGGCCCGCCTGTATGAATTGAACGCCGAGGCCGCCCGGTATTATCATCACCTGCTGTGGACGGAACAGGGAAAGGATGTGCTGGCTTATTTCAGAAACCGCGGCCTGACAGATGACGTCATCCGAAAATTCGGGCTTGGGGCCGCTCCCGATGAGTGGGACCAGGCCACGCGCTTTCTGACGGAAAAGGGATATCCCCTGGAGGATCTGGAGCAGGCCGGCCTGTGTACCGGGCGGAACAACAGGACATTTGACATGTTCCGGCATCGCGCGATGTTTCCCATCATCAGTCAGAACGGTCATGTGCTTGGCTTCGGAGGCCGTATCCTTGGGCAAGGCCAGCCAAAGTATCTGAACACGGCGGATACGCTGGTGTTCAACAAGCGGAAAGGGGTTTTCGCGGCAAACCTGCTTCGAAAAGCCCGGGATCTGAAAAGGGTCCTTCTTGTGGAAGGGTACATGGACGTTATCTCCCTGACGCAGTATGGCGTTGAAGGCGCCGCCGCCACCCTCGGCACCGCTTTGACGCCGGAACAGGCCCGTCTTCTCCACCGGTTCGCTCCTGAGATCTGGGTCGCCTATGACGGCGACGCTCCGGGTCAGAACGCCATTCTCAAAGCGCTCGGCATCTTTCAAGCCGAAGGCATTCCCGCCAAAGTGCTCGTCTTCCCGGACGGCCTTGACCCGGATGAATTTATCCGTCAGCGGGGGAAGGAAGCCTTTGACCGTCTCAAGCCCCTGGACCCCATCCGGTACAGGATGAATCGGGCCGAAGAGGGAAAAGACCTGTCAAAGGATGAAGACCGGCTTGTTTTTGCCAAGGAATGCGCACAGCTTTTCAAACAGATCCGCGAACCCGTAGAACTGGATTATTACCTCGGACTGCTGTCCATGAAAACCGGTTTTGACAAAGAGGTGCTTCGTTCCCAGATCGGCGCGGCATTAAGCGCCCCCGGACCGGCTGTCCGGCCTCTTCGCTCCCAGCTTCGTCAAACTCCGGGAGCCGGTTCGGATCCCAGCTATTCCGAAAAGCTGCTTTTCGGTCTGCTTTTGACAGCGTCCCTGCCAAAGGACACGGTTTCGGCGGCAGATTTTCTGGATCCGGTTTATCAGCAGTACGCCGGCCTTTTTTTGACAGGGCAGACCCTGGACGTCCTTATCGACCAGACGGACGATCCGACCGTCCGGTCAAAGCTGACGGACGCGGTTGCCGGCGTTTCCGAAAGCGCTGAAATGGACGCTGTCCTCGCTGCCCAGAAATGCCTGAGGAACCTCCGTATCGATCGTTTCCGAAAAGACATTGCCCTTCTCAAGGAAAAAGCAGGCTCCATGCCCCAGGACCAGCCGGAAAGACAGGAAATCATCCAACGCATCATGATGCTGCAAAAAGAAGTCAACCAGTTGAAACAGCCCCAGTGACAGGAGGTGCTTTTGAATCATGGAGCAAAAAAACAGCCAGGCCTCAAAGCTCGATGCCCTGTTTGAACTTGGCAAATCCAAGGGCTCTCTGACATATGATGAAATTATCAATACACTTTCGTCTGTCGAAATAGATCCGGAACAATTTGACAGCGTGCTGGATAAGCTGGAAGGCATGGGCATCTCGATCATCAAGGACAATGAAACGGAGACGCTTGCCCCGGAGCTCCCGATCGAAATGGAATCGGAAGACGATTATTCAGCCACGGACGGGATCAGCATCGACGATCCTGTCCGCATGTACCTCAAGGACATCGGAAGGGTGCCCCTGCTTACGGCCGAGGAAGAAATTGAGCTGGCCAAACGGATGGAGCAGGGGGACGAAGAAGCCAAAAAACAACTGGCCGAAGCCAATCTTCGCCTGGTGGTTTCCATCGCCAAACGGTATGTGGGCAGGGGAATGCTTTTCCTGGACCTGATCCAGGAGGGCAATCTCGGCCTGATCAAGGCAGTGGACAAGTTTGATTACCGCAAGGGGTATAAGTTTTCCACTTACGCAACCTGGTGGATCCGGCAAGCCATTACCCGCGCCATCGCGGATCAAGCCCGGACCATCCGCATTCCGGTGCATATGGTCGAAACCATCAACAAACTGATCCGTGTTTCCAGGCAGCTGCTCCAGGAATACGGAAGGGAGCCTACCCCCGCGGAAATTGCGAAAGCCATGGGGATCAGCGAAGCGAAAGTAAGGGAAATCATCAAGATCGCGCAGGAGCCCGTGTCCCTGGAAACCCCCATCGGCGAAGAGGAAGACAGCCATTTGGGGGACTTCATCGAAGATGAAGCAGCGCCGGCCCCTGCCGAAGCGGCTTCCCATGCCCTGATGAAGGAACAGCTCTGGGATGTGCTGGACACCCTGACCCCTCGAGAGGAAAAGGTTCTTCGCCTGCGGTTCGGGTTGGATGACGGACACCAGCGGACCCTTGAAGAAGTCGGCAAGGAATTCAAGGTCACCCGGGAGCGGATCCGTCAGATCGAAGCAAAAGCCCTTCGGAAGCTCCGCCATCCCAGTCGGAGCAAGAAGCTGAAGGATTACCTGGACTGATGGAAGAAGCATTGACATTGGACGCACGGCTGCAAACGGTTTTTGACCTGTACCCGGCCTGTGAATACGCGGCTGATATCGGTTCGGATCACGGAAAGCTTCCGTTGGCCCTCTTAATGCGTGATCGCTGCAGGCGCGTCGCCGTTACGGATATCAGTCCTGGATCACTTGAAAAGGCGAGACGGCTTTTTGAGCGCTTCCGCCAGGATTCCAGGGCTGATTTTTTGCTGGGCGATGGACTAAGCGTTCTTTCCAGGCGTCCTGAAGCCGTTTCGATCTGCGGAATGGGCGGAAAGACCCTGAATGGCATCCTGCGGGGCCTAATGGGAAAAGCGGCCGGCGCGTCGCTGATTTTGGCACCCCAGACGGATCTTGCCCTGGTGCGTCAGACCCTTTACGGGGAATTGGATTACCACATCACCGAGGAAAAATGCGTCCTTTGCGGAAAACGGTATTATGTGGTGATGCGCGCGGAACCCGGCAGGGGAAGCCTGACCCCCATGGAAGCGGAGCTCGGACCCGTCCTGATGAAGAAGCGCACTCCGGAGACGCTGGACTATTATGCCTGGAGGATCCGGGTCCTTTCCGTCTGCCAAAGCCCCGCAAAGCTCCGGGCTAGACAATGGTATGCCAACGCGCTGGGGAAAATCCCTTCCGGGCAAAACGATAATTCAAAATAGGGCTTTACAAAAACCGGTGAATTGCATAAAATCAATTTGTTATGTTATGATTTAGGAGGAAAGCATGGAACAGCTTGAATTGCTTTGGGAGTATCAGCAGGCGGATATGGCGGTGGATCGTCTTGAAAATGAGATCAAGCGTTCTCCTACAAGGCAAAAGCTGGTAAAATGCAGGGATTACCTGCTGGAGCAGCAAGCGGCCTTCAAACGGATCGAGGGGGATACCACGGTCATGGCAGACAGGCTGGACGCCCTGAAGGACGCTGTGGCCCTCAGCCGCGATCAGTACAACAGCCTCGTTGCCAAAGCGGAAAGCGGCGTTGATTCCCACGAACACGCAGAGGCCTATCTTGCCGAAGCAAAGCGGGTCCTTGGGAACCTGAACGCCTATATCCAGGAAACAAAGCGCATCCGCAAGGACAATACCGACCGGGAACGCCTTCAGCATGACATCAAGGTCCGTTATGCCAAATACAAAGCGGAGTTTGAAAAACTAAAAGCGGCCTATGAAGTCGAATACAACGAAAAGAACGGCCAGCTGGAAGAACTGAAAAAAGCCGCCCGGGCCAAAACCGCCGGCATCACCAAGGAAATGCTCGACCGCTATCAGAACATTAAGCTTCATTCCGTGCCGCCGCTGGCCCGCCTCAACGGGTCCCAATGCGGAGGCTGCAACATGTCCCTGCCCAGCGCGGTCACCCGAAGCATCAAAGCCGGTGAACTGATCGAATGTGAGACCTGCGGCAGGCTTCTGCTGCCCGGAAACCCCTGAGCAGCTGCATCAAAAGGAAGGAAACCCAATGCGCAAAAAGCTTTCCCTGAATCAATGGATGGTTGTTGCATGGGTTTCCCTTTCTTTTTTAATCGCGCTGTTTCTTTTGACAACCTATTGTCCCAAGGAACAGATCGAGGTCTTTCAGATCCCTCAAGACAAAACAGGATCCCAGGCTGTTGACATGAGGCTTTTGTTTCCGAACGGGTCCATTGATCCTAACACGGCCAGTGCCGAGGCATTTTGGGTCATTCCAGGGATCGGAGAAAAAACCGCCGCGGCAATCCTTGCGGAAAGGGAGCTGAACGGGCCTTTCTATTTCCCGGAGGATCTGCTTGCGGTCAAGGGGATCGGCAAAAAGAAACTGGAGTCTGTTCGCCCTTATCTTTGTTTCCCATCTCTGAATGGAGTATACCATGGAGGACGCTGAAAGAAAAGTAGTCAACATCTGCATTTCCGGGATGTGCATCGCCAAATCGGGGCCAGGGGGATGGGCAGCCGTTTTGCGGTACGGGCAGCATCAGAAAACGCTTTCCGGAAGTATGCCCGGAACAACGCCGCTGCGTATGGAGATCTTCGCGCTGATCAGCGCGCTGGGGCAATTGAAAACGCCCTGCAATTGCAACGTCTACAGCGCTTCTGAAAAACTGGTTCAAATCTTCAGAGCACATGCCCTTCAAAAGTGGGAGGCTTCCGCCTGGAAAGAAAACGGTATGGCAATTGAAGACCAGGACTATTGGCGGCTGCTGTCCCTGGTTATCCGGAAAAAGAGCCACCGGCTGCGGGCCTTTCCTTATCCGGTCCCCGCAGAGGGCGAAAACCCGGACGTCAAGCTGTGTGAAGAATTGGGGCTTGAGGAGATCCGGAAATTCCTGTCCATCAATCCGGATCTTGGAGACGCAGAAACGATTTCCCTGTGCCACGCTTTTTAGGCCCGTTTTCCCAAAAAGGGAGACGGGCCTGAAATCACAAAAGCCCCTGAACGTGAGAAGAGGCGTGGGGCAGGAAAGGATAACTATTCGCAAAAGAAAACTTTTACGAATAGTTATGGCTCTTTTCGGGCCGATGGGCCTGCTTGGAGGTGATTTTTATTCCTTCTGTCATCCGTTATCAGGATCAGCGGGATGTCCAGAATATGGATCGTCTTCGCAAACTTCAGAAAGAAATCCCGACGGTCTGCAGTGGATTCTTTCATTCTGTTGCCCAGACCACAAGTCCTTTGACGCGTCTGGCTTACGCTTATGATTTCAAACTTTTCTTTACCTATCTTTGCGACGAATCTCCCGCGTTTGCGTCCCGGACCCCCTCTACCATCTCCGGCGAGGATCTTTTGAAAATCACTGGACATGACATCGAGGAATTCCAGGATTATCTGATGCAGTACATCAAAAACACCCAGAACGGACAGGTGCTGATGCAGAACCACGAGCAAGGCATCATGCGGAAAATGGCCTCCATCCGTTCTCTGTTTGATTATCTGTACAGAAACGGCTTTGTCCCTTCCAATGTAACCACCCTGGTCCCGCTTCCCAAACTCCATGACAAACCCATCCTTCGCCTGACCCAGGATGAGATGAAAAAGCTGCTCAATGCTGCTTATTCCGGCGAAGGATTGACCGAACGGCAGCAAAAGTACATGAAATTTACAGGTTCCAGGGATTATGCGATGCTGATGCTCTTCCTTGGCACCGGCATCCGCGTCAGTGAATGCGTCGGGATAGACCTGGCGGATCTTGACTTTAAGGAAAACGCCTTTGCGGTGACACGCAAAGGCGGAAACAGGGTGATCCTTTATTTTCCGGACGAGGTCGCGGAGGCCCTGAAGGCCTATTTGGCGGAACGGACCCGGATCGAACCGCTTCCCGGGCATGAAAACGCGCTTTTTTTGTCCCTTCAGCGCAAAAGGATCACCCAGCGCGCCGTGCAGAACATGGTCAAAAAGTACGCCCGGATCGCATCTCCCCTGAAAGACCGTTTGAGTCCTCACAAGCTTCGCTCCACCTATGGCACCAATCTGTACATGGAAACCGGCGACATCTACCTGGTCGCGGATGTGCTGGGCCATTCCGACGTCAATACCACCCGAAAGCATTACGCGGACATGACGGATGTCCGCAGACGGGAAGCAGCGGCACACGTCCGCCTTCCGGACAAAGAAACCTTATAAGCCGTTTTTCCCGCTGTTCTTGACCCCGGTTTTCCCACCCAGGGTAATGCCCTTCAGGATGTCCGATGTATACGCGTAATTGGAACGGTGCTTGTCTCTGTGCGCCTCCAGTGCCGCCTCCACCATGTGGTCGATCAGTTCGCTGTAGGCCATGCCGGTCTCCTTCCACAGGTAAAAAGAAAGGGATCCGGGAATGGTGTTGATTTCCGTAATGTAAAAACGGTCGCTGAAGCGATCCAGCATATAGTCTATGCGGACGACTCCTTTGCAGTCCATTGCACGAAAGATCCGGACCGACAGATCCTGGATCTTTTTTTTCAGTTCCTCGCTGACCGGGGCCGGAATGATGCGTTTCAGGCTCGCCATGCCCTTGGAGGCCCCCTGCGACAGGTATTTTTCCTTAAAGCCAAGGAAGGCTTCTCCACCGGCGTTTGGCATTTCCAGCACGCTGGGAAGCGCTTTCCGGTCGTATCCCAGCACCGAGCAATTGACCTCCGCGGGTCTGTCGAGCCCTTTTTCGATCAGAACGCGCCGATCATAGGACACCGCCAAATCCATCGCGGCGATCAGTTCCTCCGGATTATCCGCACGGCTGACGCCGATGGAAGACCCAAGACAGGCCGGCTTGACAAACACCGGCCACCCAAGGCTTTCCTCGATGCGCCGAAGGCAGTCCTCCCGGGCATCCTCCCATTCGGAACGGGTCACGCCAAATCCCGGCAGGACCGGAAAACCGCAGCCCAGAAAAAAGGCTTTCATGGCGATCTTGTCCATCCCGATGGCGCTGCCGCAGATCCCCGTGCTGGTATAAGGAAGATCCGCGATCTCAAGGATGCCCTGAACAGACCCATCCTCCCCATGCAGTCCGTGAAAAACGGGAATGACACAGTCAATGCGGGTCACGAACTCCTCGCTGATCCCGCCCAGGATTCCGTTGGAGCGCTGATAATGCAGCAATGCCCCGGAACCTGCCGTCAGATCCAGCGTGACCCGTTTGATCCCGGCTCCAAATGGCCTGAAAGGCGCATAGGTCTGCATTTTCAAAAGCGCCTCCCCGGTATACCAAACGCCATCCTGGCTGATATACAGAGGGATCAGATCGTACTTCTCCCGATCGACGTTCTGCATCAGCTGCACCGCGCTGATGATCGATACCTCGTGCTCACAGGAACGGCTTCCATAAAGGACAGCCAACCTCAGTTTGCCCATGTTCTGACTCCTCAGCCTTCATTGTAGTGATCCGGCAGATCGTTTTCGTACAGGATGACATCTCCGGGCCGCATTTCCGACTGCAGGGCCCCATTGGCCTCCGCAAGGCTTTCCACCACCCGGATCTGTTCCGTCTTCAAGCCGCCTTCCTCAAGCCCCCGCGCGATGGGCTCCGTATGCTTTCGTCCTACCAGATAAACAAGGTCGGCACATTTTGCCATGTTCAGACCGAACTCATAATTGAAGCGGTCCTCATCCGCACCCAGTTCCACCATGCCCGGCGTCACCACGATATGCCTTCCCGGAAAAGCGGCCAGGGTCTCCATGGCAGCCGCGCTTCCGGAGGGATTCGCGTTGAAGGCGTCGTCGATCACCGTAATGCCGTCGCCTTTGTCCATCAGACACAGACGGTGCTCAACGGGTTTCAGCCTGGAGATCCCTCTTGCCAGTTCTTCATCACTCAGGCCAAGATGAAGTGCGCAGGCCGCGGCAAGGAGAATGTTGGTGATGTTGTATTTCCCCAGAAGACGGGTTTCGCAATGGATGACCCTGTCCCCCGCGTGAAGATCAAACTCGCTTCCCCGGGAAGACAGGCGCACTTCATCCGCCCATAGCGCGTCCCCTTTTTTCCCTACGAGCGCCTTGGGAAGCAGAGTTTTTTCATACAGGCCGGAGACAATCCCTCCATCGTCCGCGAACACCGCGTATCCGTTCTTTGGAAGGGCACGGATCAGGTCATATTTTGTGTTTTTGATGTTTTCAAGGTTCTTGAACGTATCCAGATGCTGCGGCCCCACGGAGGTCAGAATGCCGATCTCAGGCCGCACCAGATGGCACAGTTCCCGGATGTCCCCCGTATGACGGGCCCCCATTTCACCGATAAAGACCCGGTGGGAAGGTTCCAGCCGTTCCCGGATGATCCTCGTCAGGCCCATGGGGGTATTAAAGCTTCCGGGCGTCGCAAGGACCCTGTACTTTTCCGACAAAAGCGTCTCCAGGATGAATTTCACCGAGGTTTTTCCATAGCTCCCGGTAATGCCGATGCGGATCAGATCCGGATTTGCGTCCAGGCGTCTTTTGGCGTCCCTGACATAAAGCGCGTTGATTCCCTTTTCCACGGGCAGAGCCACGAGCGCCGCAAGGGCCAGGATCCCCGGCGACAAAAGAAGCAGCGTCAGAGGAGGGAGGAATCCCAGCCAGGGAGAAATTGAGAAGGCCCACGTCCGGGAAAGCAGCGCCGTCAGCACCAGCAAGACCCCGTAAAAAAAGCACAGCCTTTTGACCCTGGCCGTCAAAACAAGTTTCTTTTTCTGAGGACCATGCAATGCCCGGGCATACCTGCCAAGCTTTGCAGCGGCATAAAGCATGGCAGCCCCCGCGGCCAAACGGAAGGGAACCGCCAGCCAAGGCGTGCCGGGAAGGATCCGACAAAGCCACAGCAGAACGGCGCAGAATACGGCATACAGGATCAAAGGATCCCATATCTTTCTGTATTGTCTGCGAAGGGTTTTGAAGTAGCCGTAAAACTGGTAGCTTTCAAGCTGAAAATAATGGATAATGCCTTTGGCAAACAATGCCAGACCGCCAAAGGCGGCAAGGCACGGCAACAAGTAGCTGAATCGATCAAACGAAGCAGACAAATCGGTTTACCCCCATGATCCTCGAGAGTCGTCCTGCCGGCGAGAACCCCTGCCGGCCGTTAACGGAAAAACTGATCCGCGATCACGGAAAAACGCTTCCACTGATGCAAATACGCGAAATGGTCATCGTTTTCAAAGACCACCAGGCCGGCATCCGGGATTTCCTTTTCCATGATTTTACCCATCCAAAGCGGGGTCTCCGTATCCTTCTCCCCCCAAATCAAAAGAGACGACGCCTGGATCTGCGGCAGGACCGGACGCAGGTCCCTCTCCACTATTTTGGAGAAGGTCTGTCTCATCAGCGGCGAAAGGGCCCGGTAGTCCGCCGAGCCATAGCGCTGCCGGAGGTCTTCCAGCATCGTGCGGCTGTATTGCCTCAAAAAGGGAAGCTTTCCGATGCGCTCAAGGCGTTCTTTTTCCTTGCGGTATTCCGCCTCCCGCTTCTTCTGCTCCGGGGTCTTCTCCGGCCTGATGCCGGCACAGCCGGTCAGCAGCAGGCGGGGAAAGTCCTCCGGATGCTGCTGGGCCAGGAGAAGGGCGATCCTTCCTCCGAAGGAATGGGCCATGATCCCGCAGGGCAGAAAATCCTTTTCCTTCAGCAACGTGTATACACACGCCGCGTATTCCTCCACGCCCCATGGTTCCTGAGGGCTTTGCGTCCGTCCGTGCCCCGGGAGATCCGGGATCAGAAAGGAATGGTCTTTCATTTCGTCCGCGATTTTGAAAAAATAGCTTCCGCTGCATCCCCATCCGTGCAGAACCGCAATTCGGTTGCCCGAATCCCCTCTTTGGTCATAGAATACGCGGATCCCTTCGATCTTCATTTCCATATTCGCTCAAGGCAGCTCCTTCCGGGTCAATCCTGAATCCGCCAGATATAGCGGCATTTGTGGGTCGAGCCATTGACGATCCTGCGGTACCGGCCTGGAACCGTCGCGATCCGCTCCAGGACACAGCCCAGTTTTTCGCAGGTCGCGCGTGAGGGAAGATTGTCCGGGTCGTTTGTGATCACCAGGCTTCTGATCCCGATCCGGGTCAGAAAGGGGATCAGAAGACGGCAAGCCTCCCCCGCGTAGCCATTCCCACGGAAAGGCTCTTCTATGCGGTATCCAACATGCCCAAGATAATACAATTCCGGGCTTTCGCCGACCCTTATGCTGACGTACCCCATGTACTTCCTTGTCCCGGCATGCAAAATATCAAAGGCGTAACAATGAACAATGCCGCATGTTTCATCCGTTTCATCCCTTGAAGACATGACAAGACTGATTTTGCCGTCCGTAAACAGGACCTTCCGGGAGAAAAGATGAAACAATGCGGACATTGAGCGGACCCAGCTTTCTTAATATTACAGGGCGGAAACAAGCTGCAGGGTGTCCCTGGCAATGGCGATCTCTTCGTTGGTCGGGATCACCAGGACCCTGACTTTGCTGTCGGCAGCGGAAATATCGATCTCCTTGCCGTTGATCTGGTTCTTTTCAGGATCGATCTTCGCGCCAAGGAATTCCATGTTCTCCATGACCATGGCGCGCAGCACGTCGTTGTTTTCACCGATGCCGGCGGTAAACACAATGGCGTCCACGCCGCCCATCGCCGCAGCATAGGAGCCAATGTACTTTTTGACACCGTACACCAGCATGTCCCTGGCGATGATCGCCCGTTCATTTCCGTCATCCGCCGCGGCCATAACATCCCGCATATCACTGGAAACGCCGGAAATGCCGACAAGACCGCTCTTTTTGTTGCAGATGGTCAGCATCTCGTCCACGGTCAGATGATCATTGTTGCAGATGTACTGTACCACCGCAGGGTCCATGCTTCCGCTGCGGGTGCCCATGATCACGCCCTCAAGGGGCGTAATGCCCATAGACGTGTCCACGCACTTCCCGTATGCCACGGCACAGACGGAGGAACCGTTTCCCAGATGGCAGGTGATGATGCGCAGCTCTTCCGGTTTTTTGCCAAGGAACTCGGCCGTTCTTGCGCTGACATACCGGTGGGAGGTGCCATGGAACCCATACCTGCGGACCTTCAGACGCTCGTAGTATTCCATGGGAACGCCGTAAAGATACGCCTTGGGCGGCATGGTCTGATGGAACGCCGTATCAAAGACAGCTACCATCGGGGTTTTGGGCATCACTTCCTGACAGGCCTTGATCCCCATCAGGTTCGCGGGATTGTGAAGCGGTCCAAGGGGAATGTTCTCCTCAATGGCATCCAGAACCGACTGGTCGATCACAACGGACTTGGTGAACTTCATGCCGCCGTGCAGCACGCGATGGCCCACCGCGCCGATTTCATCCATGGACTTCACAACGCCATGTTCCTGATCGGTCAACGCATCGATCATCAGCCTGCAGGCCTCAACATGATCCTTCATGGGCTGGGAGATCTCGTAAACCTGTCCGCGGGCCTTCTGCACCAGCCTACTGCCCTGAATGCCGATCCGCTCCGCCTGTCCTTTGGCAATGGTGTTCTCGTTGTTCATGTCGATCAGCTGATATTTGAGGGAAGAGGAGCCCGCGTTCACAATCAAGATTTTCATTTCATCCATTCTCCTTTTCATGCTCGTTATTCCATCTGAATGAATCAGAAAGGACAATCACCTGTTCTTTGCCGACGGTCACGATCCCGTTTTCGGCATAGCCGTGCTTTTCTTCCCCGTTTGCAAGGACGACCTTGCATTTTCCGGGGCGGATGGTGGTCATCATCGGAATATGGCCAGCCAAAACGGCCATATCGCCATAGGCTGCCCTGAACAGGAACCGTTCGACGCTGCCGTCAAAAAGCGTTCCTTCAGGGGTGGAAATGCGCAGCGGAAACCAGCTCATCTGACACCTCTTTTGGCTTTTTCGACCGCCTCGTCGATGGTGCCGACAAACAGGAACGCCGATTCCGGAAGATCGTCATGCTTTCCCTCGCAAATCTCCTTGAATCCCCGGATCGTTTCCCCCACCGGCACATAGGTTCCCGGAAAGCCGTTGAATTTCTCCGAAACATGGAACGGCTGCGACAGGAAACGCTGGATCTTTCTGGCCCGCTGGACCAGCAGCTTGTCCTCGTCTGACAATTCGTCCATGCCCATGATGGCGATGATGTCCATCAATTCCTGATAGCGCTGCAAAATCCTTTGGACCTCCCGGGCAACGCTGTAATGCTCCTGACCCAGGATCTCCGGCGAAAGGATGCGGCTTGTGGAATTCAGCGGATCCACGGCGGGATAGATGCCCTGGGAAGCGATCGCGCGGTCAAGGACCGTGGTCGCGTCCAAATGGGCAAACGTCGTGGCAGGAGCGGGGTCGGTCAAATCGTCCGCAGGCACATAGACCGCCTGAATGGAGGTAATGGACCCCTTCCTTGTGGAAGTAATCCTCTCCTGCAGCACGCCCATTTCCTCCGCCAGGGTGGGCTGGTATCCTACGGCAGACGGCATGCGGCCAAGCAAAGCGCTGACCTCCGAACCCGCCTGGGTAAACCGGAAGATGTTGTCAATGAACAAAAGCACATCCTGGTTTTCCTGGTCCCGGAAGTACTCCGCCATGGTCAGCCCGGAAAGGCCGACCCGCATACGCGCTCCCGGAGGCTCGTTCATCTGCCCGTAGACCAGGGAAGTATTGGCCAGGACCCCGGATTCCTTCATCTCGTTGTAAAGATCGTTTCCTTCACGGGTGCGCTCGCCCACGCCGGTAAATACGCTCAAGCCGCCGTGCTCTTTGGCGATATTGTGGATCAATTCCATGATCAGGACGGTTTTTCCGACCCCCGCGCCCCCGAAAAGGCCGATTTTCCCGCCCTTGGCGTAAGGACAGATCAAATCGACTACTTTGATCCCCGTTTCAAGGATCTCGGCGGAGGTGGCCAATTCGTCAAAAGCAGGAGGAGCCCTGTGAATGGACCAGCGGTCGCATGGAGGAAGCTCCCCCGCCTGATCCACCGTTTCCCCCAGCACATTGAAGATCCGCCCCAGCGTTGCCCGTCCGACCGGAACCGTGATCCCCTTTCCAAGATCCCGGACCGGCGTATCTCTCTGAAGACCGTCCGTAGAGGCCATGGCAATACAGCGAACGATATGGTCCCCGATATGCTGCGCGACTTCAACGGTCAGCGTACGGTCCCCGATGGGCATTGTCAGCGCGTTTTCGATCGCGGGCAGCTGCCCGCCCTCGAAGCTGACGTCGACAACGGGTCCCATGACCTGGGCGACCCGCCCTGTGGGTTTTTCCGGCAAATTGCCGCACCTCCTTTTTACATGCCGCTACCAGCAACAATCTCTGTGATTTCCTGTGTGATGTTGCCCTGACGGGCACGGTTGTACTTCAGCTGCAGATCGTCGATCATCTGCCTGGCGTTCTTCCCGGCGGAATCCATGGCCATACGGCGGGCGGACACCTCCGAGCAGAAGCTTTCCCGCACGCAGGACATGATGGTCCCTGCCACGTACAGCGGGACCGCCTGGGAAAGAAGGACGCTTTTCCCGGGTTCAAACAAAAGGTCTGTCTTGGGAACGTCTTCCGGCGGCTCAAAGGGCAGCACCCACCTGACGCAGGCAGTCTGCTGCATCATGGATTCATACCGGGTATAGAGGATCCCAAAGCGGTCAAGCTTTCCCGCCGCAAAATCTCCGCAGACCGAAGCGGCGATCCGGGAAGCGTCCTTTCCGGAGAAAAACTCCGCGTACAGGAGGTCCCCGGGGAACCGGTCGCAGGCCCTTTTCCCAACAGGAAGGATCTCCGCCCCGGGATACTCCCGAACCGCCCTGAACACATTGGCGTTATAGCCGCCCGCCATTCCCCTGTCGCCCGCGATGACCAATAGACGGACGCGTCCCGTCCCCCGGTCGGCAAGAAAAGGATTCCCTTCCGCCGAGCCGCAGAGGATGGCCATGACCCGGTACGCGGAATCGGCATAATGCCGGCTTTCCAGCATCCGTTCCGAAGCCCGCTTAATCTTGGAAGCAGCGACCAATTCCATGGCATGGGTCAGATGCAGCGTGGACTGAACGCTGCGGATCCGATTTCTGAGCTGTTTTGTATCCGGCATACCCTCACCTCTGCATTCCCTGCAGGGCCTGCTTCAGCATGGAGAGGTCCTCTTCCTCAAAGAAGCCCTGCTCTATACGCTCCAGCAACGGTGTATACCGTTCCTCAAGATACAGATACAGCCTGTTTTCCCACTCCCTGACCTCCTTCACCGGCACGTCATTCAGATATCCTTCCGTGACCGCGTAAATGATGGCCACCTGGCATCCTGGACGCACCGGGGACTGTCTGGGCTGCTTTAATACCTCTACGATCCGCTCTCCAAGGGCAAGACGCGCCTTGGTGTCCGCGTCCAGGTCGCTTCCGAACTGCGCGAAGGCCCTCAGCTCCCTGTATTGGGAATAAAGGAGCTTGAGCGGACCGGAAACCTTTTTCATTCCCTTCAGCTGGGCACTGCCGCCAACGCGGCTGACAGAGATGCCTGGGTTGATGGCCGGCATGATCCCCGCGTGGAACAGTTCGGTCTCCAGGAAGATCTGGCCGTCCGTAATGGAGATCACGTTGGTCGGAATATACGCCGAAACGTCTCCCGCCTGGGTCTCGATCAGCGGAAGCGCCGTGATGGAGCCGCCGCCATAGGCTTTTGAGACGCAGGCGGCCCTTTCAAGCAGCCTGGAATGGAGATAGAACACATCTCCGGGGAAGGCTTCCCGTCCCGGCGGACGACGGATCAGCAGCGAAAGGGCGCGGTAGGCTACCGCATGCTTGGAGAGGTCATCGTATACGATCAGCACGTCCTCCCCTTTCTCCCGGAAATACTCCGCCATGGCGCAGCCGGAATAGGGGGCTACGTACTGCAGCGGCGCAGACTCGGAAGCGGATGCGCAAACCACCGTCGTATAACTCATGGCATTGTTCAGCGTCAGTTCCCGGACCATCTGCGCTACGGAGGACTGCTTTTGTCCGATGGCTACGTAGATGCATTTGACCCCGGTATTGCGCTGATTGAGGATGGTGTCGATCACGATCTCGGTCTTGCCGGTCTGCCGGTCGCCGATGATCAGCTCCCGCTGCCCGCGTCCGATGGGGATCATGCTGTCTATGGCCTTGATCCCGGTCTGAAGCGGCACATGGACCGGTTCCCGCTCGATGATCCCGGGCGCCTCCGATTCAATGGGACGCTCCCCGGAAGCGTCGATGGGGCCCTTTCCGTCAATAGGCCGGCCCAGAGCGTCCACCACCCGGCCAAGGAAGGCTTCCCCCACCGGTACGGACAGGACCTTGCCTGTACGGCGAACCGTGCTGCCCTCATGGATCGCGTTGCTGTCTGTCAGAAGGGCAACGGAGACGGTTTCCGTCTCCAGATTCTGGGCCAGTCCAACAGACCCGTCTTCAAATTCCAGCAGCTCGCCGGCCATGCAGTCCCTTAACCCGTAAACCCTGGCGATGCCGTCCCCGACCAGCACGACGGTTCCGGTTTCACGCATCTCAAGGCGGGACTGATAGTTGCGTATCTGTTCCTTGATGATAGAGCTGATTTCGTGGGCATTCGTGCTCATCCGCTGATCACTTCCTTTACCTGACGGAGACGGCTGCGAAGGCTCCCGTCCATGATTTTCCCGTCCACAGACACCACCATCCCTCCAAGGAGCGAGGGATCCACCACAAACTCCGCTTTGACATGGCGGCCGGAGCCCTTTTCGAGCTTTTGTATCAGCCTGTCGGCTTCCTCACGGGTCAGTTTCGCCGCGCTGACCACTTTGACATTGCTGATCTTCAGATGCGCC
Organism: uncultured Clostridia bacterium; assembly: GCA_946408995.1. GTDB lineage: Bacteria > Bacillota > Clostridia > Christensenellales > Aristaeellaceae > RUG756. The sequence goes on along the minus strand of CAMJUL010000022.1, from coordinate 24,988 downwards.
TCCGTCAGTTTTTTGTATTCGGCACAGCAGTCCTCAAACGCAAACATCAGACCCCTTGTGCACAAAAGCTGAAGAAAGGATAGCACCTCCTCAGGGACACCGCCGAAGGCGGCGGCAAGCAGGGATTCCCTTTCGGCCGAGGGAATATTGGGCGCATTCAAAAGCACCTGATAATCCGGATTGGCCCTGAACTGTTCCAAAACATCATCCAGGGCATCCTCCCAAGCCTTTTCGCTGTGCTTTTCCCGGGCAAGCGAAAACAGCGCGAAGGCGTACTCTTTACTGATCCTGTTCACGGGTATCCCCCAGTTCTTCAATGAAGGAATCGATCATGGCCCGATGATCCGCTTCGTTGATCTCCCGGCCAAGAAGCTTCTGGGCAAGTTCCGTGGAAAGGGAAGCGAGCTCGCCGCGGATCTCTACCTCGGCTTTGCGTTTCTCAAGCCTGGCTTCTTCCTTGGCTCGTTCCACGATCCCGTCCGCTTTCGTCTTCGCATCCGCCAAAAGCGCCTCGCTGGAGCGCTGAGCGCTTTCGCTGGCGTTGGAAACAATGGCATCCGCTTCCGCTTCCGCATGGTTCAGACGGTCCTGCCATTCCGCTTTGCTCTTCTCGGCCTTGGCTGCGGCATCCCTTGCCTTTTCATACTGGGTGTCAATGCTGCTCTGTCTTTCCCTGAAGATCTTCTGGACCGGTTTGAACAGAAACCGCTTGATGATCCGGTAGAGGATAAACAAGTTCACCAGAGAAATCAGGATCTGCAAGGCATTGACGGAAATAATGTCAAGAGGCTGTATCTGCTGCATATTCTCCCCTCCGGAGACTGTTTTGTTTTATTTTACAGTTTCCTTCAGAATATTAGCGAAAGAACCCGGCGCCACAAAAATCAGCAAAATGGCAATGACCAGCGCATACAAACCGGTGGTTTCCGCAATGGCGCAGCCCATGATCATGGTGGATGTCACATCGCCCTTGGCTTCCGGCTGACGGCCAACCGCCTCACAGGACTTGGCGACAGCGTAGCCTTCACCGATGGCGGGACCGATGCCGGCGATCATGGCGATCCCGGCGCCCAAAGCGCAGCAGCCCAGAATAATACCCAATGCAAGTTCCATAATTCAACCTCCATTATACAGCCTGATCGGCCGTTTTTTTCTTTTTTGCATCCTTCCGGCGAAGGAATTCCTCCATGGGGAACCCTCCGGAAACATACAGCATGGTCAGTAAAGCAAAAATATACGCCTGAAGGCATCCGCTGAAAACGTCAAAATAAATGGAAAGCACCGCGGGCAGCCCAACCTTCAGGAAGGGAATCTCCCCAAGGAAGCCGGGCAGCCAGCCGAGAACGGCGCTGCTCAACGCCGTAAGTCCGGCGGAAACCAGCACCGAAATGACCATGCCGGACATCACATTCCCATAATGGCGGAAAGCCATGGAAATGGGCGTTGCGATCTCGCTGATGATGTTCATCGGCAGCATCACCGGGATCGGTTCCAAAAAGGATTTCAGGTACAGTCCGGGCCCACACTTGCATTTTGCGGCTGTGATCAATCCAAAGACCAGGATGGCCCACCCCGCGACCACATTCAGATCCGACGTGGGCGGGAAGAGGCCAAGCAGGGAAGTCAGGCTTGAGAAGGCGGAAAGGGCCAGGATCGCGGCAATGAACGGCGCAAAGGACATAAAGTACGGCCCCATGTTCTCACGGACCAGCTTTTCGCATTTTTCAACGCACCATTCCGCCAGGTGCTGCCGTTTGGTCTGGACATGCTCGGTCATTCCATGGGTCAGAAACAGGCAAAGCCCCGTAATGGAGATCATCACAAGCCAGGAATTGACCTGGGACTCCGTGATCGGGAGGCCGATTTGAGGAATGATAAAAAAAACCATCGCGCCGGTGATCTGGATCCCGCCGCTTCCCGGGCTGCCGAAAACGGCCTTCAGGATCATCCCCACAGCCAAAGGGAGGACCATCATGCATATGTAAAGCGCGTCAAGGGTCTTAAAGCGTCGGCTGCCGGCCATCAAGCTTCATCCCTCCCCTTTTCAATGGCGTCAATGCTGTCCTCCGCCCCGCCCTTTCCGCTTTTCTTAAGGTCTTTGTCCCACAGCGGGCGGAGCAGGATATGCAGTCTGGGAAAAAACAGGGACAGAATGCAAGCGATCGGGTGAAAGCATTTCACCGCAAAAGCAAGACACAGGATCCCTGCTTTGAAAAGAAGCCGCATCTGCTGGGAAGCGCGAATGGTATTGCGGGCCTGTTTTTCCTCCTGGGAGACCGCCTTTTGCACGGTCAGCCCCAAAAGAAAATAATCCAGCACGGCCGTCGCGCCCCCGAGCAGGTTTCCCCAGAGCACCATAGGGCTCCATTGGCCCAAAAGCGCAAAGACCGCGTGCATTGCCAAGGAAAAAAGAAGCGTCGCAGCCGCGGCCAGACGCGTCTCCCGGATGACAGTCGGGTCAATTTTAGCCATTGGCGCCTCCGACGGAAAATTCATAATCCGCCGCGGAACCATGGGAACGGTTCCGCAGCGGAATACGCGAAAAAGCCACACAGGAAATTGTACCGTTCTTTATGGGAAAAAGCAAGGAAAAAATCAAACGTCACTTGGTGCCAAACAGCCTGTCTCCCGCGTCCCCAAGGCCGGGAACGATGTACCCGTGTTCGTTCAGCTTCTCGTCCTGCGCCGCCACATAAATGTCCACATCCGGATGGTCATGCTGCACCCGGGCGATCCCCTCCGGGGCCGCGATCAGATTGACAAGACGGATATTGGAGCAGCCGCGGTTCTTGATAAAGCCAATGGCGGCAGACGCGCTGCCCCCGGTGGCAAGCATGGGATCCAGAACGATCAGCTGTCTGTGCTCGGCATCCTCGGGCAGTTTGCAGTAGTATTCCACCGGCTCAAGCGTTTGCGGATCCCGGTACAGCCCGATATGCCCTACCTTGGCGTTCGGGATCAGCTGCATGATCCCGTTCACCATGCCAAGGCCGGCCCTGAGAATGGGGATAATCCCGATGGGCTTGCCCGAAAGAGCCCTCGTTTTGGTAGCGCAAATGGGGGTTTCCACCGTAATCTCTTCCGTGGGAAGATCCCGGGTGACCTCATAAACCATCAGCATGGAAATCTCATCCAGCAGTTCGCGGAATTCCTTGCACCCGGTATCCTTGGCCCTCATGATGCTGAGTTTGTGCTGAATCAGCGGATGATCAAATACATGAACTTTGCTCATCGTCCTGTTACCCCCATTCGTAGTACTGCCCAAAGGCAAACCAATTATAATATAGTTTCAATTTTGTGACAACCGAAAGATTTGCCTCTTTCATCCAGCGCCTGAAAGACTTCCCGCATCCAGGTGAAAAACCGCTTTACATCCGGCGGAGAATTGTTGTATTGTAAACAAAAAAAGGAAAAGGGCCCACGCCATGGTTGAAATCATCTATAATCCCGTTTCCGGGAAAAAAGGAAAAACAAAAGAGCTGGCCGAAGCCTTTGCACGTCTGGCCGAAAAAGAAGGGTTCTCCTGCAATATCCACCCTTCGGAGCGTCCAGGGCATGCCACGGACCTTGCCAGGCAGGCCGCGCAAAAAGGGGCAGAGGCCGTCGCGGCGGTCGGCGGTGACGGAACCGTGTCCGAAGTCGCCTGCGGATTGGTGCACACTTCCTGTCCGCTGTTGATCATTCCCTCCGGAACCGGAAACGACTTTTGCAAATCCGCGGACATCCCCCTTGATCCCATGAAGGCCGCCGCACTGTTTTTTACAGGCAGGCCTGTGCCGGTGGACATGGGGCAAATCAACGACAGGTATTTCATCAACGAAGTCGGCGCAGGACTGGACGTGGACGTACTGCGCAACTCGCTGAAATACAAAAAAAAGCTTCACGGATTGCTCCCATATTTGCTGGGCGTGTTCGAGGCCGTCGCGAAATACAGGACATTTCCGTTGACGATAAAATCAGAATCCGGTCTGGAGAGAACAGAAGATGCCACGGTCTTTTCCGCGGCGAACGGTGGCTTCATTGGCGGCGGCATCCGGATCTCACCCCAGGCGAGCATTTGCGATGGCAGCCTGGATTTCACCGTGGTCAAACGGCTTTCAAAGGGACGCCTCCTGCCACGGCTTGTGGGCCTTCTTCGCGGGAAGGTGCTCGGATTCCCGGAAACCGTACACGATAAAGGCTGCGCCTGCACGATTTCCTCCCGCAACATGTATGTCAATATTGACGGGGATATCGTCCAAATGGACCTCGCCGTTATCCATCTGGTCCCGAATGCGCTGCTTCTTTACCGGCCTCCCGTTTTCAATACGCCAAAGGGGGCTTAGTCATGGACAAACCCGTTTTCTTTTCTTTATTCCCCGCTCTTCTCGTCCTTTTTTTCTTCCTGTCCCTTTCTTCCGCCGCTGCTGAGGAGGACCAGACCCTCCGTGTGCTTTTGACCCGGCCTGCGTTGACCGACCGGGTGGATCTGTCCCTGGACGGAAGCTATTCCATCGATTCCATCGCCTTTCAGCGGGGGTCCACGCTGACCGTCTCCTGTGCCTCCGGCAGGCTGATGGTCTATTATGACGGCATGGCCTTTGAGCACGGGACCTCGCTCCTTCTCCTCCGTCATCCCCTGCCCGATTCGGAACAGAACGAAAACGGGCTCCGCATCAATCACGCCTATCCCCTGCATCCGGGGGATCTTTTGCTTACGATCAAGAACAATGCTCTGCGAGCCATTCTCTATGTGAACGTGGAGGAGTATCTCCTTGGCGTGATCCCTTATGAAATGAGTGACTCCTACCCTCTTGAGGCCCTGAAGGCCCAGGCCATTGCCTCCCGCACCTATGCCCTGAACAGAAAAGCCCTCAAAAATCCCGATTATGATGTGACGGACAACCCCAACGACCAGGTCTATATGGGCATTCAAAAGGAGCATTTTCGATCCGCAAAGGCTGTAAACGAGACCGCAGGCATTTGCGGGATCAACGCCGACGGGACCTATGCTTCCTGTTATTACTGCGCCTCAAACGGTGGCCAAACCGAAACCGTCTCCCAGGTCTGGGGCGGAAAGGATCTTCCCTACCTGGTCCGGCAGCAGGATCCCTATGACCATGAAAACCCCTACAGCACGGTCAGGAGCTTTTCTGTTCCCAAATCCGTCGCCGAAAGCGGGGTCCTGGATCCCCTTGTGCTGCCGCGTATCCGGGATATCCTTGCGAAGAAGGGGATCGAGCCGGAGAATTTCCGCTGGAGCACGGTGGACAGCCTGACCCTGAAAAATCCCATTCCTCTAAATTCCCTGCGCTTTACGGAAATGGCCATGGAGGTATCCGTGGAATACACGGTCACGGATCCGGAGGAAGAGGTCTACTATGATCCCGCCGCAAAATCCGCTCCTTCCTCCGCCCCCGCGGTCCAAACGCAACGCTCCCTGTCCCTCTCTCTCTCCCTGCCCGTCTTCCCGGACCTTGTTTCCGCGTGTGATCTTTTGATCAATCCGGGTTCCGGCAATGAGCTTTTGACCGTGGAGGAAACAGAAACGTCCTTTGTTCTTAAAAGCAGAAGGTACGGACACGGGGTGGGCATGAGTCAGCGCGGCGCCCAATGGATGGCGCTGAAATATGGAAAGACCGCCGATGAGATCCTGCAGTTTTATTACCCGGGCCTTCAATTTGTCCGGAATGCCCCCGGCGCCGTCTTTCCCGCAGCCACGGTTCTGGACAGAACGTTCCTCGCCACGCCCGGCCCAGCTGCAAGCCCGACCCCAAGACCGACGCTGATGCCCACGGACCTTGTCCGGGGTGAAGGCATCCGGATGGTCTCTGTCACCGGGATCAGTGAAAACTCCTATCTGAACATGCGCGTTTCCCCCAGCATCACAAGCCCGGTGGTTTGTCCATTGTATTATGGACAGCTGCTCGCTGTCGTGGAGGAGGCGGTCGACGGCTGGCTTCACGTCAAAACAGACGTGATGGACGGATATGTATATGCTTCTTATGTCGAACCGCTTCCGGAGGATCTTTCTTCCACGATCAGGTCCTTTTCCTCGACAGGGAGCAAGCGTCTGAGCCCTTCCAGAGGCAGTTCCACCTGAGCCCCGATCTTGCCCGCGCTGAAAAAGAGGGTGTCCAGGTCTGCCGCCGTTGAATGGATAAAGGTCGGAAACGCCTTTTTCATGCCGATCGGGGAACAGCCGCCGTGAACATACCCCGTCAAAGGGAACAGTTCTTTTTGAGGCAGCATGACGATGCTTTTTTCATGGGCCGCCTTTGCCGCCTTTTTCAGGTCCAGCTCTTCCCCGACCGGGATCATGAATACATAATGCTTTTTCGTTTGTCCGACGGTCACCAGCGTTTTGAATACTTTTTCAGGCGCCTCTCCAAGAAGGGACGCCACCTCCTCGCCCTTGACAGCGCCTTCGTATTCGTGGCTTCTGTATGGGATTTGATTTCTTTCCAAGATCCGCATGACGTTTGTCTTTTCCATGTGCTTCTCCCATCCGACAGAATTGACTTGAAACTGAAAAGGCGAATTGATTTTATTCCCTTCCTGTTTTATACTTTATACTGTTGCAGGAGGAAATGCAAATGAAACTGTATCGTTTTTGTGCTGTTTTCCTGGCGATTTTACTTTTTATGGGTTCCTTTGGAGCCGCTCCGGCAGAGGATACTTCCGGCATCCGCAGGATCGGCAGGATCACCGGCGGATCCCTGAGAATGCGCGAAAAGCCCGAATCCGACGCGGAAGTCATCGCTTCCTATTCCAATGGGACACAGGTAAACATCTACGGTTCTTCCGGAAGCTGGTATTATGTGGAGATCAATGGCCGGTACGGGTACATGTTGTCCAAATACGTGGAAACCTCCCTTGAATACACCCACGCGGGCTGGGCCATCGGAAGCAGTCCCGACAGGATCATCAACCTGTTCTCTTCCCCGGATCCATCCTCGGACATTCTTCGCAAATGCGTCGGAGAGACCCGTTTTGAGGTCCTCGATCAGTCCAATGGGTGGATTCACGTCCGTTCCGGCCTGCTGTTCGGCTATGTTCAGGAGGATAACCTTCGCATGACCGATACGGATTACAGTGCCGTCACCTGTCTTACGGAGGGAGAAATGAAATTCACCCTGGAAGCCGGACAGGTACGAACGAACTGGCACAGGGCCGGCTCCCAAAAGAGCCTGAGCACCTCCATTGGAAACCTGGCCTGCACGATACGCTATCCTGTTTTCGTTCTTGGGCGCATTGATGCCTTTTTCTCCTCCCGCATCCATGAAATCATGGATTTTGTATCCCAGGATCACACCCAATACCATTCGGACAAGCACGCCGCCCTGGACATCTCCTATTCCTCCTCCAAGCTGAATGACCGCTATGCTTCCGTCACCCTTCTTTCCGTATACACGGTCGACGGACTCTCCCCTCTGTCCTTTATCCACTCCTGCATGCTTGATCTGGAGGAAGACATCATTATGGACGGAACGGCTCTGCTCGCGGATCCGGACGCCGTCCGCTTCCAATATGACGCCAAGTACAGCAGGGTCTTCGGGAATATGACCGGTGGATACGTTTCTCCGCAGGATCTGGACCTGTTCAGCCATGCTGTACTGGACGAAAACGGACTGAGCTTTTATTTCCAGGCCGGAGAGATCCTGCCCCTGGACGCGGGCATGCAGAAGATCACCCTTCCCTATCTGCAGTGTTCCTCTGTTCTTGCCATCTCCACCCCGCTCATCAGCGACGGGGCCAGACAGATCGATCCGGAAAAACCCATGCTTGCCCTGACCTTTGATGACGGCCCCAGCGCCGAAACCCTGCGAATCCTGGATGTGCTTGAAAAATATGGCGGCAGGGCCACCTTCTGTGTGGTAGGCAACCGCCTCAATGCCTTCTCCAACGTCCTTAAATGCATCGCGGCCCAGGACAATGAGATCGCCTGCCATACCTGGTCCCATCAGAAGCTGACCGAACTGAGCGTCAAACAGATCCAAAGCCAGCTGACCCGGGTGAACGACCTGGTCTTCGAACTGACCGGGAAGCAGGTAAAGGTGCTCCGCTGTCCTTACGGGTCCTTCAACAGCCGCGTCAAAAAGGTCTGTGCCGATCTTGGCATGATCATCGCTTCCTGGAAGGTGGATACCCTGGACTGGAGCACCCGGAACACCTCGAAGACCTATCGTTCTCTGATCCGGGAATCCCGGAGCGGATACATCGTGTTGATGCACGATTTGTATGCCACCACCGCGGACGCGGTCATCAAGGCCATCCCAGAATTGGTTGAACAAGGCTATCAGCTGGTCACGGTTTCTGAACTGTTCGCCTATCACAAGGACGGGGCGGTCCCCGGGACCGTGTATATGCGCCTTGACCCGGAGAACCTGGCCACGGAATGATTTCTTCACTCCTCGTATGCTTTGCGCGAGGGCGAAGGATTCCTTGACAAACCCACGCTAAAACGCTATGATGTTGCGGAAACTGGTAGGAGGATGACAACAATGGCAGAAAAACTGACGATGGACAAGCTGGTCGCCCTGTGCAAAGTGCGCGGGTTTGTGTACGCCGGAAGCGAGATTTACGGCGGACTTGCCAATGCCTGGGACTATGGTCCCTTGGGCGTGGAATTTAAAAACAACGTCAAAAAGGCCTGGTGGAAAAAGTTTGTGCAGGAAAATCCCCACAACGTGGGTTTGGACAGCGCGATCCTGATGAATCCCCAGGTTTGGGTGGCCTCCGGCCATGTGGGAACCTTCAACGATCCGCTGATGGACTGCCGCGAGTGCCATGCGCGTTTCCGCGCGGACAAGCTGATCGAAGATTATGGAAAAACCCACGGCGAGGAACTGCAGGCCGACGGATGGACCAATGAGCAGTACGAATCCTTCATCGCCGGGCATGACATCGTCTGTCCCGAATGCGGCAAGAAGAATTTTACGGGCATCCGCAAGTTCAACCTGATGTTCAAGACCCACCAGGGAGTCACGGAGGATTCCTCCAGTGAAATCTATCTCCGTCCGGAAACGGCGCAGGGTATCTTTGTCAACTTCAAAAACATCGTCCGCACCACACGCAAAAAGCTGCCCATGGGCGTCTGCCAAATCGGAAAGTCCTTCCGGAACGAGATCACCCCCGGCAACTTCATCTTCCGGATCCGCGAATTTGAACAAATGGAAATGGAATTCTTCTGTCATCCGGGCGAAGACCTGAAATGGTTCGAGTACTGGCGCGCCTTTTGCAGGGACTGGCTCCTCTCCCTGGGCATCAAGGAAGAGAATCTGCGGCTGAGGGATCACAGCAAGGAAGAGCTGTCCTTCTATTCAAAAGCGACCACCGACTTCGAATTCCTATTCCCCTTCGGCTGGGGCGAGCTTTGGGGCATCGCCGACCGCACGGATTATGACCTGAGCAGGCATCAGGAAGTGTCCGGTGAGAACATGGATTACCTGGATCCCCTCACAAACGAGAAATTCATTCCCTACGTTGTCGAACCCTCTCTGGGCGCCGATCGTATGGCCCTCGCCTTCCTTTGCAACGCCTACGAGGAAGAAGCGCTCGAGAATGACACCCGCGTTGTCTTGCATCTCCATCCGGCCCTTGCTCCCTTCAAGGCTGCCGTTCTGCCGCTGCAGAAAAACAAGCTTGGCGGCCTCGCGACGGAAATCTATCAGGAACTGAGCAAATCCTTCAATGTCGATTATGACGAAACCGGCTCCATCGGAAAACGCTACCGCCGTCAGGACGAAATCGGCACCCCCGTCTGCATCACGGTCGATTTTGATACCCAGGAAGACGGTACCGTGACCGTACGCGACAGGGACAGCATGTCCCAGGTCCGCATTCATCGCAGCGAATTAAAGAATTACATTGAGAAAATGCTGGAGTTCTGATCCACAGAGGCAAAAAAACCGGCAGAACGGTTCCGGACACCTTCCTGTCCGCCGCTCTGCCGGTTTTTGCATGCGCCCTCAGGCGCCCTTTTCTTCCTCATCGCCGAAAAGGGCATCCGCAAATTGCCGTGCGTCAAACGCCTGCAGATCATCAATGCCTTCTCCGACCCCGATGTACCATACTGGGATATTCAATTCCTTCTTGATGGCAATCGCGATCCCGCCCTTTGCGGTCCCATCCAGCTTGGTCAGGATGATCCCGCCGATTTCCACTGCCTCTTTGAACTGCTTGGCCTGCTGGATACCATTCTGACCGGTCGTCGCGTCCAGGATCAGCATACAGCGCATGCCCGCTTCCGGGTATTCCCTGTCAATGATCCGGCGCATCTTTCCAAGCTCATCCATCAGATTCTTTTTGTTGTGAAGTCTGCCCGCCGTATCGACGATCAGAAGGTCATTGTTGCGCGCTTTAGCCGCCTGAATGGCGTCATAGACGACAGAAGCGGGGTCTGCGCCTTCACCGCCGCGGATCAGCGGCACATTCGCCCTTTGCGCCCATATGGAAAGCTGCTCGTCCGCTGCAGCGCGGAAGGTGTCCGCCGCCGCCAGAATGACACTGTGCCCGATCTCCTGAAAACGGAGGGCCAGTTTCCCAACCGTGGTGGTTTTTCCGACCCCGTTCACGCCGACCACAAACATAACCAGCGGCCATTTCAGGACGGGACGAGGGATGTTCATCTCCTCAATAATGATTTCTTTCAGGATCCCGCGGGCGGCTCTCGTATCTTTTACGCCCCGCTGGGCAACCCTCTCCCGAAGCTTGCCGATAATGTCCTCTGAGGCTGCAACACCCACATCGCCGAGGATTAGGATGTCCATGAGCTCATCGTAAAAATCCTCGTCGATCTCCCTGGTGTTGACCACAAGTTCGTCCACTTTTTCCGTAAAGCCGCCGCGTGTCTTCTTGAGTCCCTGTTTCAGTCTTTGAAAAAAGCCCATTTTCCGCCTCCTCACTCATAATCCTGCAGGTTGACCGAGACCATGCCGGACACCCCGTGCTCCTGCATGGCCACCCCATACAGCGCATCGCAGCGCTCCATCGTTCCTTTTCGGTGGGTCACCACCACAAACTGGGTGTCTTCTTTATATTCGGAAAGATAATCCGCAAAATAGCCGATATTTGCTTCATCCAAAGCCGCTTCGATCTCGTCCAGAATACAAAAAGGAGTCGGCTTCAGCTTCAGCATCGCAAACAGGATCGCGATCGCGGTCAGCGCCCTCTCTCCACCGGAGAGCAGGCTGAGCATCTGCAGCTTCTTTCCCGGCGGCTGCGCGATGATCTCAATATCCGAGTTCAGGGAATCTGCCGGATCGGAAAGCCTGAGCTCCGCCTGTCCGCCTCCAAACAGCCGCTGAAAGGTCACCTTGAAATAAGCGTTCAGTTTCTCAAATTCAGAGGTGAACTGTGCTTCCATTTGTTTCAGAAGCCTGGAAATCAGCTGTGTCAGGTCATCCTCGGCCTGCAGAAGATCGTTGCGCTGGGAGGAGAGCTGATCAAACCGTTCCTTTGTTTCCGCGTATTCCTCAATGGCCGCGACATTGACCGGCCCCATTTCCCGGATCACGCTCCGGAGCCGGGCGGCCTCCTTCTCCCCCTGGGAAAGATCAAACGGTGTTTTTCTTTCCTTTCTCAGCTCCAAAGCGCCGGCATAAGTCAGCTCGTAGGCGTTGAACATATGCTCGCACAGGGTATTCAGTTCCCCTTCCGCCTTGTTCAGAACCAGTTCCAAACGGTGGCCCTTCTGTGTTTCACTTGCCATTTCATCCCTCAGTTCGTCCCCGCGCTGATTGTTGACGCGCTGCTGCTCATTCAGCGCTTTCCTGGAGGCCTCCAGGCCGGAAAGCTCGTCGGTCAGGCCGGAAAGGATCCTTTCAGACGCCTCTACCGTCTTTTCCTGCTCGGTTTTCAGCTTCTCCAGTTCAACGATGGCCTCCCGGTTTTCCGTTTCCGTTTTTTCAAGCTCCGCAAGGCTCGCTGTCACGCGTTGAATCTCACTGGCCCGCAGCTGTTGATCCCGTCCAAACAGATCCAGCCGGTGCTCCTCGGAGCTGTAGTGGTCCTGCTCTTTCTCAAGCAGCGCACGCAGCCTGTCGCATTCATTCCGGCTGTCCCTCAGTTCCTGCTGGAGAAGAACGGTCTCCCGGTCCATTTTATCCCGGTCAAACCCGGATTCCACCGTTTGCTGGGAAACCCTTTCCAGGTCCTCCCGGATGTCCTTCAGCCCGCTTTCCAGCTGCAAAATGGCTTCTTCCGTCCGTTGAAGGGTCCCTTTGTGCGCTTCCAGTTCGTCCTTGGCGTTTTTTACATGCTCCTGTTCCCTGGCAAACGCAATTTCCTGCTGGCGTATATCCTCATTGGCATGGTTCAAAAGGGCTTGTTCTTCTTCCGCGGCTTTCTGCCGGCGTTCCATATCCACTTTGAGCTGATTCAGGGCGTTCTCATCGGCCGCGATCTTTTCTTTCAGCTCACCCAGCTCCCGTTCCCGTCCAAGGAGGCTCGCCGAAGTCCGGTTGGCCGTTCCGCCGGTCATGGAGCCCCCGGAATGCATGACATCCCCGGCCAGGGTCACCAGTCGAAAGGCGTGACGCCCGGAACGCATGATAGCGATGCCGCTCTCAAGGTCTTCCGCGATGATGGTCCTGCCCAGAAGGTTTTCCACGATCCCGCGATATTCCTCGTCATAGGAGATCAAATCACTCGCAACGCCGATACAGCCTTTCATTCCAAGGACCCGCTGCTCCTCCCGGTTCAGCAGGCGTGAATGGACCGTTGTCATGGGAAGAAACGTCGCCCGGCCAAGGCGGTTGTTTCTCAGATAATCGATCATCCGCTTGGCTGCCGCCTCGTCCCGGGTGACGATATTCTGAAGCGTCCCGCCCAGCACCATATCGATCGCCGTTTCATATGCCTTGGGCACATGCACGAGTTTTGCAAGAACATCGCGGACATCCGGGTCGTTTCGCCCAAACTTCAGCGCGTTTCGAACAGCCTGGCTGTAGCCCTCCATTTCTTTGGACATTTCGCTCAGCAGTCGGTAGCGGCTTTTTTCGGTTTCCAAAGTCAGCCGTGCCGTCTGGGCCTGGCTGTTCAGCGCACGTATGCCGGAAAGGGACTGTTCATACGCCTGACTCCGCTTTCCGTACGATGCTTTCATCCCTTCAAGCTCGTCACGAACCTCTGCTTCCAGAGAAAGCGCCTTTTCGTAAGCCGTCTGAAGGAACGCTTCCTTTTCAAGCAATTCGGCCTTTCCCTGAACCAGTTCGTCAAGGCGCTGGGACATCTGCGCGTGGACCGCCTGTGCCCTGGCCTGCTGGTTCCGTACGTCGCTGAGCCGGTTCACAGCGTTCAAGATGGCGTTTTTATGCGCATCAAGACGGTTTTCTTTTTCGTCCGAGATCCGGATGGCCTCTTCAAGCTGACGGCGGACCTGCTCCAGTTTCTCTTTCAGGACAGCGACATGGTCTTTTTGCTCCTGAACGTTCTTTTCATCGTCCTTGGAATCCGCGTTCAGGGTGCGAAGCTGATCCTCCAGGCTGTCGCGGTCCTTTTGAAGCCTGCCCTGACGGTCTGCAAGATTCTCGATCCGCTGCTGGGTGGACTGCTGCTCCGCCCTGTGCGCATGGGTGGTTTCAGACGCTTCCATTTGGTTGCGATGCAGAAGGTTCAGCTTTTCATCAAGCTCGGAAGCCTGCCAGGAAAGACGGTCCCGTTCCTGCATGTTCCGGGCGATTTCCTCTTCCTTTTCCGCAAGGATCTGTTCAATGCCCTTCAGGTTTTTCCGGATGTCGTCTATGCGTTCCCGCGAACGGTCGTACCGGAGAATGAATATTTCGACTTCCAGCTCCTTGAGCCGCCCGGAAAGCACCATGTACTGCCTTGCAGTTTCCGCCTGGGACTCAAGCGGTTCCAGACGATGCTCCAGCTCATTGATGATGTCGTTGACCCGGCTCAAGTTTTCTTCGGTCCGCGCAAGCTTCCTTTCCGCTTCCTCCTTGCGGAAACGGAACGTCATCACGCCGGCAGCCTCCTCAAAGATCTGCCTGCGGTCGTCCGAACGTGCCGAGAGGATTTCATCGATGCGTCCCTGTCCGATCAGGGAATACCCGTCCCGTCCGATACCGGTATCCCGGAATAGTTCCAGAACGTCCTTCAGCCGGCATATTGCCTTATTAAGATAATATTCGCTCTCCCCGCTCCTGTATACCCGGCGCGTTACCATGACCTCCGAATAATCGGAACGAAGGGCGCGGTCCTCATTGTCAAAAACCAGGGATACTTCGCAATAATTGGCCGCTTTTCTTCGGGCGGTCCCATTGAAAATAACGTCCTCCATCCTGCTTCCGCGGAGGACCCTGGCGTTCTGTTCTCCAAGAACCCATCTGACCGCGTCACCGATATTGCTTTTCCCGGAACCATTTGGGCCGACGATGCCTGTGATTCCGGCGTTGAACAGGATCTGCGTTTTTTCGGCAAAGGACTTGAAGCCATAGATTTCAAGCCTTTTCAGTTTCATTTGTTCTGTTATCCTTTCCGGGTCTGATCCCCTTTCATCTTCGCTTCATGAAAGGCGGTCCTTGATAGCGCTCAGTCTTGCAGGCCCCTGACGGTCTCAAACGCCTGCGCCGCGGCAGCGAGCTCCGCTTTTTTCTTGCTCTTTCCCTCCGCGCGGGTCTCCATCCCGTTGGAAAGGCGGCAGACGACTGAGAAAGTCCTGTCATGAGGCGGTCCGCTCTCGCCGATGACCGTGTATTCCGGCGTGGTTCCAAGATGCGCCTGCGTCCACTCCTGAAGGGCGGATTTGCTGTCCGTCTTTTGAAGATCTTTCCAGTCCCTGTTTTCCCAGAGTCTGTTGACGACCTCCATGGCAGAGGAAAAGCCGCCGTCCAGATAGACCGCAGCAAGAAGCGCCTCCATAGCGTCCGACAGCGGCCCGTCATGGGTGCGTCCGCCGGCCTCAGCCAGTCCATGCTCCATACGCAGGTACGACCCGAGCCCGATATCCCGGGCAACGGCGGCCAAAGCCTGCTCGCATACCAGCTTTTGCCGGAAAGTCGTCATCTCCCCCTCCCGAACAAACGAATAATGACGATAGAGGCGGTCGCTGATACATAGCTGCAGCACAGCGTCCCCAAGAAATTCCAGGCGCTGATTGTTGTCCGCTCCGTAGGAAGGGTGGCGCATGGCCAATTCCAGCAGGGTCTCATCCCTGAAGGTATATCCGATTTGACGATAAAGGTCCTTGTACACGCAGGTCCAGCTTTCTTCTCAGAATTGTAAACAGCGGCAACCCATTTCAGGGCAGCCGTCACCATGATGAATGGCGCGCCCGGAGAACCCGAACGCGCCGAAAGCCCGTGATTACTGATGCTTTTCGATGTATTCCGCAATGTCACCAACGGTCTTCAGCTCGGCGATGGCAGCATCTTCCACCGTCAGGTCGTAATGATCCTCCAGGTCCATGATCAGGACCATGATGTTCGCGCTGTCCGCCTTCAGATCCTCCAGGAGCCGTTTATCGCTCGTCACTTCAGAAACATCCAACTTGAGCTGTTTGGCGATCATTTCGGAAACCGTTTGAAGAATCTCATTATTCATAAAGCATACTCCTTTCAGTATATAAACAGCGCCTCATTGAGACTGCTGCTCTTCAAGTGCTTTGGCGATCCCCTCACGAATCGCGCCGGGAACGTCCTTCTGGGCCATCAGCACCGCCTGACGGATCGCACAGGCAATGGCATGCGCGTTGCTGGAGCCGTGGGCTTTGACCACAACGCCATTTACCCCAAGCAATGGAGCCCCGCCCACTTCGGTATAATCCAAGATCTTCTTGACACGCCTGAAGGCAGGCTTTGCAATGGCTCCGCCCAGCTTGCCGCGAAAATCCGCCATCATCTCTTTCTTGATGATCCCAAGCAGGGTCCCAGCCACCCCCTCCATGAATTTCAGGATCAGGTTGCCCGAAAAGCCGTCACTGACCACGACGTCCGCCAGGTCCGCGGTGATATCCCGCCCTTCCACATTGCCGATAAAGTGGATGGGGGCCTTCTCCATCAACGGATAAGCCGCCTTGGCAAGGGCATTGCCCTTTTCCGCTTCGGCGCCGATGTTGACCAGCCCGACCCTTGGTTCTTTCTTGTCCCGCATCAGACGCATATACGCCGAACCCATAATGCCAAACTGGGGAAGATATGCCGGCAGACAATCCACATTGGCACCGCAGTCGATCAGGCAGAAGAAATCCTTGCCATTGGGGAGCAGCGGCGCGAGGGCAGGACGCTCCACCCCCTCGATCCTGCCAAGACGGAACATGCCGCCCGCGAGTACCGCGCCGGTGGAGCCTGCGGAAACAAATCCGTCCGCTTCCCCTTCCCGGACCGCAAGCATGCCCTTGACGATGCCGGACTGCTTCTTCTGCCGTACCGCCATGACCGGCGCGTCATGATTGGTAATGATTTCCGGTGTGTCCAGCACGGAAAACCGATCCCGAATGTCGTCGCACTGGGTCAGCAGCGGTTCGATTTGGCTTTGGACCCCCGCCAGCGTCAGTTTCAGCTCCGGATTGGCCCGAAGCGCTTCAAAAGCGCCCTCCACCGTACACTTTGGGGCTTCATCCCCGCCCATCACGTCCAGGAAAATGTGCACCATCGCTGAGGCTCCTTTTCTGTCATTCCCGGAGATTCTATCATACCCGGGCAAAAATGGCAAGTGTGTCCTGTTTTCGCGCTGAATCGCAGGCCGGTTTGCTTACGCCATCGTGTCTTTCCCATGGTCCTTTTTAAAGATCACCCATTTGCTGACAACGTAATTAAAGATCACCACCAGGATGTTCATCAGGAGCTTGTCAAGAAGGTCATTCATGACAAACAGACACAGCGTATACAGCGCCACGTCAAAAATCAGATAGGACGCGACCCTCGCGCCAAAGAACATCAGCAGCTCCCGAAGAGCGCCGGTCTTCACGGTTTTTTGACTTTTAAAGACATATTTTTTATTGGTCACAAAAGCGAAGGCAACACTCACGACCCAGGCAACCAGGTTCGACAGGTTTCCTGTCAGCACATACCCGGAACTGTTTTTCTCATATCCGTCCATTCCGGTCAGACGGGTCATCAGCCAGTATACGACCCAATTGACCAGGGTGGTCAGAACGCCAAAGAGGATATAGGTCGCCAGCTCCTTTCTGCGCACCGGGTCCTGAAAAAGGGCCTTGATTTTCCCGAAAATGGTTTGCAAATCCAGCCTTTTACTCATTGTCTTTTTCCTCTTCCCGCATGATGTACTTCAGGGTGTCCCCGTCATCCCCCCGGGCATACTCGGCCGCAAGGATTTCTGAGAGGTCCATGGATTTCAGGGACTGCGCCTTTTGGGAATTCCGGATATAATACAGCCTGTCCGTATCCCAGCGCACGGCGATCACCGTTAGATAACGCATTTTCCCTGTCTCAGGATCAGGCATCGTCAAAAGACGGATGGGCTTGGCATGTTCCCTGGAATACCTGAAAAAACGCTCCATCCGTTTTCATTCCCCCACTTGATAGATCACGTATTCACCCGAGGGGGATTCGTAGATCCGGTCAAAGCGGCTGTCAAGGGCCCCGGTGTTCACATTCATCGCGGCCCGCTCATAGCTGCCCACCAGAATATATCCCGCCTGGTATTTCCGGAGGATATCCAGGTTCCCCTCCGGATCCTGATAAAAGGCCCGCAGCTCGTCCTGCCGTTCATAGGTGTTGAACCCATGCCAGTAAAGCCACAGGTCCGGTCCGCAAACAATGGTCCGTCCCGCCAAGCTGCTGACCGGATTGATATGCTCGGTCCAGGTGATAAATACCGCGTGTTCCTCCGTATTGTCCTCAATGAACCGCGCCGTATCCACGGCATCCGGGGAAAAGAGTTGATAATCGCTGACGCATTCGCGCGCTACGCTCAGCGCCGCGGACAAGAACAGTACGACACAGGTCAGCGCAGACAATACTGCTCTCGACCGCAGGCCTTTCAGGCGATCAAACAATTCCATCATGTAGTCAGCCGCGATCAGCGCAGTCAGCATGTACCAGATATAGAACAGCTTGTTGTTGTCATATTCGTTTGGCTGGAACTGGACCAGCTCCGCCAGAGCGAAGACCACAAAAGCGCCGGACGCAAGAAAACGTCTCCAGGGCTTTTTTTCCAAAAGAGCAAGGAGCATCATCAGGAAGGGGATTCCGATGTTTTTCAGGTAAAACCAGAAATACCCGTCCCTCATTCCCTGCGTGTTGGGATTGTTGACCCAGTTAAAATGGAACCGGATAAAATGATCGCTGCCGTTCATCTGGGAGAAAGTCCACAAGAACAGCTGCGGAAGCGCAAGCGCGGCGGCACAGGCCGCGTAAACGGCCCATTCCGCGATCCTCGCCAACAGAGAGCGCCTGTTCAACGCCTTTTCCTCAAGCCCCAGCTTCTTTACGGAAGCCAGACGGAGCGTTATGTCATACAGCGCCCAGCCAAAGCTGACCATTGCAAGTGCCGTAAAGGAATGGGTATGAACCATGGGAAGGCACCCTGCCATCATCCCCAGGAGCACCGCCGGGCGAAGACGGACCCGTCCTGTCTCTTGCTCGATCCGGTCCCAGGCGTCCGCACGGGAGGGCACCATGGTGTCATAGAGCAAATAAAGGCAGGGCAGGACCATGGCCCATCCTCCCAGCGTCGTTCGCTGCGGAACCAGCATGTCGCATAGTACGTTGCTCCACCGAAGGTTGTAATATCCCTGCTCTGCGTGATTGGTGGGCGTCGTATAATACCCGTCCAGGATATTCCGCAGCCGGTCAAAAAGGCCGGCACCGCTCTGCAGCTGATTCTGGGCACTGCTTCCAAGGCTGACCCCCAGCATGTCAAAGGCATACAGAAAGCCAAGCCCGCCGTTCAGGAAAAAGAGCAGCACCGCAAGCCTTGCCACGGATTCCCGAGAAGCGATCCGGTCGCAGAGGATGCAGTATCCGCAAAACACCAGCGCCAGGAGCAGATAGGACGGGATCAGCACTGCCCCGTGCAGTTTCATGCCAAGCACCATAAAGCTGGTGGAAAAGCTGTCCGTCAAGAAAGGATAGGCAAGAAGCTCCCCCGGGTAAATGCTGTAGTCCGGCGGAAAGGAAGCATTCCTGAGCCCGGTGATGATGGCCAGATGCAGATTCAAATCGCCATAGGTGCTCTGTCCAACATGATATGAGCCGTCCGCCGCCGGCTTTACGGTGTGGGTCGTCACCAGGTATGCCGTCAGAAGGGTCAGGGGCAGGGCAATCCACACGAGGGTCTTAAGGAGCCGCTTGTCCGCTTCTTCCCAGCCCCTTGAACTTCGTTTATCCCGGAAAGCAAAGGCAAGAAGGGTCAGCGCCGCCAAGGGAAGAAGCGCCAAAAGATGGCCCGTTACGGAAAAACGGACAAAAAAAGCCATCAGCGCAGGCAGCCACATCATCAGGATCACGCCAAGGCACAGCCCGATATAGATCCTGGCGATCAAACGGATCCTCGGAAGCAGGAACCAGGCGATGGCTGTCCCCGAAACCAGATAAACCAATAAATACAGTATCGCGAACATGCTTTCCTCCAGTCTGAAATATAAAGCAGGTCCTGAAAGGCGTCTGTGCAGGGATAAAATGCCAGTTCAGCCGCCATCACAAACCAGTATACCATACTTTTTTCCCGTTGCAAGGAATTCCGGGG
Organism: uncultured Clostridia bacterium; assembly: GCA_946408995.1. Lineage (GTDB taxonomy): Bacteria > Bacillota > Clostridia > Christensenellales > Aristaeellaceae > RUG756. The sequence continues at coordinate 5,353 of CAMJUL010000022.1, read as the reverse complement.
CGGTGCTATACTAAGGAATGAACGGGAGGCAGGACATGAACAGGAATGTCAGTTGTTTGATCAGCCGCTACAAGCCCTTTACCCCTCAGGAAGAAACCGACAAGCAGGCCCTTCTTGCCATGCTCTCCTCCGGTGTTTCTCTCTTTGGAAGGGAATTTCCATCCCACTTTACTTCCTCCGCCTGGATCGTGGATTCCCGGGGGGAAAACGTCCTGGCCGTCTGGCACAACCTGTACAAAAGCTGGTCCTGGACCGGCGGTCATATGGACGGAAGCTGCGATTTCCTTGACACTGCGATTCGGGAGGCACGGGAAGAAACCGGAATTCATACCCTGGAAGCACTGATGACGGACCCCTTTTCCCTGGAGATCCTTCCGGTGAACGGACATGTCAGGCGTGGAAAATACGTTCCCTCCCACCTTCATCTGAACCTTACCTTTCTCCTTCGCGGCGACGAACGTGAGCCTCTGCGGCCAAAGGCAGACGAAAACCGATCCGTCCGTTGGTTTGCCCCGGATGCCTTTCTTCGCGCGTGCAGCGAGCCTTGGATGAACGAGTGGGTTTATGAGAAGCTGATCCAAAAAACCCGGCAGGTCCTGCCCGTTTTTTTCGAAAGCTGCGCAGGGATAACAGCGCCGGAACAGGAGTAAACCATGCTTTTACTGATCGCGTCAGACCTGCACGGATCCGCCTATTATACCCGGGGGCTGTTTGAGGCCTTCGAACGGGAGAGGGCGGACCGTATGCTTCTGTTGGGGGATCTATTGTATCACGGGCCAAGAAACGACCTGCCCCGTGAATACAGCCCAAAGGAAGTGCTTTCCACCCTGAACCGCTACAGTTCCCGTATCCTGTGCGTCCGCGGCAACTGCGACGCCGAGGTGGACCAGATGGTGTTGGATTTTCCCATCCTGGCGGATTACGGGATTTTGCCCCTTGAAAAACGTCTTGTTTTCTTCACCCACGGCCATTTGTTCAGCGAAGAACGCCTTCCCTCCCTGCAGCCCGGGGATCTTCTGCTCCACGGGCATACCCATGTTCCTGCCTGGCAGCCGCTGGAAAATGGTTCCCTGTATCTTAATCCCGGTTCCGTTTCAATTCCAAAGGAATCCAGTCCTCACAGCTACATGACCTTTGACGGAAGCGTGTTTCTATGGAAAGATCTGGACGGCGCCGTCTTTCATCAATTATCGTGCTGAAGGAAGGGATCTGACATGCGAAAACCTTTTACTTTCCTGCTGGCGCTCCTCCTGTTTGTTTCCCCTTGTTCCGCTTTTTCCGTGGAAACACAGGAAACCGCCTGGACGTACGGTCATATCCCCCTGGAGATCCGTCCGGATGGTCAGTGGGATTCCGGCCTCGGCAGCGATGTCCGCTGGCTAAGCGACGCGCCTGAAACGGCAGTTGGCTCAGGTTCCGTTATTCTTGCCCACAACGAGGGGTTTGCCATGCTCACGGCGGTTCTGCCGGATGGGAGCGAGCGGTATTATGACGTTGTGGTGACCCTGGACGCGGTCCCCGCCCTGATCCGGTCAGCCATCGACTTTGCCCTTGGTGAATGGGAAGCCAACCGTGGTACCGTTTTCGGCCGACAAAACAAATATACGGCCTGGTGGTGCGGGACCGGCCCGAAATGCTGGTTTGGATGGTGCGGCGGGTTTGCCAACTACTGTCTGGATTCGGCAGGCGTCCCCATGCAGGATTACAACAAGTCCGTCCCCCATCCGGACGGTACCCCTTACGCAGTCCATGCCGCCGGCGTTGGCAAAATCCTCAAAGGGTTCATGAACATGGAACGGACCTCGCCCCTCCCCCGGCCCGGGTATCTTGTGATCTACCAGAAGCGCGGCTATGAATCCGGCTTTGTGCATGTCGGCATGGTCACCTCGGTGGAGGACCGCGGCGACGGCACCTATATCGTACAAACCGTGGAAGGAAACGTCTCCAGCCAAATCAAACGCTATTGTTATCTCTACGATTCCACCGACACCACGCATCACAATTACGCCGACCTGCCGGAGGACCTCAGGGAAGACACGGAGGTGTTCCGCTACACCGTTCATCAGAAGGAATGGTACATCAACTGTTTCTGCCAGACCTGGTTCTGAAAAAAACATATCCCATGATTCAAGGGCTGCCGATCCGGCAGCCCTTGTTGCAGTCCTGTTTTGTTTTTCCGGCCCATTATGGAACCGTTTCCCCCGTCAGGGCCTTCCAGGCCTCACGAAGGGTGTTCTGGTTGGTCACGCCATAGTTCGGATCGTTTTGCTGCGCTTCCGCCATATCCCGAAGGAAATGCACGCACAGATGACCGTCAAAGCCGTTGTCCGACAGACTTCCGGAAAGGTGCGGACGGTCATGCATCGTCGCCATGGTCCATTCACCGTTGGGAAGGCGCACATAGACCGGATGCACGGTCCAGGACGGCTGACCGAGCGCCCGGAACATGATCAGCGTATCCCGCAGAGAAGCCGGTTCACAGTCGGCGTGGCGCCCGCAGGACATCACCCTGAGGTTCCAGCTAAGATGCGTCGTCGGGTCATAGATCAGCAGGGTGGAGCCGCCGGAGAGTCCGGACCTGACGCTGTTGTACCAATGCAGCAATTGAATCTGGGAAACCGTCGGGCCGGACATGTACCCGGCACCTTCCTCCAGTTCCAGGCTGGCTGGCGCAGTCGGTCCCTTTGCGTTGGAAGCGTACAAACGCTGCTGGGTCGCAGGATCCGCTGCGCCGCTGACCGTGATCCCATTCCGGAGCTGGAAGGAAAGGACCGCCATGTACGTCGTCTCGTCAAAACGTCCGGTCACGTTGCAGGTATATCCCAATTCCCTCAAACGGCTTTGCAGTTTTTGCACGCTGGAAGTCAAACTGGTATCCACAGCGTTATAATAGATATGCAGGGTGCTGTATTGAGAAATGTCGCTGTTATAAGCGACCGCCGTGGAGGCGAACAGCATGGCGAACGTCCTGGTGCCCGCAAGGCCATCCTGAGACAGGCCATGCATCTTCTGGAACAGCTTGACCGCCGTCATGGTCTGATCGTCATAGACGCCGTTCAGGCCGGAGGAGGAGAGGTATCCCAGCTCCGCAAGCCGTCTCTGCAGCAGCGTGACGTCCGTTCCGGTGTACCCTGCCCGCAGGGTCCGCGTAAAGACCGTGGTATCATATCCCGCCGAAGCGGTCCCGTTCGGCGCGGCCGTCGGAGCGGCAGAAGAAGGCTGCCCGCTGGAATAAAGCTTCAGATACTGGGTCATCACATACCCATTGTATCCGCCGTAGGAAACCCCGCTCCACAGGGACCCGTAGCTCGTCACCGTCACAAAAGCCCCGGAGGGGATGACCGTCAGGACCGACGAACCGGAGGAGGCTCCGCTGCGCATATTCAGCGTACCGCCTGAAACCTGGGCGAACAGTCCCTCGGTATTCACAGGCGCCGCAGGCGCCGGGGAAACGGTCGGCGTGGGAACCGGCGTATTTGTCGCGCCCGAAAGGATCGTCAGATACTTTGTCATAACGTACCCGTCGTAGGTCCCATAGGTAACGCGGCACCATACGCCGCCGTATTGCGAAACATTGAGCACCATCGAATTGGGAATGGTCGTTATGACCTGGGATCCCGGAGAGGGCTGCTGGCGCAGATTCAGGGATCCCCCCGAAGTCACGACCCGGGCCGTCATCCCGTTCCGTGGCGAGGCCGTGCCCGTTGAGATCGGGATCAGCGTCGGCGCAGCTGCGGTTTGTATGGAAGAAAGGGCCAGATAGCGGGTCATCACGTATCCCCTGTAAGCGCCATAGGTCACCGCGCACCAGGAAGTATTGTAGGCCGTCACGGTCACGCTGGCGCCATTGGGCAGAACTGTCACCACTCTCGAGCCCGCAGAAGCGCTTTCCCGCAGGTTCAGTCCCCCACCGCTGGTCGTTACCCGGGCGATCATATAAATAGTGGAAGAAGTCTGCGCCGGCGCAGGGGCCGCCGTGACGATGGGGGCCTGCGTTTGGGCGGAAACGGACGTGGTCAAATACGAGGTCATCACATAGCCGGTATAGCCTCTGTAGTAGATCTGCGTCCAGGCAGCGCTGAAAGCAAGCAGCCTGACCAGGGCCCCGTTCGGGACGGTAATCACCACATGGGCTGTTTCCGAAGCAGCACTTCTCAGGTTGAGGGTCCCGCCGTCGGCAGTATTCACATAAGCATACCCCTGGGGAAGGGAAGCACCGCTGTCCCGGGAGGCAGGCGTCGCCGTCACGATCACAGGATTGGGTGTGGGGACCGCTGTGGCAGCAGAAGCGTTCAGGGTAATAAACCGGGTCATCACATACCCTGTCGTCGTCCCGTAACGGACAGAGGACCAGACCGTCCCGTAATCAAGGACCGAGATGACCGCGCCGTTTGGAATGGTCCGCAGGACCTGCGCCGTACCGGAAGCCGCTTTTCTCAGGTTGAGCGATCCGGAGGAGGTCGTGACCCGGGCCGTCAGTGCCGGAAGGATTCTCTCGGTGTCAGGCACGGCTGTCGGAACCGCAGTGACGGCTCTGTTCGCGCTGTCGGACGCCCGGGCATAAAGACGGCTTAGGGTCTCCTGCCCGGCGACGCCATCCGCCGTCAATCCCTCGCTGCGCTGGAAGGCGCTGACCGCCGAGTAGGTCGCGCTGCCGTATTTCCCGTCCGCATTCAGGGAATACCCCAGCCGGATGAGCGCCTGCTGGAGCTCGGTCACCGCCTGTCCGGAGGATCCAAAGCGCAGGCTGGACTGCTCTGCGGGCTCCTCCGTCGCGACAGGGGAGCCGTTCTTCTCGGCCGCCACCCGATAAAGGGTCTCCAGGGTAACGCTGTCCGCAATGCCGTCCACATTCAGCGCGTGCGTTCTCTGGAAGGCGCGGACAAGGGCTTCCGTCGTCGCGTCAAATGTATCGTTTACCGTCAGGGAATATCCGATCGCGGCAAGGGCGCGTTTCATCGTACGGACATCGTCCGATACGTCTCCCCTTCGGAGCGTTGGATAAACCGCGCCGAAGGCCGTATTGGAAAAAAGAAAAACAAAAAGCACGCAAAAAGCGAGAAGCCGACTGCCGCCCGTGACGAGGGTCCCCCCGCTCCCTGCGGGAATTCCTTCCCTTGCTGCCGGGGTGGAAACGCCTTTCTTTTCCACCGATGGTTTCATGCTTTTGTCCGGCTTCACTGATACAGCCTCCCATCCGAGATCCCGGGGTCTCCGGGCAGATTCTTTTTTATTGTACCACATTTTCTTGGCCAATGTAAACAGAAGGCTCTTCAATTGTTACATTAATATTACAACAAGTAAATTCTCAGAGTAACTTCCACAGTGGAACTTACGGTAGACGTTACTTTGA